>CAZZHU010000046.1:0-26630 GCA_964654045.1 uncultured Leptospirales bacterium
GTCGCTCACCGGCACCGTATCGGGCGCGTTGTAGGTGGAGTAGTAGTAGGCGGCGTTGTCGACCCCGCTCACCGGCACGGCCTCGTAGCCGTGTTCGATGCCCAGCGCCTGCCCCCGGTCGCGGACTTGGGACTCGGAGCAACCCAGGAGTCTGGCCAGATAGACATCGGAAAAACCGTCTCTCTTGGCGCGCACTAAGAGCTCATCGGGGATGATCGAGGCGCCTTGGTACGTGAGGATCTCCTCCTCCAGTTCCACCAGTTCTCGCATCTGCTCGATGAACCACGCCTTGATATGGGTGCGGGCCTGCAACGCTTCGGTCGTCGCGCCTTTGCGGATGGCCTCATACATGATGAACTGCCGCTCGCTGGTGGGCTCCTTGAGCATGGCCATGAGCTCGTCCAGTGACCGCTTGTTGAAGTCCTTGGCGAAGCCGAGGCCGTAGCGGCCGGTCTCCAGAGAGCGGATGGCCTTCTGCAGGGCTTCTTTGTAGTTCTTGCCGATGGACATGACCTCGCCGACCGCGCGCATCTGGGTGCCCAGCTTGTCTTTGGCGCCGCGGAACTTCTCGAAGGCCCAGCGGGCGAACTTCACCACCACGTAGTCGCCGGACGGCGTGTATTTCTCCAGGGTGCCGTCGCGCCAGTAGGGGATCTCGTCGAGGGTAAGCCCTCCCGCGAGCATTGAGGAAACCATGGCAATGGGGAACCCGGTCGCCTTGGACGCGAGCGCCGAAGAGCGGGACGTGCGGGGATTGATCTCGATGACCACGACGCGGCCTGTTTTCGGGTCGTGGGCGAACTGGATGTTGGTTCCGCCGATGACCTGGATGGCTTCAACGATATCATATGAATACTTCTGGAGCTTCTGCTGCAGCTCGGGGGCGATGGTGAGCATGGGCGCCGTGCAGTAGGAATCGCCGGTGTGGACGCCCATGGCGTCCACGTTCTCGATGAAGCAGACCGTTATCATCTGGTTCCTCGCGTCGCGGACCACTTCGAGCTCCAGCTCTTCCCATCCCAGCACCGATTCCTCCACCAGTATCTGGTGCACTATGCTGACGGCCAGTCCCCGCGCCGCCACGGTTCGCAGATCCTCCACGTTGTAGACCATGCCGCCGCCGGTGCCTCCCATGGTGTAGGCGGGACGGATCACCACCGGGTATCCGAGCTCCTCGGCGACTTTTTCGGCCTCCTCAACGGAGAAGGCCGGATTGCTGCGCGGCATTTCTATGCCGAGGCTGTTCATGGTCTCCTTGAAAGCGATGCGGTCTTCGCCGCGTTCGATGGCATCGGCTTCAACGCCGATGATCTTCACGCCGAATGTATCGAGGATGCCGTTCTTGTGCAGCTCCGAGGAAAGGTTCAGGCCGGTCTGCCCGCCCAGGTTGGGGAGGAGCGCGTCGGGCCTTTCTTTTTCTATGATCTTTGTAATGGTTTCAGCGTTGAGGGGTTCGATATAGGTGATGTCTGCCATGCCGGGGTCTGTCATGATTGTTGCGGGATTCGAATTAACCAGAACAACCTTGTATCCCAGCTTTCTCAGGGCCTTGCATGCCTGGGTGCCGGAGTAATCGAATTCGCAGGCCTGGCCGATGATGATGGGACCTGATCCGATTATTAACACCTTCTGGATATCATTGCGTTTTGGCATACAGTAACCTCGTTGAGAGTATAGGGATGAAGTGCGCTCTGATACGCCTCCCCGGATGGGGCGCGTATTCAATTCCATCACCGCCCGGCGCTTGCCGGAAAGGATGTCCCATGAAGCCCGGGCCGGATGGCCTGAATCATGGGATTGGCATATGGGTTAATAATCAGTGTAACCCGTGTAACACTAAAAAAAGAGGCGGATTATGTCAAGTATGGATTAATAATGCCGGTAAATTAATTGATAAATGCTGTTTTATTACAAGACCACCGGAAAGGATTACCGTGCCCTGACCAGGTAGGTAAAGGCCCACGAGTAATCCTTCGGCCTGCGCGCGGGACTGATCCAGCCGATAAGGTGATATTCACCCGGTCCGGAGAACAAGGCGTGTATCACAATATCCCCTTTTTCCCGTATAACCGCGGGCCGGGATACGGTTTTTCCCGATCCGTCCCGCACTCTGACGGTCATTACCAGGCCCTGCGGTGCGGCAAAGCGGAGTTTCAATTCATTAGTGCATGATATAACGCAGGACCGGTTTTCATCCAGTTGCCGGAGGCCGTACTGGAAGTAGCCATAACGGTAAAAAGGAATGCGCTCAAACTCATTTTTTTTGATCTTTCTGGGGATGAGCTGCCACCGGCGCAATTCCGGCAGGTTGGTATAGATGAATTCCGCAGGCGGAGTAAGGAAATAATGCTCCCGGTATTCCGGGTAATATCGGCCCCCTTTGAAGTGCCCGGCACCGTAGGTACAATCCAGGAGATACCATCTCCCGTCAATTAACACCGCATTCCAGGCATGGTTATTAATGACCCTGTCACCGGGGCGGTAACCGGAGCCCCTGGTGTAGCCTGTAATTTCGAGTGCTCTGACCCCCATCCTCGGCGCCAGCTCAACGAAGAGCTCGGAATAGCCCTGGCAGGTACCCTTCCTGTCGCGCAGGGTTTCCCCGGCCGAGTAATTCTTTTTACCGGCATCATAAGCGATGTGACCCGTTATCCAGCGCCAAAGTGCCCTGACCCTCCCCAGGTCGCCGGAGGATGATTTTGAAAGATACGACGCGAGGGTATCAATCGATTCCATGGCCGTATCCGGGGTCCCCAGGGCATAACGGTCGATCTCCCTGAACAGGGCCGGGTCAAACCGCTGGTTCCCGGCCAGGGCGTCGATGTTCCGGATAATCTGGTGCTGCCGGGCCATCAGGCATGCAGTGAGGTGCAGGGAACAGATTGCGAGGACTAACAGTAATGGCAGGCGTTTCATGGCCTGGGACAGTGGAACAAAAATCAGGTATTGTCAAGAAAAATGGGGTGGGGGTCAGAGTAAAATGCATTATTCTGCATAATGTTATCCCGGGGAAAGGGTAAAGTCTGATGTATACCGATAACTATCGGTGCCGCTTCCGTGGATGCAAAAAAAGATCCCCGCTGTGGCGGGGATAGTTTAAGGAGTAGACGCAAATAAATCATGATAGGTTGTTATTAACATTGATTGCAATCATCATGAAGCAATCCTGTTTACAACCAATCTAATCTATAATGAAAAAAGACAAACGTCAAATTTCTTTGAGTCTTTTCCGGGAATTTTTTAAAAAAAAAATAGACCGGATATCCGGTCGGATATCAGCCACAATCGGTAATGGGGCGCACTGGTGAGATGGTTGCTGCGTTATGACAGCTTTTTCGCGAGACGGTCCCGGTCTTTCAGAAGAAGATCACGGTGGCTGTATTCCTGCAATGCGATTCCTTCGATTTTTTCCGCTATCATCAGGTTGTGGTCAGCCATTTTTTTAAGAAGGCGCGCCATGCTTTCGTAGAGCTTGCCGAGGGATTCCTCGGAATCCGCCAGTATCGTGAGGGCTTGGAGTATGTCTTTCTCTTCGGTGATTTTTTTAAAAACACTATCGAGGAGGTTGTTCTGGAAATCGGCGATCATGTTTTCGCGCATGACCGGTTTCGGGAATTGCTCCTTGAGTTCTTCTATAATTTTCGCGTGCTCGAAGGAATGGATTTCCATGAACTCCAGAATGTTCCGGGCCCCTTCAAGGCGGGCAAGGTTTTTTATTTTCTGATAGAAGGTCGCAAGGGTATTTTCGAGAAATATTATGAAATTGATGTATTCGTTGGTCATAATGCAGCCTCGCCTGAATATTATTGATGATTGCCGATTCCCATCTCTAGGGACTGCCGGATAGATTCGTCCGGACCCGCATCGTCAATCGGCAGCATGACCGGCGACGAGGCGATGAACTGTTCCGGGCGCTATTCGTCCCGCGCCTTCATGCAGACGTACACGGCCATGAAGTTGTCGCCGTAATCGGCGCGCTCGATGTCAAATCCGGCCCGATAGAGCATCTCTTCCATGACCCAGTCAAAGGTTGAATATTCGTTTCTCACATGGTTGGAGAATTTTTCCATCATTTCTTCGCCGGAGATCTTTCTGAAATTATCGAGGACATGGTTGACGGTGGCTTCGTATTTTTCCAGTTTAAGGGAGAACACGACATCCCGCAGGTAGAGTCTTCCGCCGGGCTTCAGGAGCCCGTTCATATTCAGAAGGGCTATCTGCTTCCAGAAGTCGGGGAGGTGGTGCAGGGCCAGCTGGGTGACCACGGCGTCAAGGGGTTCGCCGTTGTGCCGGTAGTTAAGGAAGCCGGCGTTGATGTACCTGATGTTGCCGCGGCCGCGGGAGCTGGCCTTTTTCTCCGCGTAGGCCAGCATGACGGGCGATATATCGACCGCGTATACCAGGCGGCACCGTTCTGAAACAGCCGCGGCGAATTCCCCGGTGCCGGACCCGAATTCGAGTAGAGAGCCTTCCGGCGAAAGGTCGAGGGATGATATGATTTCCTCTGTCTCCGACCGGATGTCCCGTATGGCGGACATGCGCCTGTCGTAGTTTTCCACCTCCGCCTCGCTGTTGTAATCGGTTCCGACATGCCTCATTTCGTCGTACTGCCATGTCTGCGAAGATGTCATTATGAAACTCCTGGATTTCGCCCGCCATACCGGCGGGCGGGAATGCTCATTTCTAAATGAATGCGGGTAAAGATGCCTGCATATGCCAACCGCCGCGGAAGGCGGCGGTTCAGGATTGCACCAGGGTTGTTGTCATGGGTGTCATTCACTCGTCGTGGTGCTCGTCGTTGATGAAGTTGCCGCTGCGGTGCCGGATGTTGTCTCGTCTTTCGCGTCTATTTCATATTGCAGGGATAAGGTATCCGAGCAATAGGTCGTGGAGCTGCTCGTGTTGCATGATTGCAGAACAGCATATCCCTTATCTTCCAGTGTACCGTCCTTGTAGACAAGTATCATCAGGGTGTCCGTGCTATTTGTTCTTGTCGCTGATATTGTCGCTGCTTCAATTTTACCGGCAGGGTAAATAAAAGAACTTATCGTGGCGCCTATGGGTAAGGGCGTCTTGTTATCAATAATAAAAGTGGCGGTAAATTCCTGGGTGCCGCTTCCGCTGCAAACAATCATGATTTGAATATCATAATCCGACGTATCTTCAAATACGTCACAGGAAAGGAAAGCCACACTGGCTGTCAAAATAATAAAGATAAAAAAATTCCGAAGAGGTTTGGGTGTTTTCATGTTATTTACCGGAAATGGATTAACTATACATAATGTAACAAAGAGCAGGTTTTTTTTCAACTATTAATTATTAAAATCAATTGTAATACTGTTGGGATTTATCATATACATAATAGCATCCCGGTTACGATGCCCCGCCTTTCCATGTGTTATAGTGGATCCTCAGGGGATGAAAGTCGTTTTTGGGGGCCTTTTTTTCAGCCGGATGGCCGATGGGGAGAAGGGAAAAGGGTATGACATGGTCGGGAAGGTTGAGGAGTTTCCTGAGGCCCTCAACCCGGTCATTGCGCGGGTACACGCCGAGCCATACCGAACCGAGCCCCAGCGACGCGGCGGCAAGGAGCATGTTTTCCGTCGCCGCGGCGCAATCCTGCACCCAGAAGCCCTCGTGCTTTTCCAGCAGGAGGTCGCCGCACACCAGTATCGCCACCGGCGCCTGTTTGACCATCTCGGCATGGGGATGGACTGACGGTATCTCCTCGAGGACTTTCCGCCGGTCAATGACGATAAAATGCCACGGCTGCTCGTTTCCCGCCGAGGGAGCGTTCATGCCGGCCTTGATAATGGCCTCGATCGTTTCCCTGGGCAGGGGACGGGATGAGAATTTCCTGATGCTCCGCCTGTTGTATATGGCTTCCATGAGAGATGCTCCGCCGGTACCGCGAGTGGCCGCAGCGGCCTATTCCCTGCCCTTGGGCGCCTGGCCTGCAGAGTGCTTCGCGGCAATCAGGTCGACAATAAACGATGCCGCCACGGCCACGGTCAGGATAACGCATATAATGATCATGGCGGTGCGGCTAATATGGAGCTTGTCGTAGAATTTCCCAACCAGAAAACTGTAGGAGAGGAAGCATAGTGTAAACGTCAGGGCCATGATGAGCTTGGTTTTTTCGAACATAAACACACCTCGTGGTAATGATTACTCTGGGTCGTATATAATGCGCTCCGCCGCCGAAGGAGGCAGGCACATTGCAAATATATCGCATTGGTGTAATTTGTCAATACAGTTGCGGTTTATCCCCACCGGTCAGTACCGCTCGTCTTCCTTGTGGTCAAGATGCAGAATATGCCCGAATCGCTCTTTTTTAGTTTCCATGTACCGCTGTGAATACCGGTCTGAAGCCAGTTCATGATGGACCCGTTCCGTGACCCGGATGCCGTACTGCTCAAGCTGGCCCACCTTGTCCGGGTTGTTGGTCAACAGGCGCACGCTGATGACGCCGATTTTCTTCAGCATCTCCGCCGGAATGCGGTAGTCGCGCTCATCCGGTCTGAAGCCCAGGATGGTGTTGGCGTCCACGGTGTCCAGGCCGTGGTCCTGGAGTGCGTAGGCGCGGAGCTTGTTCATGAGTCCGATCCCGCGGCCCTCTTCCATGTGGTAGAGAAGAATCCCCCTGCCTTCCTTCTCGATGATGTCAAGGGCCTCGTGGAGCTGGGGGCCGCAATCGCACCGGCGGCTTCCCAGCGCGTCGCCGGTCAGGCAGGAGGAGTGGATGCGGGTGAGGATATTCTCCCCGTCCCCCACATCGCCCTTCAGCACGATGGTGTGGTCCTTCGCGTCCTTGTTGTTTACGAACCCGATGATCCGGAAGCGGCCGTAATCCGTGGGGAAATCGGCAACCGATACGACCTTGACGCAGAGGTCATCGGGGCATCCCCCGCAGTCGAGGCCATTGGGGCACCTGCGCAGGGAGTCTATGTCCTGACGGATAATCTCTTCAAATGTCGGTGTATTCATGTCACGTTTTCCCGTGTACGCACGGTTAGCCACAATGTGCCGCGGCGCCGGATAATTGCAATAACAATTTTGGCGCCGGAACTGTGCGGTCCAGGCGTCTTTATTCGCAGATTGTTCTGATCTGTTGAGCGCTTTTTGATTTCAGCTCGGTCATCTCGACGGAACAGCCGATGTCTCTCATCATGCAGCGCTTGAATTCGGCGAGGGCCTTCTTTTCCCTGGTTTTCATATTCTCGACAACGGCATCACCCTCGAGAACTTTGAAAAACTTGAAGCAGCAATCGTTTTTAATGCCTTCCGTGGTGCACAGCGCGAAGGCCGGTTTACCGATGTGGTATTCCATGGTATTGAAGGAAAGAGAGACCAGGCCCAGCAGTATCAGAACTGATGTCCCGGTGATGATGATTTTTTTCATGGTCCGGAGCCCCTGCCGATAAGTAAATGTTCTGGATTCTCTATCGGCGCATCGCAGTGAAATCATGACCGAAATATCCGGGCCGGTTCACCACGGATGTAGCGGATTTGATTTATTTCCGGGAGCCGGTATTAATATTGACAGGTTATCGCCGCGGCTATATATATTTTTATCATTGCCGCCAAGGGGGATTGCTATGAAAAAAATGGCCCGCTGCATGCTGATGCTCCTCGTGATGGTCCCGGTGATTGTTGCCGCCGCTGATTATAAAATCGTCGTTCTGCCCTTTGATAAAATCAACAAGGAAAAAAACCTGGAGCTGGAGACCCTCTCCATCGGTATCGGCGAGACCCTGTCGGGGGCCCTCTCCAACGTGAATAATTTTATCATCATCGATTCATACCGGGTGAAAAAATATCTCCTGGACAATTCCGAATTTAACCAGGCTGTCGGCGCCGGGGACGAAAAAAACATGGAACGCCTGCGGCAATTGACCCAGGAAAAGCTTAACGGGAATTATATCGTGTACGGGAGCTTTTACACGGTCGGAAAACAGATCAGCCTGGACGCGAAGTTCGTGAACGTGGACAGCGGCAAGGTGCTGAAGGCCGCGTCGGTCCACGGCCCCTACCCGGACCGGATCTTCGAGCTCCAGGAGGACCTGGCGAAAAAGCTTACCAGCGCCATCAACGGCAGGGTCAACGAAAAGCAGACCGAGAACATGAACGAGTACATCTCTTCTACTAACGACTACCTGGCATACCAGTATTACATCCAGGCCAGGATGGAGCACCTCAAGTTCAACCCGGCCGAGTACTCGCGGGCCATCGATCTGTACCGGAAGGCGGCTGCGCGGGACCCGAAGTTTGCCCTGGCATACGCCGGCATGTCCGAGGTCAACTCCATGTGGGGATACCACATCAAGTACGGCGGCGGCAACTTCAGGCCGAGGCTGGAGCAGTCGATCCGGGACGGGAAGAAGGCCGTTGAGCTGGGAAGGAATCTCTACCAGACGCACCGGGCCCTGAGCCTGGCCTACATAAATAATGACGACTTCGACAACGCCCGCACCGTCATAGACCGGGCCTATGCCCTGAACGACCGTGACGCTGAAATACTGTTCGTCAAGGCCACGGTCACCAATTACGGCTACAAGGAGATGGGCAGGCAGGGAAGCGAGTCGAACAGGTTCATCACACAGGCCCTGAACGTCAACCCCGAACTCATCGTGGCGCGATGGGGACTGGCCCATTCCCTCTCGGAACTCGGCAGGAAAGACGAATCGATGGCGGAGTATAAAAAGATACTGGCGGTCAACCCCCGGCACGCCGCAAGCCTACACAATGTCGCCCTGCTTTACTATGATAAAAAGGAGTACCGGCAGACCGTCGACTATGCGACAAAGGCGGTGGATTCGGATTCAAATATCCCGCAGTATTATTACACGATCGGCCTGGGTTATTACGGATTAAAGGAATGGCCCGGCGCGGAAAAGTGGTTCCGGTCCTCCCTCAGGAAAAAGCCCGATTATACTGATGCGCTTTTCAACCTGGCCGGCGCCCTCTACATGCAGAAGCGGTACCGGGAAGCGCGGGACGCCTACGCCAGAGTGCTGAAGCTCAAGCCCGATTATCCCGAGGCGGAGAAGTGGAGAAAATATTCTGAAGATAACATGAATAAGAAGTGAAAAATAGATTTGTTGCGAAACTGGCGTCTCGCGCTCGGCAGACGCCTTATTGCACGTCCTGTGCGGTGTCTGCACTGCAACATCCTGTTGGGCGCATGGGACCCCTGCGGGGGCTTTTCAAGGGGCTTCGCCCCTTGGATCCCTTTAGTTATCAAAGAATTGCAACAAGTCTACTATAAATCATTATAACAGCGAGGAGAATCATGGGAGACAGGAGATCTATTAACGTCAGCGCTTCCGAGGACCGTCTCGAGAAGCTCATCACGGAGCGGCTCAAGCCGGGTTCCGACAAGGAAAAAATCAATGAACGGATCTGGGACCTCTTCGGCGAAACCTGGTGCGTCATGTTTACCGACCTGTCGGGATTTTCCCGGGGCGTGGCCAAGTTCGGAATCATTCATTTTCTGCAGACCATCCACGAGTCGGAGCGGATCCTCATTCCCATTATCGAGAACAACGACGGCATACTCCTCAAGGTGGAGGGCGACAGCTTCCTGGTCATCTTCCGCAACGTCGGCAAGGCGATCCAGTGCGCCATCACCATGCAGCGCACCCTGAAAACGTACAACGTGGAAAAGTCAGACGAGGAGAAGGTCCTTCTCTGCGTCGGACTCGGGTACGGGAAGATGCTCAGGATCGGCGATACCGACGTGTTCGGCGCGGAGGTGAACGCGGCGAGCAAGCTCGGCGAGGACACCGCCGACGCGTGGGAAATCCTCGTCACCGAGGCGGTATTCCAGCGGGCCAAACAGAGCAAGGGCATATCCTTCGAGGAGATTCCCGATGCTCCCCCGGGGAGTGATGGGGCCTATAAAATCATCTATAGTCTATAAGAACGCTGATCAATTTTACCATGAGGGGACGACATGTCCATGGATGCTACCAGGCAGCCCGCCATCCCCGAATTATATCGCAGGTGAGGGATGGGACCGATGAAAAAAATATCCATAACATCTGTTGTATTATTAATGGCTGTCACCGCTGCTGCGGCGCCGGCCCGGCGCGGCAGCGCGGATGATACGGACGAACGGGCCCGGCGGAGCGTCCCCGCAGGTTCGGTGGTTGTGTCCGCGTCGCGGGGGGACTTCGGGCCGTTCAAAAACGGGATTCTCGTCATTCACAGGGAAGAGGCGAGCGCCGATTGCCGCTACGCGGGCATGGCCCTCATCCCGCAGAAGGACAGGTCATACCGGGCCGTTAATCTTCCCGATCTCCGGCAGTTCGATAACCTCACCGTGGACAATGCCGGCGTCGGTCCGGCCCTCTTCGCGGACGTGGACGAAGACGGGCAAAAGGAGGTCCTGATTCCCGTCAGGGGAAACCGGAAGGGGCCGGACGGGTATCCCCTCATGGTCGTGGCGGTCATGGACTGGAACGGGAAGGATTTTGCCAGCCTGGAAAAGCTTGAAAATTATTTCGGCGATACATGCTCGAACGCGGTACAGGTCAGGGCCATGATCAATCTCCTGGTGACCTGCGCCGGAACCTATGTCTCGGAAACGGCAGGCGTGTCCGCGGACCTGGTCATCGCCCTCGCGCAGAACGGGGAGCTGACGGGAACCTGGAATGCGGTCTATGGCCAGGCGCACATGTGCGACAGGCTCGCCTTCGGCATCAGGCAGGGCAGGGGAAGGGTGGAACTCGTGAAAACCGGGGCTCAATCAGGCGCGGATGAAGTCATCGGCGCCATGCAGGTGTCCGGCGGGAAAGCTGTCATAAGATTTCTAAAAGATCTGGGCGAGTTCGACTGCGGCGCGGGCCATCCGCCGGTGGTAAAGCTCAAGCGCAAGTAACGGTTATCCTGCTTTTCTGCCGGTCATTGTATCTATTGTCACCCTGATGATGCAGGTCCGTTCGAAGGAATTTTCCCGGTAGTCCCATTTATCCTGCCGCGAATAATGGCCCATTATGATATCGAGGGCCTTTCTTTTTTCGTCCCGTTCCTCCACGAATTCCGCTCTGCCGGTGCCGACGATGCTGCGATATTTCATGCCGTAGCCGCAGGCGATATCGGCGCGGATGAGCTCCGCTTCCACGTCGACCTCGAAGCAGACGAGATTGTTCTTCTTCAGAAGGTCAATCTTTTTCCCCGCAAGGCCCGTATGGAAGTAGAGCGTCCGGTCCCGGTAGCCGAAGTTGAGGGGAACGATGTAGGGGACTGAGCCGTCGGTCATTGCCAGGCGGCAGATGTCGGCCTTCATCAGAATGGCTTCGATCTCCGTAAAATCTGTGATTTCGTATTCTTTTTTCCGCATTATAATATCCTGATGTAAAAATTTGGGTGACCTCACCCCGCCTCCGGCGCGCCCTCTCCCTGCGGGAGGGGGACTGAGGGGGTGAGGTTGTATCAATAATCACCCGATAAGGTCCTTTTCCTCCGGTATATCATCCGCCGCAATGGTGCAGAGGATCTCGTCCGTGAGGGGCGATATGCCGGCGATGCGGTTTGCCTGGCGCTCCACGATGCGCTCGAAGATGTTGCGCACCGCCCTGCCGTTCCCGAAGGTGCGGTCGCGCTTTTCGTAAAGGGACGTGAACAGGGCCAGGGCCCTGTTCCGGGCCTCTTCGGGCACCTTGAATTCCGCGTTCTTGCAGAAGGAGTCGAAGATCTTTACAAGCTCTTCCGGCTTGTAATGGTCGAAGTAGAAGTAGCGGCTGAAGCGGGATTTCAGGCCCGGGTTGGAGAGGATGAAGCGGTCCATCTCGTCGGTGTAGCCGGCCACGATCACCACCAGGCGGTCACGGTAGTCCTCCATCCTTTTGAGAATGGTATTGACCGCCTCCTGGCCGAAGTCCCTGCCGCCGATATCATCCGGGATGAGGGCGTAGGCCTCATCGATGAAGAGGACGCCGTCGAGGGCCTTCTGTACCACGTTGTCGACGTTGATGGCGGTCTGGCCGACGTATCCGGCTACAAGGCCGGCACGGTCGGTCTCAACGAGCTGGCCGCGCTTGAGCAGGCCCAGGCTCTTGTAGACCTTCCCCAGGAGGCGGGCGATGGTGGTCTTGCCGGTGCCCGGCGGGCCGTAGAAAACCGCGTGGAGCGACAGCGGCGTCGCCGGGAGCTTCCGCTCCTCCCGCTCCTTCTGCACCCTGATGAGGTTTACCAGCGTCGCGATCTGCTCTTTTATCTTGCCCATGCCGACGAGGGCATGGATCTTCTCCATCACCTTTTCCAGGGTCTCTTCCTCTTCAGCCTCCTTGACGGAGACCGCGGTGGATGAAACGGCGGTGCCGCGGTTGATGAGCTTGTATATCTGCTTGAGTCTCTCTTCCTCCTCCGGGGAAAGGGAGCCGTCCGCCTTCATGAGGCACTGGGCGAAGGTGTAGAGGGCGGTGCCGGCACGGTCGGCGTTCCTGGTGCCCTGTTCCCGGTCCAGGTTTTCAAGCAGGTTCATGGTCTTCAGGGAATATCCTTCAAGGTCCATCCCGGGCTTCATCTTCCTGATATATCCCGAGATGCTGTTCCAGTACGCGATGAGATCGCCTTTTCTCCCGGGCGGGAAGCCGTCCCCCTTGAATATCTCTTCGGCCAGCGTCCCGGTCTTCCCGGAGCCGTCGGGATTCAGCGGCATCAGCACCAGCGACACGAAGATCAGTTCCGCCGCTGACATCTGCCCGTCAGACATGCTGCAGAGGGATGACAGCAGGATAATATCGTTAACCAGGGCGCCTTTGAAATCCTTATCGGTGACCAGTCCCAGGAGCTCCTCAACGGTCCTGTGTATTTTCTTCGCTTCCTTGAACAGAAAATCGAGGTTTTTTTCATCTATAGGAAGCTCATCCCCGGCTTTTTCCCCCGCCGCCGCGGCATCGCCGGAGACGATGGTCCTGTTCATCTCCTCCAGTGTCTTCATGGTGCTGTTGATGTCATCAAGGATCCGGAGCGTTGTGTCCTCGCGGGGTGCCGCGGTTACGCCGCCCTGGCTGTTTATGATATCAATGAATTTTATTACCGCCGACTTGTTGTCAAAGGTCTTGAAGGTGACCCGGGTCGATTTGAGCTTCAGGGTCACTATAATAGAAGAAAAGGCGCGTTCAAATGCGATGCCCTTGATGTCGTTGAAGGATAGTTCCTCGTACAGGGGGCTGGAAAGCTCGCTCGTGACGAATATCAGGCGCCTGTCAGTAGCCAGGAGGACCCCGGCAATGTCCCTGTTATCAGAAATTTTAATACCGCGATAGAGGCCGTCCAGGAGGTCGATGATGTTCTCGCCCCGGCCCAGGAGTTTTTCCATGCCCCGGAGAACGTTTTTCTTGTTGGATACCAGGACCCAGTTGTGGATCCCGTCGAGCTGTTTTTCTATGTCTTTGGATGATGCCATGATAGTTATCCGGGTTGTGTGATAGTTGCTCTGACCCCAGGATAGCTTGAATGGAGGGTTTTACACAAGCATTATTTTGCCGGATATAGGAGTGATGATAGTTATCGGGGGGTGGCCGATAGTTATCGGTGCCTTAAATCATGTCAGGGTCAGAGTAAAGGCTCAATTTTGGATATAGTACCGATAGTTATCGGTATTATATCCGTTCCATCCTGTTTATTTAAGGAAGTCTATAATGGCCTTATTCAGTTCATCCGGCTTTTCCATGCCCACGAAATGAGAAGCACCCTTGATAATGAGGAGCTGTGAACCGGGTATAGTTCGCTGCAATTCCTCACCGTGGTCCTTCCTTATTGAGTCTTTTTCCCCGAGAATGATGAGGGTCGGCGCCTTGATTCTTCCCAGTTCCATAGCCGAATAATTCGGCTGGGTAAGCCACATGGCTTTGACTTTTTCAAGGAAGACGGGCCAGCGGCCCGGATCAGGGGCTATTCTTTCATAAAAGTCGCGGGCCGGCTTTATCTCGGCTGTGTCGGGAGTCATCTTTCCAGTCATGTCGAGGCTTTCCTGTGTCATACCATCGGTGCGGAAATTTGCTCCGATAACCACAAGCCTGTTTACCAGCTCCGGCCTATTCATGGCAAGGTCGAGGCCGATGATGCCGCCGTCGCTCCAGCCGACGATATCCACCTTTTTCAGTTTCAGCTTTTCCAGCAGGGCAGCCATGTCTTGTGCCATCTGCCGGTAGCTCAAGGGACGGGCCGTATCCGTGCTTCGCCCATGGGCCCGGCTGTCCGGGGCTACTACCATGAACTCTTTCGCCAGGGCTGGGATCTGGCTGTAGAAGCTTTCAATGAAGACCAGGCCGCCGTGCATCAGGAGGAGCGGATTCCCGCTGCCGTGGATCTCATAATAGAGGGTGATGTCATTGATGGGAACCCGATGTCCTCCGCCGCTGTTACTGTTGAAGGTCTTCCATGCGTAATAATTGATAATGCCCCTGGTTTCGCTCCCTGCGGCGAAATAAGCGATGACGGGCGTTGCGATGAGCAGCGCCGCCGCTATGATTATTATTTTCTTTTTTGATATGGCCGCCATCTATATCCTCCAATGAGTAGAATATCCGTACCCCCCTGTCCGCTATGTAGGGGGGTCATGAAATTTGTTTTTCGGAAGGCGGCATCCGGTATCTGTCCGCCGTGCGCTTCCACCAGGCGGCGAGGAGGCTTGCGATGAGGGAATGGAACAGACTCGATATGGCGCTCGGTATGGCGGTGACCGGGTTTGCGAAATTGCTCCGGGCCAGCACCACTCCCAGGCCGGAGTTTTGCATTCCCACTTCGATAGAAATGGTGCGGGCCGTGATCACGTCGCGGGTGATGATGAAGGCCAGGATATAGCCGAGCAGGAAACCCCCGGCGTGGAGCGAAAAGACCGCGGCGATGAGGGTCCAGCCCGCGTTAAGTATATGTTCCCTGCCGGCGCCGATAATGGATGCCACGATAAGGGTAATGAATATAACGGCGACAAGGGGCATGGCGGGAAGGATCGTCCTGGTGAAACGAGGCAGGTACCGGTTCATGAGGACGCCGGCAGTCACGGGTAGGAGTATCACCTGCACCGTGGAAAGGAAAAGCCCGAAGGCCGGCACGTCGACGCGGCTCCCCGCCAGGATGGTTGTGAAGAAGGGCGTGGCGACGATGGCAAGGAGCGTGGTGATGCTCGTCATGGTCACCGACAGGGGTACGTCAGCCCTGGACAGGTAGGCGATGACATTGGACGCGGTGCCTCCCGGGCAGGACGCTACCAGGATGAGCCCCACCGCCAGCGGCGTGGAAAGGTCGTAGATATATGCTATGCTCCAGCCAAATATCGGCATGACGCCGAACTGAAGGCAGACGCCGGCGAAAACCCGTCCCGGATATTTCAATATGCGCCGGAAATCGTCCACGGCCAGGGTAACACCCATACCGAGCATGATAATCCCCAGGCCGGCGGTGATCCAGTACCCGGAGAACCAGGTGAATACCGGCGGATAAACGAGGGATATGACGCTGGCGATGAGCACCCATGCCGGAAATCCCCTGGTGATGATGTCGAGCGCTTTCATAATTGTTGTAACACCACATGCATGATATGAAGACGGGATGCCGGATGTACCGGGTATGATTACCTGTCCGACTCGATGGCTTCCACCAGCATTTCCCCGATTAAACGGCCGAGGGACTTCATGTACCTGAGTACTTCTTCGCTGCTTTTACCGGGGTTATTTCTGAAGGTCAGGAGGATCCCGTTTAATGCGCAGAATAAACCATGGGAGTATACCCTGACGGCTCCGTCGGGTTTAACTTTCCTGATCACGGCGTCAAACTTGGAAAAGATCAGGTGTTCGATCTCGATTATCCTGTCGAGCAGTTCGGGCTTGAGATTTCCGTCAAGCATGAAGTTGACCAGCATTTTAAAATAGAAATCGTTCCCGGTAAGGTAATCTATGAATTTGTCTATGAACTGGTAAATCCCCCCCCTGTCCGTCTCGCAGTCCGTGAGAAAAGAGTCAAGGACTTCGATGATCCTCGTCGTGCTTTCAAGGAAAGCCTCGACGAACAGCGTCTGCTGGTCGGGAAAATACCGGTAAATGAGCGCCGTTGATATGGATGCTTCGCCGGCTATATCGCACATGCGGACCTTGCTCAGCGGTTTTGAGGCGAATACCTTCTCCGCCGCCGAAAGGATAATTTTCCTGCGGGTTTCCCGCTCCTGTTCCTTTAAATTCGAAAATGATTTTTGCTGCTTCATCGCGTTCAGTTGCCCGGTACGACTAATGAATAATCCGGCTTGAATGTGTCAAGTAATATCTTGATGCCTGATCCGCGCGGGACGTGCCTCGTCCCCGGAGAATAAAAGCACCGCCCGTTCCGCGCGTATCCTGCGGGCCCGTTATTAATTGGCATATAACAGATCGATTTCAGCCGAGTATTTCTCCATCACTTTTTTTCTTTTTAACTTGAACGATTGAGTGAGCATGCCGTTATCCACGGTAAAGGCCTCGGGCAAGATCAAAAACTTCCTGGGTGTTTCGTAGGACCCGAATTTATTTGCCAGCTGATTCTTTATTTCCGTTTCTAGTAGAGATATGACCGCTTCTGACCGGACCATTTCATTGTGGTCAGCGGAAATATTTTTTTCCACGGCGTATTTTTCAAGGATGTTGAAATCCGGGACGATTATGCAGACGGGATAGGGCTTGTTAAGCCCATAAATCATCGCCTGTTCCACGTATTTGTTCATCATTATTTCCGCTTCGATGGAGGCCGGGAAAATGTACTTGCCATTCTCCAGTTTGAAGGATTCCTTTATCCTACCCGTGATGTGCATGAACCCTTCCTCGTCGATAAATGCCCTGTCTCCGGTGCGCAGGCCGCCGTCTTCAGTCAATACGTTCCGTGTCTCTTCGGGTTTGTTGTGGTATCCCTTCATCACGTTGGGCCCGTAAATGATCAGCTCGCCCTCGTTTCCTTCACCATCCTCGTTTGCCCTGTCGATGACGAGCGTGACCTTGTCAAAGGCCTTCCCGCAGCTTCCGAATTTATTGTAATCGGGGGTATTGGTCGTTACGCCCGGCGAGGCCTCCGTCATGCCGAACGCCTCATAGAGGGGAACTCCCACGTCGCTGAAGAATTCAGCGATTTGCGGATTTATCGCGGCGCTTCCCGTCAGCGCGATTTTCAGTCGCCCACCGAACTTGTCCCTTATTTTTTTAAAGACGATTGTATCCGCTATGGCGAAGGCGAAGTTGGCGGTCATGCTCTTTTTCCCTTCCCGCGCGAGCTTTCTTCTTTTTATACCGCTGTTCACGCCCATGTTGAACAGCATGAGGGGCAATCCGCCCTTTTCGTTCATGTTGGCCCTGATGGCGTCATGGACCCGGTAAAAGATCCTCGGCACGGAAATAAGAAGCGTCGGGCGTATGAGGGCGAGGTCATTGACGATGGTGGCCGGGCTCTCGGCAAGCCCGTAGGATCCGCCGAGGTGCATCACGGAGTGGAGTTCGCAGACCTGCCCGTACGAGTGCGCCCAGGGGAGGAACGAAAGGGTACGGTCGTTTTCATGTAACATGTGGAAGCATTTTATGATGGCGTGAATATTGCTGCTGATGTTGCCGTGCGAAAGGAGGACGCCCTTGGGATCTCCCGTCGTGCCTGACGTGTAGATCAATCCCGCGATTTCGTCGGGATGGGGAATGATCGATTTAACCGGATTCTGTTCCCCGATTTTTTCCAGGTCAGCCATGGAAGCCGTGCCCTCTCCCTCTATCAGCCGTATATGCTTGAGGTTTATTGTGCCGTTTAAGAGGTGCTTGACCTTCCCGTATATTTCCGTTGTTGAAACAAACAGTACTTTTATGCCGCTGTCTTTTATGATATATTCCCAGGTTGAAACAAGCTCCGCTTCATACATCGGGACAAATCTGGCAGAGCGTCCATAGGTTGCGTAGCAGGCAATGGCCCATTCGACCCTGTTGTTTGATATAATGCCGACGGCATCTCCCCTGCCTATGCCCAGAGATGCCAATCCGCCCCTGAGATTATCGATTCTCTTGCCGACCTGCTCATACGTGTGCCATTGATAGGTATTATCCTTGTTTTTCACGCCAAACCACTCATTGGTTCCATGTACTGTTATGCTTTTTTCAAGCATTTCCACTAAATTGTCCGGTTTTTCGAGTTGATGCATGATTCTTTCCCCCTGGGATTACTTTATTATCATTTCATTTGAAATTATCTTGACATTTATTATCGATGAATAAACATTGTTTACATAGATGAATAAAAATCATATAATTTAATTTAGATTAATAAAATATTATATGATAACATTTGTAAATAACAATTTATAATTTTAATTAATTTCTCAATAGTAGTTGTTTTCGGGAATTTCCAAGATTCCAACCAATGATATTATTATGATACAGTGGAAAAATAAATCGTCCGATTTATTGGCCGCATTGAAGTTGGATATTCGACCAATTGTAACCGTGTCGCCGTTAATTTCTCCGGGTCTGCTGAAATACTGAACCGGCGATATTGGTTTGATGAATAGTAAGACCGGCTTTTTCCGGTGAGCGGTGCGATTTCACGGTTACACGGCCGGTTTATAATGATACGTGAGCTTTTGAATCACCATTATCTTAACAGGAGGAGTGGCAATGGGCAAGAAGGTTGCTGTCTGCGCTGTCGCGCAGGTGAAACATGATCCCGGATACGCAACGATGCGTTTCCAGAACATGCTGGTTGAATGCTTCGAGTCAATTATGAAGCAGACCGGGGTCACGTTCGACATGGAGAAGGGAATCAGAAACATCATCACCTGTTCTGATGACGTTTTTGACGCGAGGACAATATCAGACAATGGCGTCACGGATGTCGTCGGCGCTCATTTCCGCGGCGAGGAAAAGATGGCCCAGGAGAGCATCAACGGGCTCGGCTACGCGATGTCGGCAATCCTGAGCGGCCATGATGATGTAATCCTGTTCATGGGGCATTGCAAGGAGTCACAATCGGAAAGCCGCCGCATGTGCATGAACCTTGCTTTCGATCCCTTTTACTGCCGGCCCCTGGGGATGGACTTTCTGAACGTGGATGCCATGCAGGCGCGCGCGTACATGGAAAAATCAAAGGTTACCGATAAGCAGCTTGCTGACATCGTGGTGCGGTCGCGGAAATGCGCGGCAAAGGACCCTTTCGCGCGCGTAAACAAACTGGTCGATGCAAAAGAAGTCATGGGCTCCCCCATGCTTGCGGATCCCATAAGGGAAATGCATTATTATCCCGTTACTGACTGGGCGTACGGAATGCTTCTCTGCTGCGAGGAGCGGGCGAAGGAGTTCGCGAAAAAACCGGTATGGATAACCGGGTACGGCAGCTGCATGGATTCCTACTTCCTCGGCGACAAGGACCTCGCGTCGAACAAGACCCTCGCGAGCGCGGCGGACCATGCGTACCGGATGGCGGGAGTCAGGGATCCCCGTAAGGATATCAGCCTCTTCGAGCTCAGCGACCATGCGGCGTACCAGCTTCCCATGTGGGCCGAGGGCGTCGGTATTGTCGATGAGGGAAAGGGCGGCGCGTGGCTCGAAGAGGGAGGCCCGGATAAACACAACGTTAATTGCGCGGGCGGCCATCTGAACGGCAACCCGCTGTTCCTCGGCGGGGCGGCCCGGGCCATCGAGTGTTTTCTGCAATTGCGGGGCGAAGCGGGCGAGCGTCAGGTAAAGGGAGCGAAGCGGGCCCTCGCGCAGGCCGCGTACGGCGGCGCCGGCCAGCACCAGGCCGTTGTCATTATGGAGAGTTAGGGAGGTCGTACCATGGCACACAGAAAGAAAAACAGAAATGTAGGAATAATCGGAATAGGGCAGACGAAGCATTCAAGCCACCGCGAGGACGTGAATCAGCCCGAGATGATCCATGAGGCCGTCAGCCTCGCACTGAAAGACGCCGGCCTGACCATGAAGGATATTGATTGCGTGGTGCACGGCAACATGGAGCTCTTTGAAATGATACACCAGCCCGACCTGTGGCATACGCTCGGGACAGGCGCCGAAGGAAAGAACTGCATACGGTTAACCACGGGCGGCACTGTCGGCATAACCCTGGCATGCGCGTCGGATAACCTCGTCGCGTCGGGCATGTACGATATCGTCATGGCCATCGGTTTCGAGAAGCTGCAGGAGGGGAACACCACCGGCGGTATCACCAACATGGCCGACCCGCTCTGGTTCCGGAACCTGCAGACCGGCGCTCTTACCGGATCGAAGGCGTATGAGTTCATAACCGAATTCGGGGAGGATCGTTCTAAGCGGGCCTCGCTGATGTACCGCATCATCATGGACAAGCACGCGGGCATGAACCCCAACGCCCACCGCTCCTTCGGCCTCGAGTTCGAGCAGATCGATGATCTTATTAATTCGTCACCCAAGCTCATCGGGGACTTGAAGCTCATCGAGATGTGCTCCCAGTCCGACGGGGCCTGCTGCGTGATATTTGCGTGTGAGAAAAAAGCGAAGGAGCGTTCAAAGAAGCCGGTATGGGTCCGCGACCATATCACGGTGCACCGGGAGGAGATATTCCAGATTTTCGGGTACGATGACGCCTACCCGGTCATGCAGACGCAGCGCTTCGCCGCGGACAACCTGTACAAGCGGAACGGCATCACGAACCCCATCGATTATTTCGATGTGTTCGAGATGTATGACCCTGCGTCCTGGTGGGCCGTCGACTGGCTGCGGGATTTCTTCCAGCTCAAGGGGGACGAGCACATCAAACTCGTCGAAAACAAGGAGATCATGATCGGCGGGAAGATGCCCGTCAATCCGTCGGGCGGCGTTATCGCATCCAATCCGATAGGCGCGACGGCCCTGGTTCGCGTGGCCGAGGCCGCACTGCAGATAAGGGGGGACGCCGGCGCGCACCAGATACCGAAGCCGGTGAACCACGCCCTGGCTTCCGGATTCGGCGGGACCCTGTGGACGGTCCTCATGATGCTTGAAAAGGAACTTAACTGGCAGGAGGGAAACCATGGCTGAGTACTGGGGAATAAAAGTAGAAGATATATTCAATACCATGAAGGACCGCTTCCGGCCCGAGGGCGCGACTGGCGTGACCGGTTCGTTCGGGTACGACATCTCGGGAGAGGGGAAGTGGAAAGTCAGCGTTTACAACGGCAGCCTGGCTGCGGTGGATAAGATGGACAACCTTTCCGGCTGTGCCTCGATAATGGTTGCCGACGGCGAAACATTCGTGGGCGTGAATACCGGAAAGGTCGATGCGACCAACGCCTTCATGGGCGGCAAGATCAAGGTCGAGGGTGACATGGCCGCTTTCGGCAAGACCGGCAAGATGTTCAGAAAATTTGTTATTAAAAAGAAGGAAATGTCGGTCAGCGACTACCTGCTCGACATGTTCGGCACCGTGGAGAGCAGGTTCAAGGCCGATGCGGCGGCGGGTCTTGACGTGGTGTATGGCTTCGACCTTGGCGGTCCGGATGGCGGGAAGTGGTCGGTTTTCATAAAAGACAAGAACTGCAAGGTCGTCACGGGCATAGAGGGAAAGCCGAATGTTATCATTGAGCTGGGCGACGCCAGGGATTATGTCGATATGATTCTCGGGAAGAACGACGCCCAGAGCCTGCTTGCCGCGGGACGGGGCGCCGCCATCGGCGATCTCAACCTGGCCATGAAATGGGGTGACTATTTCGAGAAATACGTCGATCCGATGGCCGGCGGGGAGCCGGAACAGGAGCTCATTGTCCTCAAGAAGACGATATCCGTCAACCAGCACTTTGCCAGCGGGCCGATCATGGGGAGGTTCCTGAACGGGCTCAAGGAAAAGAAGATACTGGCGAACAAATGCCCGAAGTGCGGGAGGATGCAGCTCCCGCCGCGGGAAATGTGCGCGATGTGCCGTGTCCGCGTGGACGACTTCGTGGAAGTGGGACCGAAGGGACAGGTGCGGTACATGGAATACGCGTACTATTCCAGCCCGGACCCGCTCACCGGGGAAACCCGCGATACGCCGTACGGGATGGTAATGGTCCTGCTGGACGGATGCAAGGGGAATGACATTTTCATGCATCTCATACGAAGGGACCAGATCGACATGATCCAGGGCGGCCGTAACGAAAAGCCCGGCACCAGGGTCCGCCCGGTGTGGAACGAAACCCGTGTCGGCAGCATTTTCGACATTAATTATTTTGAGATAGATGAGTAAGGAGGGGAACGATGGCTCAACAGAATGACAACAAGGATTGCCTCACTTTTGAAGGAAAACTGGCGCTCCCCTATTCATATTTCGCCGGGCGGGTGGGAAGCAAGTTCATAACCACCCTTCGTGACAAGAAGATGATCATGGGGGTGAAGTGCCCCACCTGCAACACGGTATTCATACCGCCCCGGCAGGTGTGCAACAGGGATTTCACCGACATACGGGACAACTGGGTCGAGCTCGGTACTACCGGGACGGTTACGAATTTTACGGTCGTGTGTTACGACGACAAGCACCTGCCGCGCAAGGCGCCCTTCGTGCTGGCGCTGATCAAGCTGGAGGGGGCCGATACACCCTTCGTGCACATCCTCGAGGAGATCAAACCCGGGGATGTGAAAATCGGTATGAGCGTGGAGGCGGTCTTTGCCGCGAAAACGACGAACACGATACTCGACATTGATCATTTCAAGCCGGAAGGCGTTACAACCAGGGCCTCGGAACGCCCCGCGCGTCCGGCGCGGAAACCGTATGATCCGGCTGAACACCCGGTTGCTGAAGGATTCGGAAGGGGAGGAAGGCCGGACCTGACAAAACCGGTCATCCTCACGGCCGCCCTGACGGGAGCGGCGACCATGAAGAACCAGAACCCGAACGTGCCCTACACGCCGGCGGAATTTGCCGCCGAGGCGTACAAGTGCTGGAAGGCAGGCGCGGCCATGGTGCACGTGCACGCGCGTGCGGACAACGGTATGGCCACCCATGAACACGAAAGGATCCGTGTGACCCACGACGCCATCAAGCAGAAGTGCCCCGAGCTGATCGTGAACCTGAGCTCGGCCGTCGGCATGGGCAAGACGGCTGAACAGCGGATCTCGCAGATCGTGGCGGTCAAGCCCGAGATGGCATCCCTCAACACCAACACGATGAATTTCAGCATCGTAGACCGGAAGACCGGCAAGATCTTCATCGACTTCGTATTCGAGAACACCTTCACCATGCTGCAGGATTTTGGCAGGGCTATGGAGGAGAACGGCGTGAAGCCGGAAATCGAGGTCTACGACATGGGCGGCCTTGACAACACCCTGCTTATAGCGAAGCAGGGCTTCTTCACCGACCCGATGAATTTCAACTTCGTGTGGGGTGTCGCCGGTGGACAGGCATTCAGGGTGGAGACCTTCGTAGCGCTGATGAACGCGATCCCCGCGAAAGCCAACTTCACCACCTGCGGCGTGGGCACGGACGAGTTCCCGGCCATCATGCTGTCCTGTCTCCTGGGCGGGCACATGCGGGTAGGCCTTGAGGACAACATCCGCATGCCCAATGGCGAGATGGCCAGGGGAAGCTATGAACTCGTTGAAGTCGCCGCCAGCATCGCGGACAACCTGGGGCGGCCGATAGCCACGCCGGACGAAGCGCGTCTCATCATGGGATTGAAGAAGAAATAACCTCACCCCCCAACCCCCTCTCCATCCAATGGAGAGGGGGCGCGTGGGTTAATAGCATGACACCCATGCATTATACAAGGAGGAACCAATGGAATTCGGGTTTACTGAAGAGCAATTGATGTTTCGAGAAACGGTGTATCGTTTCGCCAAGAAAGAAATTGCGCCGCTCGTGGAGCAGGCCGATTTGAAATCAGAGTTCTCGAAAGAAGTATGGAGCAAATTGGGTAGCATGGGCCTTCTGGGCCTTCCGTTCCCGGAGGAGCTGGGCGGGTCCGGCGCGGACGTCGTCACCTGCTGCCTGTCGGGCGAGGCCCTGGGCCACGCCGGCGTTGACCAGGGACACCTGCTGGCCCTGGGCGCGCATACCTACCTGTGCGCGGATACGCTGTACAAGCATGGGAACGACGCGCAGAAAAAGAAATATATCCCCAAGCTCGCCAGCGGCGAGTGGATCGGTTGCATGGGCCTCACCGAGCCGGGCGCGGGATCGGACGCCGGCTCGCTGCAGACTTCGGCCGTGAAGAAGGGCGACAGGTGGATTCTTAACGGGTCAAAGACCTTTATTACCAACGCCCCGGTCAGCGAAATCTGCGTGGTATACGCCACCATTGACAGGAAGTTGAAGCAGAATGGGATCACGGCGTTTATCGTGGAGAAAGGCTTTAAGGGATTCTCCACGGGCGAGCCGTTTCACAAGATGGGTGTGCGAGCCTCTTCCACGTCCGAGGTCTTTTTCGACAATTGCGAGGTTCCCGTGGAGAACCTGCTGGGGGAGGTGGGCAAGGGAATGGAATATGCCCATGAGACGCTCTCATGGGACAGGAGCTCCCTCCTCGCGCCTTTCATTGGAAATTTACAATTCGCAATCGAGGAATGCACCAGGTATTCCCAGGAACGGGTACAGTTCAACAAGCCGATCAACCAGTTCCAGGCGATCCAGCATAAACTGGCCGACCTGAAGATAATAAAAGAGGCGATCAAGATGACGGTATACCGGGTCGCGTATGACAAGGATTCGGGGCAGCCTCTCAACCACATGCACACGTCCATCGCGAAGGCTATTGCAGGCGACTGGGGGACCAGGGCGGCGAGTGACGCGGTGCAGATATTCGGCGGATACGGCTTCATCCATGATTATCCCGTGGAGCGGTTCTTACGAGACGCGAAGATAGCCCAGATAGGCGGGGGGACGTCCGAGATACAACGATTTATCATATCCCGGATATTGAGCTTCTTTTAGGGAAAATCATATTGTCCCCCTGTCCCCTGGATGGGGCACGTATCAAAATACTAACGGATAATAACAATTGTTATAGTGAAAAATTATTAAATATCAATAACAAGATACATCCTTCATGCCCCCTGCGGGGGACAGGGGGGATTACAGGAGAATGACAATATGAACTACGATATGACACCGGAACAATTATCAATAAAAGAGAACTTCGCGAAGTTCTGCGCCAGGGAGATCGAGCCGCGCGCCCAGGTCCTGGACCAGGCCTCCCACGCGGACGTTGATAAGCTTATAAAAGAGAATATAAAAAAACTGGCCGACCTGGGCTACCTGGGCATGGGCCATGAGGAAGCTTACGGCGGAACGAACCTGGACCTGATCAGCCAGGCCATAGCGGGCGAGGAAGTGGCCAAGGCGTGCGCCTCCACCTTCCTTTCCTGCGGAGCTTCGTGCGGTCTCTTCGGGGTGCCCGTCAGGCTCTTCGGCACCGACGCGCAGAAGAAGAAATACCTCCCCGGCATCATCAAGGGCGAGATCATTGGCTGCTTCGGCCTCACCGAGCCGGAAGCCGGCTCCGACGCCGCATCGATCAAAACCAACGCGGTGAAGAAGGGCGACAAGTGGATCCTTAACGGGACCAAGACCTTTATCACCAACGCGACCATAGCCGACGTCGCCCTGGTATTTGCCTACAATGACCGGGAGAAAGGCCCCGGCGCGGGAGTGACCTGCTTCCTCGTTGACAGGGGAACGAAAGGTTTCTCCGTGAGCAAGCCCTTTGACAAGATGGGCTTCCGCGGCTCCCCCACGGCGGAATTGATTTTCGAAGACTGCGAAGTCCCGGAAAGCGCGGTCCTCGGCGAGGTGGGCAGGGGCTTCATCCAGGCGATGCAGACCCTGGAATACGGGCGGATCGGCATGGCGACCGTGTGCCTGGGAATCGCGGCCAAGTGCCTTGATGTTGCCAACAAGTATTCGAAAGAGCGGAAGGCCTTCGGCAAGCCGATCAACCGGTACCAGGAAATATCCTTCAAGATCGCCGATATGATGATCATGTCCGACACGGCGCGCCTCCTCATCTGGCAGGCGGCATGGGCGAAAGAGACGAAGAATCCCGAGGCCGCGATACTGGCATCGGTGGCCAAGGTATGGGCGTCCGAATCAGCGACGCAGATATCGAGCATGGCGGTGCAGGTGCACGGCGGGTATGGCTACATCAAGGAATTCCCGGTGGAGCGCCTTTACCGCGACGCCAAGCTCGGCGAGATCGGCGAAGGCACCTCGGAGATACAGCGGGTGCTGATCGCCAAGGATTTGATAAAGAAATACGCATCGTAATGCCCTCACCCCCAACCCCTCTCCCGCGGGGAGAGGGGAGGGAATATATGTGCGGGCATGGCATGCCATGCCCCGACTAAAACCAACAAGGAGACACACATGGAATACGAACTCGGTAAATCTTATGATGAAATCAACATGGGTGACAAGGCGTCTTTTTCCAAGACCATCACGGAAACCGATATCGCCCTTTTCGCGGCAATAACCGGGGATTTCAACCCGATGCACATGAACGAGGAGTTTGCGAAGAAGACCCCGTTCAAGACAAGGATCGCGCATGGCGGGCTCCCTCACGGTCTCATCGCCCCTGTGTGGGGAACGAAGCTGCCGGGCCTGGGCACCATCGCCCTGGAGATCAAGACGCGCTTCAAGGCTCCCACCTATCCCGGTGACACGATAACCGCCACAACCGAGGTTATCGAGAAGCTCGAGGAGCGGAA
>CAZZHU010000047.1:0-25789 GCA_964654045.1 uncultured Leptospirales bacterium
GGTAAACGGGTCCATGCGGGACGACGTGGTGGGCCCCGCGGAGCCGATGACCTTTCCCGGGGGCGCCGGGCTCGGCCCCATGTAGTAGATGACCTGGCCCGCCGGGTCAAAGGGGAGCTTTTCGCCGCGGGCCGCCATGGCGCAGAGCCGCTCATGGGCCCTGTCGCGCGCCGCGTATATGGTTCCTCTCAGCAGGAGCCGTTCGCCGATGACGAGCGATTCAACAAGGGCGTCGGTCACCGGCAATTCTATTTTTTTCCAGTCCATCATCATAGCTCGGCCGTCCCGTACCTCAGGGAGTGGCAGTTCAGGTTCAGGGCAACGGGGAGCATGGCGATATGGGTGGGCGCCTCCCTGATGTATACCCACGCGACGGTCGACCTGCCGCCGAAGCCCAGGGGCCCGATGCCGGTCGCGTTCAGCCGCTCTTCTATGCGCTTCTCCAGGTCGGCGTACACCGGGTCGGGATGGCGCGTCCCCGCCTCGCGCAGCACGGCCTTCTTCGCGTTGAGCATGGCCGTGTCCGCCGTGCCGCCGATCCCCACGCCCAGGAACAGCGGGGGGCACGGGTTGGGTCCGGCCTTCACCACGGTCTCCTCGATAAAATCGATGATTGTCCCGGCCCCGGCCGTGGGCCGGAGCATTGTAAGGGCGGACATGTTTTCCGATCCGCCTCCCTTCAGGTACACGGTGATGGCGAACCGGTCCCCCTCCACCAGGTCGGTGTGTATAACGGCCGGCGCATTGGTCCCGGTATTGTTCCGCTTCAGGGGATCGGCCACCACGGACTTGCGCAGGCTGAACCTGCGGTAGGCCTCTTCCACGCCACTGTTCACCGCGGCGGTTATGCTCCCCTCGACCTGGACCGCCTGTCCCGCCTCGATGAAGACGACTACCATGCCGCAGTCCTGGCACAGGGGAAGGCCCTCGGCGCCGGCGATGTCGCTGTTTTCCCGCAGCACCTGCAGGGTCGTCTTCGCGAGTTCCGAATCCTCGCTTTTAAGCAATTCATCGATGCGCTTCCCCACCGCGTAGGGAAGGCTGAAGCTTGCCTTGTATATGAGGTCCACCACCGCGTTGGTGATATGGTATGCCTGTAGTGTGCGTGTTTTCATACGTGCGTCAGCCTCACTTATTACATAAAAATTCCGGTCCGGACCTGTCAAATCTTTAATTATACTGAAACCCCGCTGATTTTTGTACAATTCACGGCATATAGCAAAAATCAGTTGAAAAAACTTGCTAAATTTTATTTGACAAATATTATTAATAATATAATGTTCAAATAATTTTATTCAAAAGGAGTGTCACAATGAAAAAAATGTTCGTCGCAATCACAATTATTATAACAACCATCTTCATTGTTTCGTGCGCCAAAGACCAGGTAAAAGCTCCTGATAAAGTAGGCGCTGATTCAAGTATTGTCTCCGCGTCCAACGCACAGCTGGCGAAATACCCGGTGACGGGCTTTGCCTATAAAAGCTCTGAAGTACCGCCTCAGCAATGGGACCGGTGGGCGAAAATAGCGGCTCCGGTCGTTAAGGGAATTCTCGACAAGCTCCCTGACGGCTATGCCCTCGAAGTGAGGGGCCATACGGACGGACGGGGACCCGAGACTTCCGAAGGAAACAAGCCTGGCAATATGAAGATATCCACCGACCGCGCCAAGGCCGTGTATAACTCGCTGGGTAAAGCAGGGATAAAGTCATCCAATCTCAACTACCGCGGCGTCGGTTCATCCGAGCCCCTTCCCGGGTATGATTCCACAGCCGCCCAGCAGAGAAGGGTGACTTTCCAGGTCGTGCCCAAGTAACTTCATAGTCAAAGACACGTGAGATCATTGGAACCGCCGGCCCGCAAGGCCGGCGGCAGCCATTACGGGTATCAATAAAGATATTCCCCGTGGCAACGCTTCATTAACAAATCGATATAGATCCGACGAAAATCACACGACATGCACCGGCAATTATTGATGGCAATCGCAACTTCCTTTCTGCTGATATTCGCGGCTGATGCGCGAACAACCGGCGGTAACGAGGATTATATCATCACCGGCCAAAACACGGCCCGTAAAGTTATCATCAGGACCAGCTCCCTGCTCAGCCCTGCCTACCGTGGGGTTAGGGCCTTTGACAAGGATTCCGATACCTGCTGGATATCCGCCGCCGGACCGGGTCCACACTGGATTTCCGTGGACTTCGGGGTCAAGCGCCTTATGACCTCACTATTCGTGCGTTCCGGCAAGAAGGACGGCTATCACACCTTGAAATCATTCAAGCTTCAGTTTTTTGACGGCGGCTGGTTTGATTTTGCCGTTGTGGACGCCTCCCGCAAATCAAGCATCAAGATAGATCTGGAAGGCGTTGACGCCAGCATGTTCCGCATCCTGGTCCCTCCCGGCGAATCCTATAAGGATTTTGCCTCCATAGCGGAAATCGAGATATACCTCGGGACCTCCAGGATGGAGCTCTATGACGAACGGCTCAGGGGGCTGTGCCTGCCCGTTAAAAACGCCTTTCTTCCGGCCGATGATTACTCCTATCCGAACGCGCCGCGCGCATACCGCGGCGGCCGACACGCCGGCATAGATCTGTTTTATTATTTCAGCGGTACTTCATACGACCCGCTGCCGGTCACCAGGAATACGCCCATTTATGCCGCTGATGACGGCGTCGTGATCAAAGCTGACAAGAAATATCGGGCCCCGAGCCTTGCGGAATGGCGCAGGCGATCAGCCTATCACCGTTCTCACCCGTCAACCTTCATGAGACGATCCTTCGGCGGCAGGGAAATATGGATAGACCACCGCAACGGCGTCGTTACCGTTTACAACCACCTCTCCCGCATCGACCCGAACCTGCGCGTCGGATCTAAAGTGTCGAAAGGCAAACGGATAGGATGGGCGGGAAATTCCGGCCTTGCAGGTGAGGCGGAAGGTAAAGATTACGGCATTCACCTCCATTTCGAGATATGGATAGAAGGCTGCTACCTTGGATACGGGATGAACCCGAGAGATGTGCGAACGTATTTACACTGGATATTTTTCCCCGGCCAGTGATACCGTCAACGTCATTCCGGCAATAATATGAATTGACGGGCATCGCCTGTTTATCATTATTAAGTAATTCATGATGAAAAAAATTAACTACATATTCGTCTTCCTGTCACTCTTGATTACCGCGATCTGCTTTACCAGCTGTACGCTATCAACCCGGAGCGCCCAGCGGTTTTCCATTCTTTTCGTGGGCGACATCCTTCTCGCCAACGAGGCCGAGCGCCATATTCACAAGAAAGGACTCAACTATCCCTTCTGGAAAATAAAGGAAGAGCTCCTCAAATATGATTTCATATTCGCCAACATGGAAACCCCCATAACGAAGCGGGGAAGGCCGGTCGTTGACAAGCCTTTCATTTTCAGAATCAGTCCCGAAAACGCAGAATGCCTCAAGGACCTCTGGATCGACGCCGTTTCCATCTCGAACAACCACCTGATGGACTACAACACCGAAGGAATGAAGGACACTATCGCGGCTTTGGATCGTTTGAACATACGTCATGCCGGAGGAGGCAGGAACCTTACCCAGGCCCGCAGGCCGGCGCTTTTGAAGTACGGCGGATTATCCATCGTTATTCTGGCCTATTGCGACAGACCGCCGAAGGAATATTACGCCACGAAATCACTTCCCGGCATAGCGCCCCTGGATCTGGACATCATACGGGAAGATATCGCCGCCTACAAACATAAAAATACCTTTGTGGTGATTTCCCTCCACTGGGGTATCGAGCAGACCCATGTGCCTCAGAGTTATCAGATACGAGCCGCTCACGCCATCATAAATGCCGGGGCTGACGCTATCATCGGCCATCATCCCCACTGGCCCCAGGGGATCGAAATGTACCGGGGGAAGCCCATCGTTTATTCGCTGGGAAATTTCATAAACGGCTACATCAACCCCGTTGAAAGCGACAATATCGCCGTCGGTTTTTACTTCAACGGCACCACGCTGGAGAAGATCAAGGTGATCCCCCTGGCGGGCCGCAACAGGCAGATCCGTTTCCAGCCCTTTGTGCTATCCGGTAAACAGGCCAACCAGTTCCTCGGCCTCATCAGGAACCTTTCCCGCGGCCTGAACACCGAGCTGGTCATAGATAAGGGCTACGGCTTCATTAACGCTGCCCAGAGCCGGGTGGCGGACAGATCGACAGGGGGAATTTCCCGCGCGGCGCACCCCAAAAGGAAGCGTTCCCTCCCGAATCCGGATTCGGCGATTAAAACTGGAAGTAGATAAACGGCTTCACCTCGGCAATGGCGATGTTATAGATGAAGAGAGTGACGCATGCCGCGGCAAGTCCCTGGGCGGTGGCCGGCAGTTTCCCCCATGATGCCTTCAGGCGTTCCTTCCAGTTCACCGGCGTAAAATGGAGGGCGTAAAAAAGGACCATGACCCCCGCCAGCAGCGCCCCGACATTGGGCGCCCCGCCCTTTAGCTGCAACAGAGAATTCATTATCCCGGTGAAGGTGCCCCACGAATCCGACCTGAATATGATCCATCCGAAGAGGACCGCGTGCAGCGTGATAAAGACCCTGAGGCCGCGGAGGAAGGGATGCGCCGTTTCCTTCCTGTTCAGCCTGAAGACCCGCTCGATGATCATCAAGAGCCCGTGGTAGAGCCCCCAGACGACAAAGGGGATCGCCGCGCCGTGCCAGAGGCCGCAGAGGAACATGGTTATCCCGAGATTGAGGAGGACATGCCTGCGGTTCCCCCCCAGGCTGACGTAGAGGTAGTCCCGGAGCCAGCTCCCCAGCGAGATATGCCACCGCTGCCAGAACTCGGAAACCGAAGCGGACGCGTAGGGCCGGCGGAAGTTCTCGGTGAGGTTGTATCCCAGGAGCATGGCGCTCCCGATGGCGATATCGCTGTACCCTGAAAAATCCCCGTATATCTGCAGGCCGTAGGCATATACCGCCGTAAGGGTCTCCAGGGGAAGGAACATGTGGGGACTCGCGTATACCCTGTCCACGATCGATCCCGCCAGCCAGTCGGCCCCGGCCTTTTTAAGCAGGCCCGTGAGGATCAGGAACAGGGCCGTGGAAAAATGTTCGTGGGTTACCAGGAAATGGCCCGCCCTGTCCTTCAGCGCCGGGAGGAATTCCCGCGCCTTCACGATCGGCCCGGCCAGGAGCTGCGTGAAGAGGGAAACATAGTGGGCGTACCTGACCAGGCTTTTCTCCGGCTCCATGGTGCCGCGCCACACGTCTATGGTGTACGACAGCGACTGGAACGTATAGAACGATATGCCCACGGGCAGGAGAATGTTCAGTATCGGCACGGACGCCTGGTATCCCAGCGCGTTGGCCGCCTTCCCCGTGAGGTCCGAAAAGAAATCAAAATATTTCAGCGTGAAGAGGATCCCGAGATTGATGGCCAGGGACGATGCCAGAAACATGGTGCCCCTGCCGCCGCGTTCCCTGGCTCTGTGTATCAGGCGCGCCATCGAATAATCGGTCACCGTGGTCGCGGCGAGGCACGCCAGGGGCCACAGCTTCCACGTGGCGTAGAAATAGTACGACGCGACGAGGATGAAAGCGAAGCGGAGCTGCGGCCATCTTCTCAGGAGAAAGGCCATGATGATAACGGCCGCCAGAAAATACGCGAAGGAGGCTGAATTGAAAAGCAGTGCCGTCTTCTCCTCGGTCCGGAAATCGAGCTTCGGCCGTTCGTTCTTTTTTCGGTATACGTTCATGAGCGAAGTGTAAAAACCGTCCGCGGCGATATCGCCGCCCCGCATGGTGAAATGGGTGTAATCCTTCATGGCCAGGCCTGAATTCGCCATCCTGAGCATATGCCCCTCGCCGCCCAGGCTCTCGTGGGTGTCAAAAAAAGCGATGCCGGCCCTTGCCGCTTCCTCGCGCTGGACCTCCCGCACCGCCAGCGTCTCTTTCATGGCGGCCAGCCCGCCCTGCCAGGTCTGGAGCCGCTCCGGCGGCCCGATGAGGAGGATGTCGGTTTCGGGGAGAAGGCGTTTCAGCCTGCCAAGCCATTCGCGCATCTGGCTCCGCAGTTCCTCCTTTGTGAATTCCGGGAACGCCCCCAGCGACGCCGCCTCGTTTATGCCGAACTGGAAAATGAGGAGGTCCGGGTTGATATCCCTGAGGGTTTTGAGGTGCCGCTCCGGCACGGCGTTCAACCAGGCCATGTGTATCCCCATCCTGACGATGGTGCTGTACACGATCCCGCTGCCGCTTTCAACATCGACGGCATCCACGAACGGAAGGCCCCCCGATGACCCTTCGAAATTAACGCTTATCTTCCCTGATTCCGGAATCTCCCACGCGAGATATCCGGTGCCGCCCGGATCCAGCTTCAGGACTTTCGCTTCCCTGCCGGCGCCGTGATCAAGGTTGACATGGTATTCCGACGGCCCCGCCTGTCCCTTCCCGGGACTTCGCAGGAACACGCGCACCTGTTTCCACCTGGCCGAGCCTTCCGGGGCCTCCATCCGGATCTCCGAGCGGGGCGACCGGGGAAAGGTCCCCTCGCCGGTGAAGCCTATCTGGGGGTTTATATCGGGCCTGATATAAAAATTCCCGAGATAGCGGAACTCATGACGGATCGCGTGCTGCGTAAAGCCGCCCGGTGCGGTCCTGTTGACATGGTCCTGCAGCGCCGTGGCCATGGTCTCGACCGGGGGCACGACGCCCCTTCCGCCGTCGCCGAATTCCTCCTGGAAGCGGTGCTTCACGGTCTTTGTATAACAATCGCCCCAGATGAGGGAATCACCGTAATGCATGACATGAACCGAATTCCTGCGGCGCGCCTGCAGGTCGGAAAGCTTTTTAAAAAAACGCTGGAGATGCTGATAATCCTTCCCTGCGTAGATATAGTTCGGGTCTCCGGGAAGGACGGATTTCTTATTGGCCCCGTCTTTTTCATCCGCTCCCCGATCGGCCATGCTGAATATTTTTTTCCCCGCCGTGCCGGCCCAGCGCGGCAGGATTTCCCGCAATGATGGAAATATTTTCCATGACTGGTTTTTGACATAGTAATCCTGCACCAGGGCAAGGGACGCCATTATCGCCAGCCAGGTGGCCGGGGCCACCAGCATCCTTTTCCGGGTCCTGGAAAACCCGCTCTTTTGAATTATCCGCACCAGCAGAACAAATGCAAAAATCAGGGGGATTACGGACCAGTAAACGAGAAGGATATCCCGCCGGTCTTTCCCCGGGACGACCAGGGGATGGCCCGTATATTCAGGCATCACCGGAGTAAAAGCCCCGCCGGGAAACGTCAGGTACGCGTACGGATGTAACTGCCGCTCCGCGTTCAGCACCACGCATGAAGATGCCCGTGCATGTTCATGCTCCTCCAGGTCAATATCTTCTCCGGTGAACCCCGCTGCCGCGGCAATTCCCAGTCCCAGCCCTGCTGCAAGAACACACGCCAGCAGGCCGGCAACGATGGTGGTCTTTTTTCCGTCTTTCATCAGCAGGGCATTTGACAGCGGCACAAGCAGCAGCGACGGGACCAGGAAGTAAAGAAGGGCGGGGATAAAGAGACGTCCACTTTCAAAATGATTCAGCATTGATGCGATGGACCAGTCCCTCACGGCAGGACAGGAAGACGTTACTTCACTGTAATAATCCAGCCCGAAGGATAATCCCACGATCAGCCAGACAAAAGCCACGGCCGCGTATCGATTTTTCAGCAGTGAGAAAAAAAACACCGTGAGGGCCATGATGAACAGTCCCCAGGCGGCATACCCTCCGTACAGGAGGACCATCTCGCCGGCATAAACATCGCCTCCCGCCATGAACCAGTAAAGCAGAGCGGGCAGGGAAAGGGCCAGGAGAACGGCATTGAACAGTAATCCCGCGCTGAGCTTTGCGCACAGGGTGCGTCCGATCCCGGAAAACTGTGAAATAAAATTATACTTTATGTTGCCGTGGCGGCCCGAAAACAAGCCGGCATAAATTATGGGAAGCAATAACGATAAATAGAGATAGCTGTCATGAAATACCGGGACGAACAGGTCCCTCAGCGGTTCCAGTGACGGTACCGGCAATATCCCCTCCTCAAGGGGCGTGCTGTAACCGCTGTAACTGCCCATGGCGGAATAAAAATTATATCCGACAAGGAGGCCCTGGATCAGGAGGTACAGGAAACCGGCCGGTGAAGCAGCTATCCCGCGCAGTTCGGTGGATAAATTGGAAAAAAATGCTTTCATCGCAAACGCATAGTGGAAAAAACTGCCGCCGATGTCAATAGTATTTGATGCCTTGTACGGGCCTTCTGGCAATCCAGGGATATCAGTTCTCCCGCGCTCATGCGTCTGCAACTTTGCCCCGGCCGTGACTCTAATCATTATATATTATTTGACAGATTTTCATCTGTTCTGGATTATCTTTCCATAATAAATGCAAACGAGGTGCTTTTTATGAAGTTTTTTATAGATACCGCCGACATCAAGGAAATCCGCCGGGCCAAAGAGCTCGGAATCCTCGACGGCGTAACCACGAATCCTTCACTGGTCAGTAAAATTGGCAGGCCGTACCGCGACGTTCTTATAGAAGTAGCGAAGGAGGTGAACGGCCCCGTATCGGCCGAGGTGATATCCGTCGATTATGAGGGCATGGTGCGCGAAGCGCGGGATCTTGCGAAGATCAGGGACAATATCAATATCAAGATCCCCCTCATCGAAGACGGGCTCCGCGCGGTCAGGACCCTGTCAACCGACGGCATAAAGACCAACGTGACCCTCTGCTTCAACGCGGTGCAGGCTTTGATGGCTGCAAAGGCCGGGGCGACCTTCATCTCTCCCTTCATCGGCCGCCTGGACGATATATCCTCCGAGGGGATGGAAGTTGTCGAGGAAATTTCCCGCATTTACGCGAACTACGATTTCCGCACCGAAATCATAGTGGCGTCGATACGGAACCCCCTGCATATCAAGCACGCGGCCCTCATCGGGGCGGATATCGCGACAATCCCCTTTGACGTGTTCCAGAAGATCATCAAGCACCCCCTGACGGATATCGGACTCAAGAAATTCATCGAAGATTACAACAAGATACCGAAATAGGGAATGGCAGCTGTCAGGCGATGAATTTGGCCGGCTTGGCATGCGGCCAGGCGACAAGGGCTTGTTTTCCGGTGTTAGACGGCTTTCGATAAAAAACCCCGTCAGAGCAGATAGATCAGGACCAGCCCGATAATTCCGGCGGCGAGGATACTGCCGAAGCCGGCCAGCACGGTTTTTCTGAATTTTTTCGACCCCAGAAAAACGGCCATGCCCGCCTTCATGACAGTATTGGAAAAAGCCGCCAGCGTAATGGCGACCGTTGCCTGGTCGATCTTGGCGGGATCATCCCGGGATATCTGGCTCATCGTAAGGGTAATGGGATCGACATCTGATAGACCCGTCAGGACGCTGATGATATAGACGCCGCTGTCTCCCGCCAGCACCTCCGTGATCCGGGCCATGAATATTATGGCGGCGAAGATGAGCCCGAATTTCACTGCCGGCATCAGGTTAAAGGGATTCGTGAGGGTGACATCGCTGACCTTCTTTTCACCGCCCTTTTTCCATAAAAAAATGCAAAAGGAAAAACCCGCCAGCATCATCAATCCCATCACGATGATCAGTTTCGGGGCAAGCCTGGCATTGATGATGATGACCTCCACGATGATACGGGGGAACATGGTGGAGCACGCCACAATAACCGCCAGGGCGTAGGAACCATACAGGTCGCCGTGACCGGCCTCGGAACTCCGTTTTGAAAAGGTTACGGTCGTGGCCGTGCTCGACGCAAGTCCTCCCAGGAACCCGGTAAGCCCGATTCCCTTGCGCGATCCGAGGATTTTAATAGCGATGTAGCCGGAAAAGCCTATGGCGGATATCAGGACCACCATGAGCCACACGGTAAAAGGATTTATCACCTTCACGTTCGCCACTTCAGGATAATTTTCGAATATGCCGCCGCCCAGGGCGCCGATATCCTTCACGTAAAAATTATAATCAGGGTCAAAGACGAGGATGATGAAGGTTATGATGGCAAAGAGCAGGGTTGCCCGTATATCCTCGTTTTGGATTTTCTCACCGAGACGATTCATGTATCTTTTTAAGTACAGAATAACCGTTGAGACAATGGCGATAAACAGGGCCAGGACCAGGTGGTTTTTTTGAACAATCACGCCGATTATGAAGCATATCAGCACGCTGATTTCCGTGGTGATGCCGCTTTCATCATGCCGGGAGTAGGATATATAGTATGACACAACCACGAGGAGGATAATCCCTAAAAACGCGAGAGGCAGTAGTTCCGGAACGTATTTTTCCCCCAGGAACGACGCAAGAGAACCGAACAGGGACACCAGGGCATAGGTCCGTATTCCCCCAATGAAATCAAGCTCCTCATGTTCCATGCGTGACGTGTAGGACCTCTCGAAACCGAGAAGGGCCCCCAGGAACATCGCGATGAAAAAAGGCTGGAGCAGGATTAAATTCATCATTTCCATATTGCGTCACCTGCTGCAGTATGGATGAGTGCCAATAATTGAGTCAAGATTAATATCATTACCGCCTGTCCGGAGCAGCCTGTATATGATCATGCATTATTCAATTGCGCTGAATGGTCCGGTTCAGAAACAGGCATCAGGTTACATCAGGCGCATTCTCATCTTATATAGTTGACAAATCCCGGGGTCTCCCGCATTCGTAATCAGATGAAAAAGGAAATTCAATACCCGGCCGAGATCACCTTTAAATCGATTTTTGCGCTCGATCCTGATTTACATGAGATTATCACAACTGTGCTGATCGAGCATGGAGTTGACGGCCAGGTGACTCACAAACCGAGTAAAAACAGTAAATTTATTTCCTTTACCATAACAGCGGAATTCGAGTCCGAATCGCATCTCAACGAGGTCTGCAGCAGGATCACCGCCATCCAGGGATTTATCATGATGATGTAAGTTCTGTCGTCAGTGCTGGGCCATCCCGGCCACGGCGCCGGTGCTCCAGGCGAATTGCAGGTTGTATCCGCCGCTGTCACCATCTATATCAAGAAGTTCCCCGGTGAGATACAGGTTTGGCGCGATCCTCGATCCCATGGTTGCCGGATTGACCTCATCCACATCCACCCCTCCTGCCGCGATCACCGCCTCATTGAAGCCCCGCGGTTTTCCCGGTTCAAGCGCCAGCGCTTTCATGGTCCTCAGCAGCTTCTTTTTTTCATCTTTCGTCAGGTTCCCCACCGGTTTGTCCGGCTCAATCCCGGCAATGCGGAGCATGATTTCGGGCATGGGGCTTTTCATTATCCCGATGAGGCTGAAAGATACCGGCTTGGCGTTATCGGACCATAACGATTCAAGCAAATCCGCGAGATCCCGTTCAGTGTATGACGGATACAGGTCAATCACTATCGATGCCATGCCCTTCCCTGTCATTGTCTCGTTAACCGCCCGTGAAATGTCCAGGCTCACGGGCCCGGAGATGCCGTATGCGGTAAACAGGAGCTCGCCCTCCGATGACGCAAGGACTTTGCCGTTACGCGTTACCGAGGCGGAGCAATCCCACTTGATTCCCTGGAGGCGGTGGATGATTTTCAGGGGAATGGTGATGGGGAGGATGGCCGGAAAAGGCTCGCGCACCGAATGCTTCATCTGCATGGCCAGGTCATAGCCGTCCCGGGACCCGCCGGCCGGGGTATAGGCGCAGCTACCGGCGGCAAGGATGACAGAGTCAAAAAACTCTTCCTCATGTCCGGCCGTAACCAGCTTGAGCCCGCCGTCCGCGGCACGCAGGTGTTCAATTTTCCTGTGCGTGCGTATGTCAACGCCTCTGCGATGAAGCTCGTATTCCAGTATCCGGACAACCGCGGCTGACTGCAGTGAAGCGGGGAACATTTTTCCGTTTTTTTCCTCAATGAGGGGAAGGCCGACAGACCTGAAAAAATCCACTGTGTCTTCAAATCCAAAGCGGTTGAAAACATTATGGACAAAACGCGGGTTTTTCCCATGATATTTCTCAACGGTTACGTTCCGGTTGGTTATATTGCACCGTCCGTTTCCGCTGACCAGTACCTTCCTTCCGATTTTTTTCTGTTTTTCAAAAATGACCACCGTATTCCCGTCGGCGGCGGCAAAGCATGCCGCCATGATCCCCGACGCGCCGCCGCCGATTACAGCAACCCGCTTCACCGCTCCTCGCGTTTCTTTATTTTGTTATTGATTAACTTTTCCAGATTGTTAATCTCATTTGCGTATCGCTGGAGGTTCAAATCCTGGTCGGAATTCGATCTTGTCTTCTGGAGCATTTTCTTGACCGTGATTAAATCATCCTTCTGGTGAATGACATCTTCCTCGATTAATTTCTGCACCAGGCTGAACTGGTAATCCCTGAAGCAAACCCGCGAGTAGAATTCAACCCCGTATACCATGAGGGTTTTTTCGACAGAATTCTTGCTCAGATATTTCTTAAAGTCCTCGAATTTGATCGAATCTGTTCCGCGGCGGCTCGTTTCCTCTGAAGCGATTGGTGCAGAATCAGCCGCGGATGGTTGCTCTCCTTTTGATTCAATGAAATAAGACAGGGGATCGCTGTTTTCTATCTCCGTCCTGAGCTGCTTTTCCTGCCATTTCACCCCATACTGCATGATATTGCGCTCCAGGGTCGACTGGATCGCCATGAGATTGATGACTATATTCGCCATCCTGCCCAACGGCGTGTTATTGTAATCATTTATCCTGGAGAAAAACTCTTTGATTATTTTTTCCACGGAATATTTAGTGGAGAATTCATGGGAATAGGCGCGGATCAGTTCGTCGCCGAACGTATCAAGGAGCGATTTTATGATATTTCCTTCCGCGACGACGAGGCCGTCAATGCGCCGGATACGTTCCTTCCTGTCGGCTTCGATTATTTTGAAAGAGAATACTTTATGGGAATCAACCAGGATTTTTATGAGCTTGGGAATTGCAAAAGGGATCAGCGAATAGGTTTTCGTGATATATTCAAAAAACTCATCCGACTGCGGTACCGCCTGCACACCGCGCACGGTATTTCTTTTTCGCAAATCAACATAGATGGCATTGAGCAATTCTTCTAGATCATTCATAACATCTCAGGTGATAGGTTAAAATTTTATTCCCATAATAGTGATATCGTCCATAAAGTCAAGATCCTTGCGAATCGCCCTGAAATGCTGTTTCAGGTATTCAATAAAATCAGCCGGGCTCTCGTCAATATACCGGAGAGCTATTTCAGCAAGCATGCGTTCACCATGCTCTATGTCCATTCGATCGCCGCCGAAACACTCGGTAACGCCATCGGTAAAAAGGATAAGCAGGTCCCCCGGTTCATATAGAATGACGCGTTCTTCATAGATCTCATTATCAGCCAGGCCGAGCGCCTTGCCTTCAGCGTTCAGCATCACAACCTCGCGGGTCCGCGCCCTCACCAGCATCTGGTCATTGTGGCCCGCGCTTGCGTAGGTTATCAGGTTATTATGGGAATCAATGACCGCATAGAAAAGCGTTACAAACATCCCGTATTCAGAATCCTGGAATATGTAGCCGTTCGCGTTTCTCATCAAACCTGCCGGGGAGCTGTCAACCCGCCGTTCGGCACGCACGACATTCAGCGCCAGTCCCATGAAAAGGGCCGCGGGAATGCCCTTCCCGGATATGTCCGCAACAAGAACAGAATATTTATTATCGTTCAGCCTGGAAAAATCATAAAAATCGCCGCCCACGGACCGGGCAGGCCTGTTATACACCGCCATCCTGTGCTTCCCGAATTCACGCGGAATCCCGTGCAATATTTTTTTTTGTATTTCAGCCGCGATGTCTATATCACGCGACAGGATCCGCTGCGTCTCGGCCATACGCTGGTTCAGAAGGTTATTGTATACCTGCGAGACCTGGCTGCAGATTGTCGTTATGATCCGCAGATCAAAGGAATCAAAATCCTTCCTGTTAATTTTATCCGCGCACGACAGGACGCCGATTGTTTTATTTTTGTACCGTATCGGCACCGAAATAAACGAATCGGTCAGGTAATTGCGACCGCCATAGATCATATCACCCGGAATTTCCTTCTTGATATCCGACACCATTATCGGGTCGCCGCTCCGGAATACATGACCGGCTATGGAAGCGTCCATGCTGATATCGCAGTTTTCCGTTACCGCCGGAGGCAAACCGTGGGATGATTCAATGCGAAGGCGTCCTTCATGCTCATCAAAAAAAATAATGGATGCGCGGCCAACCTTCATTGACCGGGCAAGGGAATGACAGATAATTTCCAGTATGTCATCCTCGGGACCGGCAAGAGAGATCGACTGCGCCACTTCATACAGCGTCGTCAGCTCTTCAATCCTGTTGGTGTGTTCATCGTGGAGTCGACGGTTATTGATGGCAATCGCCGCCTGGTTCGCAATGTATTTAGCCTGCTCAACGTCAAAATCATCATAGCGGTCGCGGCCAATTGAATTCACCACTTCCAGGACCCCGACGAAATCACCCATTACCTGCATCGGCACGCAGAGCAGGTTTTTGGTATTGAATTGAAATTTCTGGTCTATGGTATGATACCACCGGCTGTCATTGTGCGCATCATCAACGATAACCGGCTCCATCTTCGAGGCGACAATGCCGGCAATACCTTTTCCTTTCGGCACGCGTTCGCCGCGTATGATATCGCCCTTATCCCCGATGACCACGTCGAAAATGAGGTCGCCCGTCTTCTGGTCCGCCAGGAGGAGAGAGCAGCCTTCGGAATTAAGCAGTTCCTTTGCCGCGTCCATGATGGATTTCAGGAGCTCGGCAAGGGACATGCGGGAATTAATTTTTTCGTTTATTGACTTGAAAACTGATATGTCGATATTCCGTTTAATACCGGTTGCTCCCGTACAATGAATTTTGCAAGTTTAGAAAATAGGCTTATAGTCGAACTGATGCACTGCGTTGATAAACCGCAGCGTATGCGTCTTCTGGCGGAGCAGTATGGAACTGGTCTTCGCGCCGCCCGGAACATATTGAACACCAGGCAGAAGGACGCCGTCTGTCACGCCGGTAAGTGATACGATGACTTCATCGCCTTTTATCATTTCAGAAATCGTAAATATGCTGTCAGGATCATGGATCCCCAGGTCGCGTATCATGTCCTTATCCCTGCCGCTGAGGTCCACATACCGGGTCTGCATGTCGCCGTCCATGCATTTCAAAGCCGCGGCCGCGATGATGGCTTCTTTAGCGCCGCCGATCCCCATCAGTATATCAATCGAACTCTCCTGAAACGCGGTGGAAATGGCCCCGCTAATATCGCCGTCACGTATTAATTTAATCTTCGCCCCCGAATCCCGTATCTCTTTTACAAGCTGGTCATTCCGCTTCCGATCGAGAACGCATACGGTAATGTCTTCTATATATTTGCCCTTGGCGCGCGCCACCCGCTTGATATTGATCGCCGGCGGCTGGTTGATATCCACCATGTTTTTCAAGTCTTTTCCCACCGCGATTTTATCCATATGAAACGAAGGGGTGCGCATAAAAGCCCCCTTGCTCCCTACCGCTGCAACAGACACGGCGTTGTGTCCGCCCCTGGCGCAGGTCATCTTGCCGTCCAGCGGCTTGACTGCAAGGTCAACAGCGCTGCCGGTCTTGATGCCGACCTGAGCGCCGTCATAGAGGGCCGTGTCAGAGCTGTCGGCCCCGATTATTACCTCGCCGTCGATATCCATGGTGGACAGAACTTTGTTCATTGCTTCGGCGGCGGAATAGTATGACAGGTCCTCATTACCCTTACCCATATGCCTGCTTGCATACAGGGCCGCAGCCTCTGTCAAACGAACAGCTTCGATAGTCAGATTGCGATTCATGGTTCCTCCCACCGGTACATTATGGTGTATTCCCATAAAGCAGGCTGTCACAGTATGTGATTAAATTTATAATTTCAAGTCCTTTTCGACGCCGCACGGTGAACCAGGCCATTCCTGTTTCTTCCTGCGCTCCGCTATCAACAATCTATTTTCCGCTGAAACACCGCTGTTGCATGATGCTATCGTTCATCCATATTCAGGTATTATCAAAAATCCTACAATAATTAAATTATTGACTTAATAAATCAGAATGGTGTATAATGTGACATAAAGTGCTTTTATTCGATACGATCAACCGGCACGAAAATTGTATTTTTGATGGACAGCAGACCTATTTCCTCCGTGCAATAACCGCAAGGAACACGAGGGATAGCGCCAAAAAAGCTGATAACCAAGGAGCGCGCATTGGAAAAAACAATCATGATAATCGGCGGCGGACTTCTTCAAATGCCGGTTATACTGACAGCAAAAAAAATGGGACTCCAGGTCATAGTTACTGACTACAATTCCAATGCCCTGGGCATGAAAGATGCCGATATACCCATCGTCATGAGTACACGCGACATCGAGGGGTCCGTACGTGTAGCCAAAGCTCAGAATGAACTGACCCCTATCAGCGGCGTCCTGACGGTAGGCACTGACGCTTCCATGGCAGTCGCCGCGGTGGCAAACGCCCTGCACCTGCCCGGCATAAAATTTGACGATGCCGAGGCCGCCACAAATAAAATAAAAATGCGGATGCGTTTCAAGGAACATGGCGTTCCTTCCCCCAATTTCCTACCGGTATGGTCCCTTTCCGACGCGAAAAAAGCGGGTAAAATTTTACAATTCCCCATCGTAATTAAGCCTTCCGACAACATGGGGGCCCGGGGGGTCATGCGTATCGACAACTTTAACCAGCTTGCCGACGCATTCAAATTCTCAAAAAACGCTTCGCCCAGCGGCGAACTCATCATGGAAGAGTTCATGGACGGGCCCGAGCTTTCCATTGATGCTATTATTTATAATGGTGAAATCACGATCACCGGCATCGCGGACCGCATTATTGAATATCCTCCTTATTTCATTGAAACCGGCCATAACATGCCGTCAAGCCTTCCCCGGGATATCCAGGAATCAGCCTGTAATGTCATGAAGCTCGGCATCCGCGCCCTGGGGATCGATATAGGCGCGGCAAAGGGCGATATTAAAATTACCAGGGACGGTCCCATGATAGGGGAACTGGCAGCCCGTCTTTCCGGCGGATTCATGTCCGCCTACACCTACCCTTTATCATCGGGGGTGGACCTTATGAAAGCGGCGGTAGAAGTGGCACTTGGACAGGAGCCCGGCAATCTCGAGCCGGTCATGAATCAGTTTTGCATTGAGCGTGCCATCATAACAAAACCTGGCATCGTCAAGAAAATTGTGGGGCTTGAAGAAGCCCTGAAAATCACCGGGATAAAAGAGATATTCCTCAATGTCAAGCCAGGCGATAAAGTCATACAGCCGCGTTCCAATGTGGAAAAAGCGGGTCATATCATAACCATTGGTGCTACTCTTAAGGAGGCAGTACGAAGATATGAGCAGTGCAGGGACATCATAAAATTCGAGATGATTGAAGAATCGGAGATCTCCATGGAAACCATTCATCTCGCGGCTAAGGAAAAATTCAAGAAAATATGCTATGTATGTAAGAATTGCGACGGCCGGGACTGCCCGACCGGAGTTCCCGGCATGGGAGGAACCGGAACGGGAGAGTCATTCCGGAGAAACATCGCGTCTCTTAAAAAATATAAGATTAACACCCGCCTCATCCACGATGTTACCCTGCCCGATACCGCCTCCACTTTCATGAAACAGAAGCTCTCAATCCCGGTGCTGGCAGCCCCCATCACGGGGACCGTCACCAATATGGGGGGCGCAATAGATGAACTCGATTACAACCGCGCCGTTATAGCCGGATGCCTGAAATCCGGAAGCATTGCCTTTGTAGGCGACGGAGCCACTCCCGACAAGTACAAGATAGGGCTGCAGGCGATCTCTGAATACAACGGGAAGGGCATCCCCGTCTTTAAACCCCGCAGTGACAACAAGGACATCATAATGCGGATAAAAGCCGCTGAAAAAGCAGGCGCCATGGCAATCGGGATGGATATTGATGCGGTGGTTTTTAAAACCATGGCCATGAAAAACCAGTCCGTGGGACCGAAAAGCTTTTCCGAAATAAAAGAGCTTATTTCTTCAACAAAGCTCCCCTTTATACTGAAAGGTATCATGAACGTCAAAGATGCCGCCGCCGCCGTTGAAGCCGGGGCTTACGGCATAATTGTGTCCAACCATGGAGGACGGGTGCTTGACGAGATGATGGGCTCCATGGATGTCCTTGATGAAATCGTCCGTGAAGTCAGGAAGAACCTCATGGTAATGGTGGACGGCGGCTTCCGCGAAGGTGTTGATATTTTAAAGGCCCTTGCCATAGGCGCGAGCGCCGTGCTTATCGGCCGGCCCCTCGCAATAGCGGCTGTGGGCATGGGAGCTGAAGGAGTGTCCTACTATCTGAATCATCTGAAAAAAGATCTTGAAAAAGCGATGATACTGACCGGATGCCAGAAAATCTCCGACATAACGCCTGACATAATCAAGGCCATATGATCATGCCATAGCAAAAGCGAGTTTTCCATCATCGCAGAAACGGGCATACTCTATTATCTTTTGTGAATACCTGCCGCATTCAATGATCCTTTTCATCATGCGGTCCCGCTCCTCCTGGATAATCAGACCGGCCATGCACAATATACGCGGGACCAGTAAAGCGTTTATATAGGGTATGCCGTGATTTTTACAATAGGCCGCGCCCCTGCCGTCATCGAGAACGATCATATCCCCGGTCCCGTAATAATACAGCAGAATTGTATCCTTCTCTCCTGCACCAAGACCTTTCATTTCCGGCTTATATGACTCGCCGATATCACCCGGGCCGCTTCCTGCATAGACGTAAAACCTGCATTGATCATGGTACTTGATGAATTCATTGGAACCGGCATAGCCTTCCCGTGTCACTTCGGAATAAACAGAAGGGGGAATAATCACCCGGTAATAGTCGCTAAACTGTTCAAATGATCCGGACTTGAAAAGAATAATGGCGGACGATGAATCAACAAGCACCGGTTTTTTGCGACCTGTGTGTATCCTGGCGGCCATATTAAATTAATGATCCCCAGAAATACGGATTTGAGTACTTCCATGATGAATCACCATCATGTGTCTTTGATGAAGGCGCCGCCTGGTCAACCGTACCCAGGATGAAGGACTCTTTCGCGTATCCGAGAGCCTCCTCGTAGCGCTCCCTAGCGCTTTGAAAATCCTTCAGCACCCGTTGTGTTAGGACCATGTTGTTTAGCGCCAGTACCATTTTATCCCTGTACCCATTTTTCCTGGATATGTCCAGTGCCTGGCGATACGAATCCATTTCCTCCTCAAACCTGGTAAGATTGACGCGCAGATCAGGATAATAGCGACCATTATATTTTTAAGCACCTTGCAGCACACCTTCCCGTGATTAGAAGTAGATGTGAAACACCTATAGAGGATATTGAGAAGAAAGTAAAGTGATGTTTTATTAATATGGATTTCGCGTCAGTACTTGCGAAACAACGCGATCAGTTTTCCGAGTATCGTAACATTCTCAGCAACAATCGGTTCATAGGCGGGATTTTCAGGCATCAACTGTACTTTGTTTCCTGTAACTTTGAGCCTTTTTAACGTGGCTTCATCTGCAAGAAGAGCGGCTATAATATCGCCATTATTGGCTGTATTCTGCTTTTTGAGTATGGCGATATCTCCATCAAAGATTCCGCCCTCAATCATGGAATCGCCTTTAACGTTAAGGGCAAAATATTCACCGCCGCGGAACATGGTTTTCGGAAAACTGAGATACTGCTCGACATTTTCTTCTGCAAGAATCGGGGATCCCGCCGCTATTCGTCCCAGGAGCGGCACATTAATCGCGTCAACCGGGATTTCCTCTTCTTCATTCAAAACGACAATGGCGCGGGATTTATTCTGCTCTGTTTTAATGTATCCTTTTTTTTCAATAGCCTTGACATGGTCATAGGCGCCTTTAACGGTAATGTTGAATTTTTCACCAATTTCACGGACAGTTGGAGGGAAACCGGAGGATTTAATTGAGCCTTTTATGAATTCAAAAATTCTTTCCTGCTTGATTGTAAGCTGTTTTGAATTTTCTTTTGGTGACATCGTTAATCCCCCGCGGCGAATATATTATCTATACAGAAAATTAGCATACATTAGTTTATATGTCAAGGAAAAATTCTTTTTTTCTTGATATTTATACTTTCATTTCATTATTTTATCGGGGAAAGATGCTTGATACATTACATATTCCTCTTCTGGATTTACTTGAGGATAATATCTTATTAAAAACAACTCATTACTTCTGAAGATCATTTGATTTCAAATATTTATTATAACGATGCTGAAACAAAATTATGATCAAGACATATAGAGAATTAATAAGTATTTCTATTTAAAAAGTAGATTGGTATTTGACATAATGGAAATTGATCACTATTACAAATTTCTTAATGTTAGCCCGGCAGCAACTGACGAGGAAATTTCGGCAGCATATAAGAAACTTGCATTTAAATTTCATCCTGATAAAAATCCTCACCGGATTGAATGGGCGAACGATGCAATGACAAAACTCAATGTTGCCTACGCCTCAGTCATGAGCTACCGGTTTAAAGATGAATCAACCATTGAATCCGCCGCCATTAAAAAATCCGGGCAGAAGAAAGAGACGCCAGCGACTCCGAGAAAACCGTATAAAGACATAATTGATCCGGAAATCCTCACCCGACAATTCATCAACCTCCGCGAATCCGCAAAAGACGCTCTCTATCGCTATTTCCAGTATAATCTATACAATATTCCCAACCGCGACAAGGTCGCCAACCGCGCTGTTTTCAACAAGATGGTCTTTTCTCTACGAAAAATTTATCATGCCATCCTGCATTTAAAAAATAAAACGGACGATAGCGAACTTATGGAGCATTTCAGTGTATTTACCTCCATGATGTTTCATTTCTACCGCGCTTCAGAATGCTTGAATATTATTGATTCATACAGCAATCAATATGATGTTGAATCGTACCGCATCTACCGTAAAGGCGATGAGCACCTTCATACTGCGCACAAGGAAATATTTTATGACCGTCATAATCGCGGACACTTTAAAAAAAGTATGTCTTATTCGCTGATTATAGAAGCAGAGAAAATATTTCTGGCAAATCTTAAAATTTTCCCTGATTCCACCTGGGCCGTGGAAACCAGGATAAAGCTGGAATATGCCCAGGCATTGAGAAAATATCTTGAACTCTTTTTTTCTGAATCCTGAACACAACGATCTTGCTGATACTGCGCCGGGGTCCATACTGTTGTTTACTCTATTCAAAACCTGTCAGTATCATGCTTTATTATTTTCACAAATCATCCGATACTAAACTATAGTGGAATAATTTCGTTACTATTCCACGAAACACCATACTAATATGAACCTGAAATTTATTATCATTTTTTTCTTCATCCTGTTTGCCGGGAATCTTTACGGGGAAGATTACCAGTATCAGTATTTCAGCAAGCAAAAAGACAGGGACAGGCATACGCCTTTCTCAGACTATATTCCGCAGATCAGGCTCCATTACCAGACCGCGCCCCATTACCTTGAGGATTATTACGAGCTCTACGGCATGAAAATGCATTATAATGAAAATTCCTTGAGAAAAAATATCGATCGGCTGAAAACAGCCCTTCAATGCAAGTTCCGCCATCCCTCAATGGCCCTGGTAAAGATTGAAACAGAACCGGAATACTATAAATACCGCAACCTCATGTTCATGCATATCAACCTCCTTATCATGCGGAGTTACCTGAGCATCGGCGCCAGATATGACATGAGATCGATACGATTTTATCACTGGGATTACGCCACGGAGATCAGCGACAGCCTTGACACCGCTGAAAAATCATACGCGGATGCCCTTCCCTACTGGGACAGGGCAAAGGAATACGCTGAAAAAGCAAGCCAGGTAAAAATTACCACGGACCTCGGATTCATTGAAACAGAGCGTAAAAAAATAATCCTGGGTGATCTTGATTTCGGCAGGATTATCGCTGATTACCGTACCGGCGTTAAGGCAAAAAAGTTAAAACTCACCGAGCTTATGACGGCATACCAGAAGTTTCAAAAGAAATAGTACCTTACATTTGTTTTCATTATATCCTTATATTGTGATGCCTGACCACTTTCAATAATTTACTATTTGTTATTCCTGACAACTGAAATATCGGCTGATTTCAATTTGCAATGCGTTACAGTCATATTAAACGGGGCATTCATGAAAACCAATGACGTTATGAAAGCTATAACAGGCAGAAGATCAATCCGCAAATATACAAAAGGTATTGTCCCTGAAGAAAGCCTGCAGGCAATTCTCGAAGCGGGCCGGTGGGCACCATCAGGATTGAACAACCAGCCCTGGTCCTTTGCCATACTTCGTGATCCAGAGCAAAAAAACGTTGTATCGAAACTGACTACATACAGCCGCATAATTGTAGAATCCAATCTCTGCATCTGCGTTTTTTATAATATCCCCGAAGGCTACGACAGGGACAAGGATACCATGAGCATCGGCGCCTGTATCCAGAACATGCTCCTGGCCGCCCATTCTTTCGATATAGGCGCCGTCTGGCTCGGAGAAATATTGAACCGCAAGGCGGACGTGAACTCACTTCTGGGCATCGGAAAAGATCATGAACTCATGGCGGTCATAGCCCTTGGATTGCCCGCGGAGACGCCCCGGAGCAGCAGGAAAAAGTTACAATCCCTGATACTGAAGGAGATTTAACAGAGCCGAAGAATGAATCTGCCGTCATTTTTCAGAACAGAAACGGTACTATTGCCTTCCTTTCCTTTGGATAATCAGAAAAATTTTCAATGTACCACCGGTGATTTGAACGGGCCCGGGGAACCAGGTTCGCAGCGGTCCATACCACGAAGAATAAACCTGCGAAGGACCAGGTCATTACCGCCCAGCCGATCCAGGTAACAATTTCACCGAAATAGTTCGGGCATGAAAGGTAACGGTACATCCCTCCATAGGGTATCTTGTATCCGGGATTCTGCGGGTCCCATAGTTTTCGCGTGATAGAGTCAGACTGCTTGTTGATGAAAAACCCCGCTGCAAAGATCAGCACACCGATGATGAACCTCGGATCGGAGAGCCAGGCCGCAGTGTAGGCGCCCTCTGGTGAAAAACTGTAAACCCAGCGGCCCTGTATGTAGGTGTTTATTGAATTGAATATCATCCCGAAAAATATTATCGATAGTGAAACCTTTTCATCGCTTTTCAGCATAAAGGGAAAGATAAAGGAGCGGTGAAAATAATGGACCTGCCATATGACCTGGAGCATAACCAGGGCGGCTGTTATGCTTTTATCTGAAATTAAAAAGTAAAGAAAAAAAAGGAGCGACGCGGGAGCCTCCATGACCAGCCATGCAATTTTATTGGGGATGAGCGGCCCCCAGCCTTTTTTCGCATGCCTGCCGTAGGGCGCGGTTATAAAAAAAAGCGAAATAAACGTTACCACCGCGAAACCCATGAAGCCAAATAAAACTATCCGGTAGATCTGGTATTCCGTCATACTTCTTGCCTCTGATGTTTATTTATTTGAAGTTGCAAATAGCGATCCGGTGCTGATACCGCTCACACATTAAACAGGTACCTGATGATATCCCCGTCCTGAACAGTATAATCCCGTCCCTCGGACCTGAGAAGCCCATGCTCCCGTACAACTTTTTCAGACCCGAACGTTACCAGGTCATCGTACCGGAACACCTCGGCGCGGATGAATCCATGCTCAAAATCCGTATGGATTTTTCCGGCAGCACTGGTGGCATTGGTCCCGGTAAGCAGGGTCCAGGCCTGCAACTCGGTAGCGGCGGTATAATACGTAATAAGGTCCAGAAGGCCGTAGGCTGTTTTGATGAGACGGTCCAGGCCTGATTCAGATAGACCCATTGCTTCGAGATATTCCCGCTTCTCGCCGGCCGGCAGTTCTGATATTTCCTCTTCGAGCTTGCCAATTATATACAGGTACTGGGCACCCTGGGACGCCGCATATTTACTAACGGCATCCAGGTGTTTTTTTGACGATTCCTCCTCGTCAATATTAGCCAGATAAATGACCGGTTTGTCCGTTATCACACCGAAGTCGGCAATCACATGCCGTTCATCCCCGCCCATGGGAAAGGTTCGCAGCGTGTTGCCGCCGTTCAGGTGGCTTATCATGCGTTCGATGATTTCTGACTGCGCCTTGGCTTTTTTATCCCCGCTGCGCAGCATCTTGTTCTCCTTTTCGAGCCCCCGTTCCAGGATCTCGATATCAGAGAGAATCAGTTCGGTATTGATGATTTCAATGTCCCTAACCGGATCAACGTCTCCGGTAACATGCACGACATCATCATTGGAAAAACAGCGCACAACCTGCACCAGGGCGTCAACATTACGGATATGGCCGAGGAACTTGTTGCCCAGGCCTTCCCCTTTTGAAGCCCCTTTGACAAGGCCAGCAACATCTATGAACTCGATCCTGGTCGGGATCGGATTGTCTTTATGCAGAAGATTTCCTATTTTTATCAGCCGTTCATCAGGAATCGGGACAATCCCCTTGTTTGGCTCAATGGTGCAGAAAGGATAATTTGCCATCTGGGCGCCGGCGCTGGAAAGTGCATTAAAAATAGTGGATTTCCCAACATTGGGAAGACCTATTATACCGCAGGAAAAACTCATGGTGGTGTTCCTTATAAATACTGGCAAATCATTACTAGCTTCCTCAGGCCTCGGCAAAAAACAGAAACTGTCCAATGATCATAATAAAACATTGACATCATATAAATTTTCAATTCCCATGTCAAATGAAGTTAGTGAATACCCGATAAATTTAATCATGCGACAGGATACTGTTCCGTTCATCCGTCGGTAACGTGGGACAGCGAGAATCAAAAACTAATAATACATCATGGAACTTATTTATTCAATAATAATTAATCTGATATTCTACGCCGTAATTATAGAAATTATTATCGGCATACTGTTTTATTTCGTTGGTTTGTCCAAACGTCTGCTGCTCAATTCCCTTTCAATGCTCCTTGTTATAACGCCCCTTTTTTTGAAATACAATAGAATCACCGATGTCATCGCGCTGTCTTTTCCGGCCCTGGTTGGCCTCTGCATCTTTCCCGTGACCCTTGCAATAATGATAAAACACCATTATATTCAATACCGTCAAGCATCCATGATTCCCGTAAGTATTGTATCGGCGGCATCTTTTTTTTCTCTCATGGTTTTTCCCGATCACAACGGCCTGATCATTTATATCACCTACTTCCTGTTTTATATATATATCTTCTATATCATATTCCCCGGCAGGCATGAAATCACATCGGTAATAATGCTGACTTTAATATTTATTAACTTTTTTTATTTATCATTGACCGTATACACGCTTAATGAAATCCATTTCATCCTGTCAGCCGGAATCATGAATATCGCCGTATCTTTCCTTCTGGGTTACAACCTCAGGAACAGGATCGTCAACCTTCTTGACCAGTTCAATGTCATCAATGAACTCAATAACAAGCTCTACCACCGCCTGACCCGTTTGAAGCAGAGCAATGATTCCTGCCGGAAGATAATCCTGGAGAAAGACCTGGAGCTTTCCCAGTTGGCCCGTCATGCGAGCCTTGCGGAGATCACTACCGGTATCGCCCATGAGCTGTCGCAGCCCTTGACAGGCATAAAAGGCATATCGCAAAACATGATAGACGACATCAACGCGGAAGAATTC
>CAZZHU010000048.1:0-25692 GCA_964654045.1 uncultured Leptospirales bacterium
CTAAAATCTATCAGTCAATTAATTTGTATAGTTATGGTAATTTTTAGAGGTTCCCTCCATTCAATGAAGTACTTGCTGTTGCAATTTAGTACAATTGCCATGGACCGGGATCGAGCAATATCCGGCTCCGGTTCGTTCTTTATGGGGCCTCATACCTGCTTGTCATTCAGGGATGATGCCTTGAATTAACCGCAAGACTATTTCCCCTCCGCCCAGGACTCTTCCCTGGGATCTGCCGCGCCCATGAGCTTGCCCGACTTCGGATCCCGCAGTACGGCGCAGACCGCGCTGAAACTGTAGTGCCGGTCCTCTTTCTCGATCACGCGATACCCCATCTTCTTCAGTGCGTCACCGGCTGAGAGGCCGAGCTTCTGCTCCAGCTCGATAGTGCCGGCGGAATACTTGTGCGGCGAAAAGGAGTCCGGCCAGTTGAGTGAGCGGAATCGCGGCGCGTTCACCGCCTTCTGGGGTTCCATCCCGAAGACAACGATATTGAGGAATGTCTGCACCATGGCCTGCGTCTGCATGTCACCGCCCGGAGTTCCAAAGCTTATGAAGAGCTTCCCATTCTTCAATACCATGCTCGGGTTTGGTGTTATGGTGGGGCGTTTCCCCGGCCTGAGCGATGACGGATGGGACGGGTCAAGACGGAACTGCGTCATGCGGATGCCCAGGGTAAGGCCGGTCCCCGGCACCATGGGTGACTGCGGAAAGTCGCTGGGGGTAAGGGATACCGCGTTCCCCTGGCGGTCCACAACGCTGATATAGCTGGTGTCCTTGCCAATGACGCCGTCCTGTAACGCGGGATCCAGCCCCGCCAGCAGCTCGTTGTAATCCTGCATCGCATCAAAGGTCTGGAATTGCAGGGGGTTGCCGTATGGCGGCATCTTCCCGAATGCCTTGCCCGGCGTCATGAGTTTCCTTCGTGCCTCTGCATAGGGCTTGCTAAGGATGTCCCGTATCGGGACCTGGAGGAACCTGGGATCACCCATGTATCGCTCCCGGTCAGCCATGGCCAGCTCGATGGCCTGGAGTACAGTGTGGATGTATTCAGGTGTGTTATGACCCATGGCTTTCAGGTTGATCCCTTCGAGTATCTGGAGTGTCAAAGGGACAACCGCTCCCTGGCTCCACGTCTGATTGGCATAGATGGTGTAGGGGCCGTAGCGGCCGGAAAGCGGTTCCTCCCAATATCCGCTGTAGTGCGCAAGGTCCTCCCGGGTGAAAAGTCCTCCCTTTTCATTGTGGAACTTCACGATGGTATCGGCAATAGGGCCCCGGTAAAAGTAGTCCCTCACGGCCATCAGGCCCTGCTCACGGGTCCCGCCTTTCGCCAGGACATCCTGCTCAGCCTTTGCCATTGACCTGAATATCCCCGCCAGCTCCGGCCGCTTGAAGCGTTCCCGATGATGGAGCGGGCGCCACCACTGTCCGCCCAGGTAGACCTGTGCGTTGTAGGGCATGAGAAAGGCGAATCCGATTCGCTCGAAGATGTTGAGGTTCAGGTTGTTGAGCATCATCCGGTGTACCGGGAACCCTTCCTCCGCCAGTTTCACTGCCCGGGCACTCAGATCGGAGAAGGACATGGTGCCATGTTTCTGGAGTATGGCCACGATCACATCCGGGGAAGCGGGGAGGAGCTGAGCCAGTATGCTCAGTTTAGGTATATTCTCGTAACCGTTAGCTTTGAATAGCTCTATGGTTGCCGTCGCGGGCGCTGTGCCGGCGCCGGTGTAGCTCTCGACTTTCCCTGATGCGGCGTTGTAGATTAGGATCGGGGCTACCCCGGGGAAGCTGGCTGCCTCGCCATAGGTCACATTGAGGACCAGCATGCCCGCCACGGCCGCGTCTACCGCATTCCCGCCGCGCTCAAGCACATCACAGGCTGCACGGGTGGCCCATGGGTTCCCGGCGGATACCATGTAGCTGCTCGCTATCCTGGCTGGACGATCTTTATGATATGGATCGTCGAATGTCATTGTTTCGCGGGGCCCCTTGGGCAGGAAGAGGTATAGTAACATGCAGACAAGCAAACCCGCTGCAACCACTATTGCCATGATTTTCAGTATTCTTGCAAGCGTATTCATATATGACCTCCGATATCCTCGGCATGCAGAGAAGCCTGTCAATAATTGATATTATAGAACAGAGGGGATGAATAGTACAGTAATAAACTGAAACCGGCTATTGACCCACTATAGCCGAAAGCTCCTTTATTACCGCCTTGATCTCCATCATGGTGCCGACGCTGATGCGGATGTATTCGGACTGCACCGGCCCCGTGTAGTGCCGTATCAGTATCTTCTTCTCTTTCAGTTTCTGGTACAGGTCCGATGACTTGAACGAGGGGTGCCTGGTGAAGATGAAGTTGGCCCGGGAGGGGATAGATTCGAAGCCCAGGGCCGCCAGGCTTTCCTCAAGGTATTCCTTGTTGCTGACGACCATTTCAACATTATAATTGAAGCTCCGCTTGTCCTTCAGCGCCGCCACGGCGCCGGCCGTGGCCAGCATGTCCACGTTGTATGAATCCTTGATCTTCATGAGGCCGCGGATAATGTCCAGCGAAGCCACGGCAAAGCCGATGCGGAGGCCCGCAAGGGAGTACGATTTTGACATCGACTGTGTCACGATGAGATTGTCGAACTCATCGGTGAGGTTTGCCGCGGAGCCGCCGTAAAAGTCGACATAGGCCTCGTCCACGACAAGGAGCCCCTTGAATTTCTGCAAAAACGACGCTATCTCCTCAACCTGGACGTAGGTGCCGGTGGGATTGTTCGGGTTGGCTATGATGACCAGGTTGAACTTTTTCTTTAAAAACGCCCCCAGGTTGTAGGAGAAGTCCCTGTTCAGCGGGACCGTCTCGTACCTGATGCCGTTCATCTGCGCCAGGGTCGAATAGAGCGCGTAGGACGGATAGGCGAAGGCTGCCAGGCCCTCCGGGTCGATGAAGCCCCTGAAAATGAGGGTGAATATCTCGTCGGACCCGTTGCCCACGAAGACATTGTCCGGATCGAGGCCCTTTGCCGTCGCATAGGCCTCCCGTATCGCGCGGGCCGTCGGGTCCGGATAGCGCTTGAGGGAATCGTTCGTCGCGGACCTGATCGCCTCCAGCACCGTCTTCGAAGGCGGGAAGGGATTCTCGTTGGTGTTCAGCTTGATGAATTCATCGAGCCCCTGCGGCTGTTCCCCGGGGATATATTCCGCGGCGCTTTTCAGCCGCGTGTTCCAGTATTTTGATTCATTTCCTTTAGCCATATTGTCCTCGTTTATAATGCGACGATCGGGCGTCCTTGTAATATTTTATTATCCCCCCGACTCCCCAGAGAGGGGCTTTCGGCATAGATTGCTTTTCATTTATGAACAATCTTCGGGCTCGTCGCCGAATCCGTGCGCCACGCCTATTATCTCTCGTATACCCTCAATCTTTTCTTTTTTCATGTATCCTTCGAGCCCGCCGATAAGGGAGATCGACAGGGCGGGGTCTACCATGTTCATGGTGCCGACGGACACCGCCGCCGCGCCGGCCATGATGAACTCCAGCATGTCATCGAGGCAGGCGATTCCGCCGAGGCCGATGACGGGGATGGCCACCTTCTCGAAGAGCTGGTACACCACCCGCACCGCCAGGGGCCGGATGGCCGGGCCGGAAAGTCCGGCGACCCCGTTCCGGAAGTGGGGCCGTTTTTTCTTCGTGTCGATCTTCATGCCGAGGAAGGTGTTTACCGCGGACACGGCGTCGGCCCCGAGCTGCTCCGCCCGCACCGCGAACCCGGTCACGTCCGTGACGTTGGGCGAGAGCTTCACGATGAGCGCGCAGCGTGTCGCCTTGCGCACCTTTTCCACGAGGTCCGTGAAGCGCTTCAGGTCGGTGCCGAAGGCCATGCCGCCCTCCTTCACGTTGGGGCACGACACGTTCAGCTCCAGGGCCCTGATGTGCTCCGATCCGGACAGGGCGGCGCAGAGCTCCACGTTTTCCTCCACCGAGTGGCCCGCCACGTTGGGTATCACCGTGGCGCCCTTGTCCGCAAGGAAAGGGAGCTTCTCCAAGAGGAAGCGCTCCAGGCCCACGTTTTCCAGGCCAATGGAGTTGAGCATGCCCGCCGGCGTCTCGATGATGCGGTTTCCCCTGTTGCCCGGGCGCGGTTTCACCGAAAGGCCCTTGGTGAAGATGGCCCCCAGCCTGGAAATGTCGATGAACTTCGCCAGTTCTTCGCCGTACCCTGCCGTGCCTGATGCCACGGTCACCGGGTTTTTCAGCACCAGGTCCTTTATTGTTATCGAAGTATTCATGGAATTCCGGCGTATAATGCCTTCACCAGATAGAATTTTTAAACAACAGAGTCAAGAAATAAAAATCCGGATTATAGCGAAAGTGGCATACCGCCATCAGTCGCTTACAAGTCATATTTTACCGCCATTAAAATATCTGTTTGACATTTCCGCTTTAAATATTTAATACGATATAAACCGCAGCCCAATCCCCATGTTGGTCCGCCGGTACGCTTTACTGATACTGACACGAGCAGGATGTGTATGAACAAACAGGATTATTTCAATGAATTTAAGGACGGCAAGAGGGACTTATTTTTCATAGTAACGCGGGATTTCGAGGAGCAATTGAGGGAGCGCAACATGGTGTTCCGCAAGGTCGATGACACCAGCACCTCCATAATCGGCTTCGTCACCGAGGAAGAGGCGCAGAGTTTTCTTATCAAGGTAATGTCCGATAAAAACAACTGGAAAATCGCCAGTATCAACGTCATGGTCTTCGATGATTTTCTGAACAGCCTCGATGAAAAATTCCGCGAGAAACTGCTTTTTGAGATGATATAGGAAAGTCCCCGGCATCCGCGATGCACCCGCTGCGCCATGTGCCGCGGCGCGCGGGATATCAATCCATCATTGCCAGAGCCGCATCCACGTACCTGTATGAATCCTCCGGCATGTGGTTTATCTTGTTCTCAATCCGTTTTTTGCCGATGCGGACCACAACGGCGTTCTTGCGGGGCAGTATCAGTATATACTGTCCCCTGATGCCCCGCATGAACGGTATCGTCTGGCCCCTGTGGCGCATGATCCATATCTGGTACCCGTAAAAATCAACAGGCTTGTCCTTTTCATCCGCCAGCCATGAAGCCGGCGTGGTGGCGTCGTCAAGGTACTTCTTCGAGATCACGCGCCGGCCGTTCCAGGTGCCGCCGTTGAGGACCAGCTGGCCGATCCGTGCGAAGTCCCTGGCGCTGGCGTAGAAGCAGCAGAAGGCCTTTTCCATGCCGTCCTTTTTATCGAGGCTCCAGAGGGCGTCCTTCCCGGCGCCCAGCGGTTTCCATAATTTTTCTGATGCATACAGGGACAACCGTTTCCCGGTCGCCCGTTCCACGATGAGTGCCAGGACCTGCGTATTCCCGCTCAGGTATTCAAAGCGCTTCCCTGGCGGTTCGTCGGCGTCAAGGCCCCGGACCAGCGAATCGAGGTCATCGCCGAAGTACGCCTTCGATGTTATGGAGAATGGATTCACATAGCTTTCGTTCCAGTCGATCCCCGAGCTCATGGTGAGCACGTGCTTCAGCGTGATCCCGCCCTTCGCGCCCTCGCGGAATTCCGGGATGAAATCGCCCACGGGCTGGTCGACGCTTCTGATTTTTCCTTCATCCATGGCGATGCCGACGAGAAGGCTCAGGATGCTTTTCGCCGCGGAAAAGGAGTTCGTGACCGATTGGTCCGAGTACCCGCCCCAGTAGCGCTCGGTAAGAATGCGGTTGTTCCTGATTACGAGGAATGCCGCGGTCTGCAGTTCTTCCATCATCGCCGCGTAGTTGTCCGGAATTTTCCTTTTATTGTAGTCGGGGTCCAGCTCCCATGGCTGGTGCGTGCCGGCGGCGACCGTCCGGACTTCGAAGAAGCGGTTATCATCGATTCTCACCTTCATGTACCGGAAGGCAGTTTTAACATAACCGGGCGTTACCGCGTAGGCAATCACAAGCACGGCAAGCAGGACAATGGTGAGAAGCAGGGCTTTTTTTGATTTCATGGGCTTTCTCCTCCGGACATGGTTGTATTCAGGATCCGGCTCCGGCCGGTGCCGATAGGGACGGCCTCCGGAGACAATGATCTAAGAATGAGCGTTGAAACGGACAGCCGCTGTTTTTATATATGATTGATGCGGTCCTGTCAACGCTTAATTGACGGCCGGGAGATGAAGAGGGCCGATATCCCGGCCGCGGCATCAGGCGGATCTGCGGTAATAGAGGGCGCCGTTTTTAAAATGCGGCTTTACGATTTTCTCCTTCTCGAGCACCTGCAGGTGTGTGTAAACCTCGGAAACCGCGAGAAAAACCTCCAGCGGCAGCCGCTTCCCCCTGATGTCGGGGAAGAGCTTCCTCCCGATCTCGTATACCGTGAATTCGCCGGCGGACACTATGGACAGTATGTTGTTCTGCCGCTGTAAAAACTGTTCGCGGAACATGGCGATTGTTTTCCTGACGTCTTCAATGGGTTCTCCGTGGGCGGGGTAGACAACACGGGGTCCGATCTCCTCGATTTTCCGGAGGGAATCGTAAAACTCGACCTGGCTCATCCGCCGGGGCAGGACGAAATCCGTTTCCAGCATCACGAAGGCGTTCGGAGTGATATGCCCGAGAATGTGATCGCCCGGGAAGAGTATCCCCTCTTTTTCAAGATAGAGGCTGATGGATCCCCTGGTGTGCCCCGGGGTCTCGATCACGGTCGCTTCGTAATCCCCCATGAGTATCGTATCGCCGCCCGAAATGAACCTGCTGATCGAACAGGGTTCGGCCATGGAGGAAAAAAACCACCGTAGTAACTGGAGCGAGAACTGGAAAATCATCGGAACGCCCATGAGGCGGTAGTACCTGATGAACTGCATGCGCGGTACCTCGAGACCGTGCTCCACGAGGGTACGGTCCTCTTCATGGGCCAGCACCGATATGTCACTCCCCGCCGCGCTGATGATTTTTCGGGCAGCGCCGTAATGGTCGATATGGCCATGGGTGAGGACGATCTGGTCGATATCGGGAAAGCCAACTCCCAAGCCGGCGAGGGCCTGCTCCAGTACCGGGGCCGACTTGAGGGTGCCGGTGTCGAGGAGAGTCACGGCCGTGCCGTTAAAAAGATAAGCGTTTACCGGGCCCGGTTTTTTCCCTGCCAGGGGAAGTATAATCCTGTGTATGCCGGGATGGATTTCCCGGCACCGTAATCGCGAATCTTGTGCCATGATACTGTTACTCCCACCGTGGCGCGGCAGGCGGGATTATATTCGACGATGTATCCCGCGGCCGCCCATTCATGCTTCAGCATCATTCAGTTTTCATCAAGCGTTTTTAAGGTGTGCGTTGAATTATTAAGTTAGCCTTTAAAAAATCTCCCATAGCCATGACTAATTTTTTAAATGGTTCACCCATATACGGATCAAAGTGGTTCATGGGCAGGCTTATATAGGTGGCTTTTTTCATCCGGTCCGCCATTTTCTTCGGACCTGTCGGCGGAAACAGCGTATCCCTTTCAGCTCCAATGACCAGGGCCGGGCAGGAAACTTTTTCGGCATCGCTGATCGGCCTGTAGAGACCCAGTGTTAAGACTATATTCCCGGGACAGTAGTTATCTTTTTCAAATCTCTTTTCATTGTTTCCCAGCAATTTGATCAGTCCCTCCATGGTATCCGGCTGGCACATCATGGCAAAATCCTCACCCGGTCTTCCCGCAATAGGCACAGTGTGACGGTTTTTAGTGAAGAGAGAGGTGAATATATCGGCCAGGCCATGATATGTGCCTTTAAGTGCAAACAGCGGATCGGTTGTAATGTAATACCACATCGTTGACATTCCGTCCGTGAAGGGGACCTGTGATACGACTGCCCTTACCTCCGGGTGTTTCGCGGCTTCAACAATAACGTGACCGCCGCTGAATGACGTTCCCCACAGGGCCATGCGTTTTGCATCGATGCTGTCCTGCTTCTTAACGTAAGCAATGGCCGCGTCCCAATCCTGGAGATGGCGTGCGGGATTTATGTAATTGCGGGGTTCGCCATCACTATCGTTAAATCCGCGATAATCAAAGAGAAAAACTGCCATACCCATTCGGGCAAAATGTTCGGCATAGGCCGGCAGGCGCATCCATCGCTGACCGCCGAACCCGTGGGCCATGACCACCACGGGCGGCCTGGATACGCCGGAGGGCAGATACAGCCAGGCTTTTAATTTATCTCCCTGGCTGGTAAAAGTCTTTTCCGTCCTTGTAAATTGTGAATTTGTGATTGTGTGTTTGTCTATTTTTACAGGTGTTTCCTTTGCCCATGGGGAGGTAACAGGGAGAAGGATCAGTAAAAAAATGATCATGTAACGATAATTGAACATTTCTTAGACTCCTTGTTGGTTCTTGATGGTGTCAGAGTAACGTATGATTATTTTTATACCGATTGTTATCGGTATGTCGGGTGACATTACAATCAAAAATATGATATAAAATTCATATTGTCAAGCAAAATATGAAATATTTTTCATATTTTGCTTGCTATACCATGACATGTCATTATTATAGCAGGTGAGGGAGAATAATGGTGTCAGAGCAAAAGCATAAAGCCAGGATCCCGGTACAGAAACGGGGGATGGAGACTAAAAAGAAGATCATTGAAGCCGCAGGGGTTCTCTTTGCGGAAAAAGGATTCCATAAGACCAACGCTCTGGAGATTGCAGCAAGGGCAGGGGTCGCGACAGGCAGCTTTTACGGTTATTTTAATAATAAGAAGGAAGTCCTCGCTGAAGTGATCAGGAATTTCTATGCGAATGCTTCAGAAAAGGTTCTCAATGTATATGGAGCCCGGGTGTATGATAACACGACCGATAACTATCGGGAAGGGAAAAACCTGGTCCATTTCATGATTGAAGCGCTCTATGCAATCCATGAAATCAACCCCGCGCTCCACAGGGAACTCATCGCCATGATACTGCTGGATAAGGAAATTGAGGATATTAACCGCGAAGAAGAACGGAAGGTTATCGCATCCATGACATCATTATTGAAAAATTACAAGGAGCATGTCCGCATAAAGGACATTGAAGCTGCGGCGGTTCTGCTCTACCGGGTCAGCGATGAAATCATTCATCGCATCAGGATCATGGGGTCTGATATCGAAAGTGAGAGGCTGCTGACCGAGCTGGAAGACATGGTCTGCCGGTATCTACTTGTAACCGGGTGACGCTTACATCCATTTCACGTCAGGTTCCTTCCGGGACACGGTAGTTGTGAATCCGTAGGCGGGATAGCCCAGGACAAGGCTCGCGTGGACCTTGACGCCTTTTGGGACTCCCGCCAGTTTCCGCATTTTTTTGCTTAACCGCAACGCCAGCGTCATGAAGCCGATGAAGCAGGTGCCCAGGCCAAGAGAATGGGCGTGGTTGATGATGGTGGTTGCCGCGATATTGCAGTTGTCGCACCCGAAGTTTGCTTTTTCCGGGGTGTGCATCAGGATAAGCACCGGCGCGTTGTAGAGGATATAATCCCGCGCGGATTTGGCGTATTCCTCCCGTATATATTCGAGACGCCGGATATAGCGGTTATTTTTAAGGCCCGTTGCATTTTTTATCATCCTGCCTATACCGGTATCCAGCCTGTCGTAAATCCGGTTGGCAAATCCGAAGATTTTTTTTGATAGTTCAGACAGGATTTTTTTATTCGTTATAACGATATAGCCGACATTCTGGTCATTGCTTGCCGTGGGCGCGTACCGGGCGAGGTCTATTACCTTTTCGATGATTTCCCGAGGCACTTCCCTGTCCTTGTAATGCCGTATGCTGCGGCGGCTCATAATAATGTCGCGGTAGACTTCCGGCCGGATGTTCTTTTTGTTAACCTTCAGGGTATGGCTCCCGTCAAGTCCTTCGTGGCGGATGGCGCCCCGGGGGCAAACCGCAATGCAGTGGCTGCAGAGATTGCACAGGTCCTGTTCAACCGGCGTTGGTACACCGTCAATGACGCGCCATACGTTTGATACGCAGTCTCTCACGCAGAGCAGGCATCTGGTGCATTTATCTTCTAATCGTGTTATCATGATTGACGCTTCCGTTATTATGAAATTTGAATTTTAAAGAACTCGATTTCCTTCTTGAGTCTCTTCGCATTTTCAGCAATAGTTTCCGATACGGCGGTCAATTCCTCGCTGGACGCGGAATTGCTCTGCGTGGTATTGTTGATAAGGGTAATGGACTTCACGATTTCATCAACGGCGTTTTTCTGCTCTTCCATCGCTTTCATGATTTCGTTCGCCCTCTGGAGGAAGTGCTCGGCATCGTCCTTGAGAACATTGTTGATTTCCATGTCCCGGCGCGTCATTTCACCGATCGAGTTTACCATGGTGCTGAAAGAGCGCAGCCCCTCGAATATATTTTCGATTCTTCCGATGGCCTCGTTCAGGGCCTGGGAGGATTTATCCATGCTGGTGTTGGTGGTTCTCACGATCTCGGAAATATTCTTCGTGTTGTCTCCGGCCTGCTCCGCGAGCTTTCCGATCTCGTCGGCGACCACGGCGAACCCCTTCCCGTACTCACCGGCGCGGGCCGCCTCGATGCTCGCGTTGAGACTGAGAAGGTTGGTCCGGTCGGAAATATCATTTATGAGCCCCGTGTAATCGAGCATGCGTCCCGCGTCCTGTGTGGCGGTTTTCATCAGCGCCATGGTGTCATTGATTTTTCCCTTGACATCTTCAATATTCATGTCAAGGCCGGTCTTGACCTTCATCGCCTGGTCCATCTCCCTCCCTTCATCTGTTATGATCGCGTGCATTTTGTTGACGTTGTCGATGAGCACCTGCGTCCGTTTGTGCTGGTATTCAATATTGCCGTAAATCGATTCCCCTCCCGCGGATATCTCTTCAAGGGATGAAGACATTTCCTCGATGGTCGCCGCGCTGGACTGGCTCTGCTGTGCCACATTATCGGCGGTCCCGGCCATCTCGGCGGCTGATACGGTAAGTTCGTGCGTCATGGACTGGATCAGGGTGATCACGTTTCTTATTTTCAGGGATAGCCTGTTCATGTATATGCTCATGGAGCCCACCTCATCGGTGGTAATCATCGGTACAAAATCCGCGCCGAGCTCGCCGCGCGCGATGCTGTCCAGTGAGTTTTCCATGCTCGATACGGTTTTTCTCAGCGACCTGGCCAGATAATACGCCGTCATTACCGATGCCGTTATCATCATGAACGTGATGAAGACGAAATGGATGACCAGGTTGTCCAGCTGGAGGAGCTTGAGGTTCATGAGGGATATAAAGGATATGAATATTGCAAGGGGCGGAAGCAGTATTGATATGAGAACTACCAGGATCTTGCTGAATAAGCTGAAATGCCGGTACTCATCTTTTTCCAGGACCACGCCGGCCAGGCGGCTGTCCTCCAGGAACCGTGAAAGGCCCAGCTCCGCCTGGAGCAGGAAAAAGACCATGTTGATCGGAACTATCATGAAGACTCCCACCGCGGTCATGATGTAGCGCAGCTGGTTCATTTCACCGGCAATAGCCAGGATAAACACGACGCTGCCGATGCCAATGAAATAACGAACCGGGATTGATAGTGCCTCGTACCGCGGGTGATTGAGCAGCCTGAGTTTTGCTTCACGCAGAGTGGCATCGTCCGGCTTATCCGGCCTGTTTACTATGTTTACCCACTTCCTCAGCCTGATCCACCGGATCACCATGCCGGGTATCAGGGTTATGATGGACCCGAAGAGTGCTGCGGAAATAAAAAACGTTATTGAGGAGAAGAAGTCGCATGCAATAAGAACAAAGTATGCGAGGATCGAAACCGGCAATGTGTAAGCGAATGTCTCGAGAGAAAGAGACAGCCTGATTATGGGATTGCGATACTTCTTCATAATAAACCTCTCGGGGCCCCTGAATTTCAAATACTGGTATACTAAATGTGTTTTTTTATCAACATATTTTTTATCATGCGGAAAACAATCTCTGGTTATGTGTTGGGAATTATACACAAATCAAGGAGTATAATTATTGACACAGTATTTCAATTATGTTTAGTAGACTCGTTGCGGAACTACCGTATCGCGCTCAAGGCTTTTCCCGGGACAGCGGCCCCAATATCAGACATTATAATTGGCTTATTGCGTAATGAATATTCTTTGAATGGGTTAAGGGCGCGAGACGCAGTTTCGCAACACGTCTATGTATTGTTATACAATACATATTGTGCTAATAGAAAGTAGCATTTCATTTGCGGAGGATTCTGGATATGAAGAGTGATACATTTACCTTTAAGGCATCAGACGGGACAAAGATATTCGTTTACCGGTGGCTTCCCGGCGCCAGATCGAACATAAAGGCGGCTGTCCAGATTGCCCATGGCATGGCGGAGCACGCGGCGCGGTACGAGCGTTTTGCCAGGGAATTGGTGAATTCCGGTTACGCGGTATACGCCAATGATCACCGCGGACACGGGAAAACAGCCGGCGCCTTTGAGAACGTCGGTTATTTCGCGGACGAACAGGGATGGGAGAAGGTTGTTGACGATATGCATCTACTGACTGCTCTTATCAGGAAAGAAAATCCCGGGGTCCCGATTTTCCTCTTCGGCCACAGCATGGGTTCGTTTCTATCCAGGAACTATGCGATGCTTCATGGAAAGGAACTCAAGGGCCTTGTCCTGTCCGGAACCAATGGAGATCCCGGTCTCCTCGGCAGGGTCGGCCTTTTTGTCGCGAAGCGCGAGGCCGCCCGAAAGGGCAAAAAAACAAAGAGCCCTCTCCTGGACAAGCTTTCCTTCGGGGCCTTTAACAAGGCCTTCAAGCCGAACCGGACAAACTTTGACTGGCTTTCACGGGACAATGCCGAGGTTGATAAGTATGTCGCTGACCCCTATTGCGGTGATGTTTTCACCGCCGGTTTTTTCTGTGATTTGCTGAGGGGCCTGGCCTTTATTAATGACAGCAGGAATGTCGGCAAGATCCCCGGGGAATTGCCGATATACCTTTTCTCGGGTTCCATGGACCCGGTCGGGGGCAATACAAAGGGTGTCCTTCAGACTTTTAACGCGCTGGTAAAGGCCGGTATAAAGGATGTGACCTACAAGTTTTACCAGGATGCGCGCCATGAGACGCTGAACGAGACTAACCGCGAAGAGGTTTTCAAGGATGTCATTGACTGGTTCAACAGGCACCGGACCAGGTAGGATCCAGTGCTACCGATAACTATCGGTGGTGAGACGTTTCGTTAAACAGCATTTGCTCTGACCCTACATGGGAAATGCGTTTACTCTGACACCCAATTGCCGATAGTTATCGGTATAAGATTATCCGCATTTCTATCTTTACTCTGACCCCGTGTATAAATTTCATTGCAATTCATTATTATTAGCAATCACTTATGCTCTGAGCACTGACAACCACCCACTTGTCCCGCATATTGTATACAAAAAAAACTGAATATCTCGCCATTTGTGGATTTATCTGTAACTGGCGAGACATCAACATAAAAATGTTTTACATATGTTATAAACCGGATAGCCGGTTTATAACATATGTACAATTTTTTAATATTAAATAACCAGATAATAATTCAATGAGGATGGAGGGAAGTACATGAGAATACTGGCGAAGTTCATGGTGTATTTTTCGATTCTGTCTGCAATCATGATTTTCACCGGCTGCGAAGATAACAACGGCAAACCGCTGTTTCCTTTCGGCTCCGGATCTTCTGAAGACTCATCAAATGGCACTGTTACGAATTCAACGACTTCAGATTCAACTGACAGTATAACGGATAATTCAACAACAGGTAATGAATATCCTGTTGTCCTTTTGCACGGTTTTATAGGATGGGGCAGGGATGAGGTGGCAGGCCCCCTGGGGCATTACTACTGGGGCGGCTATAACGATTTACAGGAAATTCTAAAGAAAGCCGGATACGATTGCTACACAGCGGTCGTGGGTCCCTTTTCAAGCAACTGGGACCGCGCCTGCGAACTTTACGCGCAGCTCAAGGGGGTCAGGGTAGATTACGGTCTTGCCCACTCAAAAAAGTACAATCACGCGCGCTTCGGGCGTGATTTCACCGGCAGGGCCCTTCTGAGGGACTGGGGCAAAACGGGCAGCAACAGGAAGATCCACATACTCGCGCACAGCCAGGGCGCCATGACGGCCCGGGTCTTTTCGCAGCTCATGGAGCAGGGGGATATAGCGGAGAGGAACGCGGACTATACCGGCCAGGAGCCGATATCTCCCCTCTTCACCGGCGGAGAAGAGACGAAAAACATGGTCAGCAGCATCTCTACGCTGGCCGGCGTCCACAACGGAACGACCCTGGCCAACGGTGTCGTCAAGCTTATACCCTTTGTTCAGGAGCTGTTGATCGGAGTGCTCGAAGCAATCGGCATGGACTCAAACAATACCATATTCAATATTTACGATTTCAAGTTGGACCAGTTCGGGGTCATACCGCGTCAGAAGGGCGAATCTCTCAGGGAATATTTCAGCCGGGTGAACGAAGCCGCGGAAACATATTTCAGGGGCGAAATGAAGGATATCTGTCTCTGGGACCTCAGCCCGGAGGGATGCATGGAGCAGAACGCCCGGGTCCATGCCCAGGGCAACACCTATTACTTTTCGTATGCCGGCATATCGAGCCATCCGTCCAAATCGCCCCTGATGCGCGACAACGGCGAATACTACCACGAGTGCGATGCGAACAACTTCATCGCATGGTTCATCACCGGGCCGATGATGGGCGCCTATACCTGCAATGACGACCGCTATAACGGCTACTGGCGCGCGCGGAACGGCGATTTTTACAGCATGGATGTCACGGACCGCGTTCCCATAGACAGCTCCTGGTGGCCCAATGACGGCGTGGTGAATACCAGGTCGATGAATGGGCCATGGCTTTATCCGGAAGGTTACAGCGGCGCCAGGGACAGCATCGTCGATTGGGACGGCACCACCATTCCCGAGAAAGGCGTGTGGAATTATTACGGCGTCCTCAAGGGATTTGACCATTTTGACATAACCGGCGTCGAGATTTTTTCCTGGGACACGGATAACCATCCCCGGGACGTTATCCATCATATTGAAGACTGGTATATAGAACGAGTTGAAGTCCTGCGGTCTCTTCCGTAATGATTATCATAAAAAATAAAGTGGATAAAGTCCCGCTTTAATCACAGAAGCGGGACTTTTCTATTAAAGCCATCGATACCTGTACGGATAATCCCCTGGTATGCCGCGATTATTGCATAAAATCAGTACAAATAATTGACAGATATACAGTATTTTAGTATATTATTAAAATATAAACAACAGGATATTTTTGATCCTGCTGTTTAAAGGAAGGAGTAACATGGATCGGATACCGTTAAAATATAACACAATCTGCTCGGATAGATACAGCGGATCAGTATTGATCGAAAAGGTTTTCGAAGCAGGTTCGAAAGATGAGGCTGAAACCCGGGCGTTTCTTCACTGCGTCAAGGCGGGTAACAGTCTTGATATAGTAGTGATTGAGGCTAAACGAATATAAGGAGTTATCCTGTCATGACATGTCTGGATGGCTTTTAAATATAGTTATCAATTTAGATACAGGATTTACAAAAAACTGTGATCTGATATTTCAACCAAGGAGAAAAATCATGAAGACATATACATTACCAGATCTGCCTTATGAGTTCGACGCGCTGGAACCATATATTGACGCGAGGACCATGGAAATCCACCATGACAAGCACCATGCCGCCTATGTGGTAAAACTGAACGCTGCGTTGGATAAGCATCCGGACCTGTACGATGTATCCCTGGAGCGTCTCCTGGCTAATCTCGCCAGCGTTCCTGATGATATACGCGTAGATCTGCGCAATAACGGCGGCGGACATGTCAATCACTCGTTGTTCTGGCGCCTGCTGGCGGCGGACGGGGGAGGCGCGCCCGTGGGAGATCTTTCCGGGGCGCTCATAAAGAATTTCAATTCCCTCGATTCCTTTAAAAAGGCCTTTGAAGGCGCCGCTGCCCAGCGTTTCGGCTCCGGGTGGGCATGGCTTTCACTGAACATTTTCGGTGAACTCGTGGTGCATTCAACGGCAAACCAGGACAGCCCCCTCATGGAAGGATTGATACCGGTTCTGGGCCTTGATGTCTGGGAACACGCCTATTACCTGTCGTATCAGAACAGGCGGCCCGATTACATCAGCGCCTTCTGGGACATTATCAACTGGAAACAGGCCGAGCTGAACTATCAGGAGGCATTGAAGAAAATTTCTTCAATAGAACCTGCTTCATCCATCAGGAAGGCATCCTGACCGCCTTTAAAGGCGCGGTGTAAGAACCGCGCCTTTAAAATATCCTCCCCATCGTGCTGATGTATATAAACCTGTCCAAAAGCAAAAATTCCTTCACGCAGTTTGAAATCATCAGGACTGAAGAATGCGGGATACTAATAAAGAATTACCGTAATACAGGGATTATCAGGTCAATATACTGATAGTTATCGGTTAACAGTCGTTAAATTTATTGTTGATACCGAATGTTATCGGTACTACCCCAATTCAACAGGGGTCAGAGTAACGACAAACGCGGCCCCACGGGGCTTCCTGCCGCCGACAGGATTCTGACATCCATGCCACGGCACCGATAGTTATCGGTATACCACCGATAACTATCACCGGTTTTCCTGCAGGAGAAATAATTCTTGAAATTATATCCGCCATATTCCCCTATATTGCCCGGAAACAGAATCTATTCAAAGGAGAGCCCTCCGTGAAGCGAATAACATTGCTGATTCCTGTCTTAATCCTCGCTGCCTGCCAGAAGCCGGTGAACCAGGTCACCAGGCCCCTGATGGGGACCAGCGTGAACCTGACCATGGTGTGCGATACGGACCGGGCCGGGACCGCCGCGGGCGCCGCTTTTGGCGAGATCGAGCGCATCGAAAAGCTCATGAGCCCCGTCAGGCCGGAGAGCGATGTCTACCGGCTCAACCATGAAGGGGCGGTGGGCCCTGTGACTGTTGGCCCTGAGACCTATGACCTCATAAAGAAGTCCGTTGACATATCAATGGAGACCGGGGGGTGCTTCGACATTACCTTTGCCGCCCTTGAGGGGCTCTGGAACTATAAAGACAAAAACTTTCTCCCCCCTTCACCTGCGGCGGTGGCGGCCCTTCTTCCCCTGGTGGGATCGAGGAACATTATCCTGAATCCTGACCGGAACAGCGTCTCATTCGCCCGGCCGGGCATGAAAATCGGCATGGGCGCCATAGCCAAGGGATACGCGGTGCTGAAAGGTTTGGAGACGCTCAGGAAGAAAGGCGTGAAAGCCGGCATCGTCGACGCCGGCGGCGACCTGCAGGTCTTCGGGAAGAAGTCTTTCGGCCCCTGGGTGACGGGCCTGCGGCACCCGCGCAAAGACGCCATCCTGCTTACCGTCGACCTCGAGGACATGGACGCCATAGCCACGAGCGGCGACTACGAGCGCTTTGTCATGCGCGGCGGCGTGCGGTATCACCATATCATCGACCCGCGCACCGGACACCCGGCAAAGGGCCTTACTTCGGTATCGGTGATATCGAAGAATGCGGTGCTGTCGGACGCCTGCGCCACGGCCATTTTCGTGATGGGCCTCGAACAGGCGCGGGAGTTCCTGATGCGCCACGGCGAGCTCAACGTGATCCTTATTGACCATAAGCTCAACCTCTATGTGTCAAGGCGCATCAGCGACAGGATCAAGCTGCTGGAGGAGATGAAGCTGGAGTGGCTCTAGGTCAGGGCGATGGGACGAAGACGTCCAGGTCAATGTACTTGAGGTCAGCATTAAGGCCAGCGCGATAATCAGTCCAGATGAGAATTGAATCCACATCGTTATTGTAGGGTACCACGAGCGGGACGCCCGGAGCCTCGTTGAATTGGTTCAGTATGATGGATACACCCTCGTAATCGCCGGCGCCGGCGGCATCGTCCGCCCTCCAGTCGCTGGCGGCCGATGCCGTGGTGCCATCGGCGCTGTTTATCATTAACCCGAAAAGTCCATAACCGGTATTTATATAAGTCTGGTTATAGAAGCGATAGTCGTCCCAGAGGATGATGGTGCTGGTGCCGTTGAGGTATATTTGGGGTTTCTCCTGGCGCGTGCCGGTGTTTCCATGGGTAAAGGGTCCCCAGCCGGTCGCGCCGGTGCTGGACCTTCGCACCCAGATGTCATATTCACCGGCCGCTATGACGGTAGCGGCGACATACACGTCATTGGGCGCCGCCGGATCGTAGGCCATGACCTCGTCCTGGGTGGTAACCGCTAATGTGTGAATGGTCTGGCCGCCTGCGCCCCATTGAATTGCCCAGGTGGTGCTGGTGCCTGCGACCCTCTGCGCATGGAGCGCGCCATCGCTGTATTTATATAATATCACCACCCCGCCGGCGCCGTCGCTCTGTACGTCAATGATAGTTTCAGCCAGGCCTCCTGCCGTATCAATGTCGACAGAATTGATAATCGTTCCCTGGCCGTTAAGTCGGGCCGCCTGGATGCCTGCAGCGCTGTTATAGACGAGGATGGCGTTGCCGCTTCCGTCAGAGATTGTCCGGGGTGATGTCCCGGCAACGATGATCCAGGGTGGACGCTGTTCATCCGGTTCGGGCGGTGCGACAGTTCCGTTATTGGCGCTCATGACGCGTCCCCAAACATTGCCGTTATCCTCCCAGGTATAAAGGATTCCCCGCTGGCGGATGATTGCATAACGGTCATTTAAACTGAAGGCTGCATCTCTTGAAAGTGTCAGGTCGTTGGCTACCCGGGCAGTTACCAACGCATACCGGTTATCGGTGAGGTTGTAGACCAGATCGCCTACCTGGACTGTAGCGAAAGCATTGGTTGCATCTTCGAGGTGGGAAACCACACCATTATCCGCCAGGCCGGTATCGATGATGTTCGCTGTGCTGCTGTAAGGATATCTGAAGCGAATAATATTGTAGTCTTCACCATCAGCCATGATATTGGCGTTCAGACCAAGGGCGTGGAGAAACGCGGCAGAGGAAACTGCCGTAACATTGGGGTCAGAAGGGGTAGTGAGGTCAGTGTAATTGATAACAATGTCATTGGCGTTGACAGTGCCGTTGAAGCTTCCCTCATTATCAAGGAGCGGATTTGCCGGTATGGCATTAGCAGTTCCGGTGGGACCGGTGTAATCGTAAATGGTAAACTGTGTCCCGGTTGTTATACTAATGTCGGTGCTAATATTGATTTCCTGGAAATCATCGAACTGGGTGAAATTGCCTGAATGGTCGAAGCAGTATACCTGATAAATGTCATAGATATCTCCAGGGTCGAATGCAGTAGGCGCGCTCAGGTCTAGCCATGTAGTCCATGGTAATAGCCAATCTGGAGTTACAACGGTGACCCTGGAAAAAAGATTGCTACCATCTCTGTTAACCGCATGATCATCTACATTAACCGCCGGATGTCCTAAAATTTGAAGCAGGGATGTTATAGTACCTGCCTCTGCTGTGCCGTCATCGATGAAGGGTGTCAGGGATATTGTGGCAGGTGCGCCGGAGACCCTGTCAAAACTGGTGGTAGCGCCCCTTCGTACGAGATCATTGAGATCTATGGTCCATCCTCCGGGAAGGGTGTCCCCATGGCCGGTGTACAGGTCTGTCGGACCAGTGACATAGTCAGTATTTACACTTTCATCCGAATTGCGTATCTCATGATCCAGTGCCGTGTACGTTATTTGATTGGCAAAGCTACCAATATAATATGTGTCTCCGGAGGTGATGATGTTGTTATCCTGACCAAGGATGTATCTGAAATCTTGTACTACGGTAGTGTTGTCGATCGTGGTGCCATCATGGTTGATGCGGTCCATAATGGGAGCTAGGTCGGTGAGTCCGCTTAGGTCTACATCATCATCAAAGAATGGGTTATTGAGTCCAAGGGACCCCATCTCCGTAGTTCCGTTGGTGATCAGTTGAATAACACCCGCCACCGGGACCGCGGATACATTGGAAATGGCGACAGTTGGTGCAGCAATATCGAGACCAACGTTACTGTCTGTGTCTCCCCAGTAAAAGGCGCCGCCGGTATTCAGACGTTTGGCATAGGGACGTCCATCGGAGGTCCGGATGGCCGTGACGATAATGCCGCCGATCCCGTCCTCTGCTGCGGACTGGTACGTATAGGTCCGAGCCGCCTCCGTGAAAATACCCTGCCGCGGCGCTGTCCACTGCATGCCAAAGCCATTGTCGAACAATTGGCCATAGATATGGGTGTAGGTTGTCGGTACGTCGCTGTTGTTCCAGAAGATATAGCATCCCGTGGCGGCTCCACTAATAGGATGATAGGGTATCGTCTTCGGGTTATTCTGGTTCCCGGCAATCGGTGCAGCGCCATCAAGATAAAAATCGGCCTCGTTGCTTTGAGTGTTGAACTGGTAAAGACCGCTGTTGTTCGATAGACCTTCAATGTCCGCCAGGTCGATAGTGAACCAGTAACGCGCGTTATCCGTAAGACCCGGCGCGGTCTCTGTTGACAAGGTCGAAGCGGTGATGCTAGGACCGATATTGAAGGCGTTAGCCGTGGCATTGCGTTCGTAATTAAGTGTGTAGTAGGTCGGCTCGTTGGTGACCCAGCTTATTGTCCCGCTGGTGTCGGTGACAGAATCGACATAGAGGTAGCTCAGGGGGACGGTCGGCGCTATGCCGGGAGTGGGATCTAGTTCCGTCAACGATGCTGTTGTGTCGAAGGGCCATGTGAAGGCGTCCGCAGTTCCTGGCCCGATGGTATTGCCTGCCAGGTCCCTGATGTCCCTCCTTACATGGACTGTGTATGTTGTTGACGGGTCCAGGTTCACCGAGGGTGTTATTATGGCATAGCGCGTTAGAACAACATAGGCTACTGTTGATGGTATGACTGTCGCTCCTTGTGTCAGGTAGAAGGTCGAAGTGGTTACACTTGCGGGATCGATATTCTCATTGAATTGCACGTGGATTTCCTGTGCGGCTCCCCGCCCTATGGTTGTAAGGAAAACCGTCATCGGTGGTGATACCGGATTGTTGGTGCCGCCGACGATGGCCGGGGCAGTGGAGTCCCATGCAGTTCCCACGGTGAAGTTTCCCGAAAGCGCGGTCTGTACTGTAATACTATTGGCGCTGTCTGTTATGCCGCCCATTACGGCCGTAATGTTGGGAACAACGTTGATGGTCACCGTGTCGCCGTCGGGGATGGGGCTGTAGGCGCCGATGAAGTTTATTGTGACATTTGTATACACTCCTGGGACAGGAAGGCTGTAATGGACTCCTTCTGTGAGTAATCCAAGGGAGCTTGAGCTTACGGTGATGCTGTTGCAAGGATTTGGTAAGTTGATGGGAAGATTGAATGTGATTACCGCACTTGTATTCACCGCGATGCCACCGCCGGACGGAATTATTGCTGTGGCTTCTGGAAAATAATATCCCGGTGGATTGGATATTGCGGATATGACAGTATCAAATGGAAAGACAGTCGGCGATTCTTTACATGCAGGGACTCCCATCAGAATTACGAAGCCCATTATGGCGATAAGCCCGCCGGCGATGTTTCTTCTCATCCTGTCCATGGCGGATTTTTTGATTGACCTTTTCCGGATAAATATTTATACCATTTAGATAATAAAAAAAATAGTGTCATTTGTCAAATTGTTTTACTTCATGCTGGTATAATTGAATATTAATATGAAAAGATTCTGCTTTTTATGTATTATCGCTGCATGCCTTGCTTCAACATCGCTCAATGCTGCCATAACTTCGGTTACCCTGACAGCGGGGTCGCCCACGACCCTGTCCAATGGCATGTCGTATTACTGTGCCGGAAATTCCTATACTTTCCGCATACAGGCCTATGACGCGTTAACAACAGCTAAAGCGGACTGGACTTCATTTCAGATAACATTACCCGGCGCAACGTCTTTTACTATCAATGCGGCGACCGGTGCGGTGATCGGGATCCCGGCAGGTGTTAATGTTACCGGTGTGATCGACAATCTGCCCGCTGGACCTTTTACCAATATTGATTATACAATTACAGTCACCTTCAGGTGGGATAGTACTCCTGTGGCAAGCGGAGTTAACAATGTCGGCTATGTCGTTACCAATGTCAATGGCATCGTGACTCTCGCGAACGCCAGGACTTTCAACTTCGGTGTTATTTCCCAGATAGCCATTGCCGGCTTTACCCAGACAGACGACGCCGCTGACGGGTTCGTGAACCCCTGGCATGACGCCTTCAACCTTACCGGTCGGGTCGTGTATTATATCGCCGGGCAGTCCATCACCACGCAGGTACCGGTCGCTGAAATAACCGGCCTGACACTCTATCGAAACGCCGGGATACCCGCCGGCGCTGCTGTAATCTTTTCCGGAACGAACAATAACTTTCAGTATGCTGTCCCGGCCGCGTATTTTGCCTTCGGAGCCGTCACCGCCGCCACGGCCACAACTGGCCCATACACCTGGTCCGTTACTGCTACCATGGTTACCGGCGGCGTGGCGGAAGCCATAAGCAGCGGCACCCTGGGCGTCACGGTGGGCATGGTGAGCGTGAGCGCCGGCGGGCTAACATTTGTTAATGGGGGCGGTGTTAACGCGCCATATTATGTGCGAAGCGTCAATGTAGCCGGCACACAGCTCAGGATTGCGACCATGGCGGCGATGAACGGCACCGTCACCTTCGGGGTCAACGACGGCACCAATACATACAACCTGCAGGTCCTCAATGGCGCCGCGTCAGGTACCGTGTTAATAACGCCTCTTCCGGCGATAGGTGCGGGCGGCAATGTAGAATTAACGTATACCGTCCAGTCAGTCACCGGTGGCGTTTACGGTAATACCAACCCCGCCAACGGGCAGAACTCGTCTGCCCGGATACTAAATTCGACCGGTTATGCCTGCCGGTGGGAAAACACCCACTGGCCCGGATATGGCGGTACTCCCTTCACCGCTGAAACTGCCGTGCCAACAGCCACCGCCACAAGCTTCAGGCTCCAGTGGGCGGCCCTTTCGCCAGCCAACGCGGCGCCCTGGGACGCGGATTTCTACACCTACCGTGTGTATTACAGAAGATCGGGCGATCCCACCTGGCTGATACTTGACAGGTCCAACACGCCGGCCCTCGGCAATATCGCTACCACCTCCATTGACGTGGGAAGCATCGCCAACCCCCTGGAACCGCTGACGGCCTATGAATACCAGGTTTCGGCCATTGACGTTTTTGGCAATGAGGTCCCCGCGCTCAACCGGATCACCAATAACGTGACGACCGCGGCGATTACCGTTGAGGCTTCGGTTACCGACGGCATATCCATCTATAACAACGCGTCCTTCAATTTTACCGCCCCCGCCATCACTGCTGACCCTGGTTTGCATGTAGTGCGTAAAACAGCCATCAAGGTGACCGTGTACATTGTGACCGCCGGGGCTGCGCCGGAGCAGGTAAATATAATTATTGCAAATAATGATTCTGATGGTACTGCACAATTCGGATTGGATCTTACGCCGCCACCGACACCCTATGATAGTATTCTGTCGCTGGCCGCCGGTGTTGCGCGGTGGACCATACCCTGTGTGAAGGTCTCCGCCAATACCTACGAGGCCCTGATCCCGAGCGAACATTCTCTCATGGCCATGAACTCGAATATCAGGTTCATTGTGCAGACTGTTATAGGCGGCGTGCCTGGCTACTACGACCACTCGCCTGATCCTGCGCCTCCCGGCAGCTGGACGCAAGATGAATGGCGCTTCCGTGTGGCCCAGCCGGTCCTCTTTATTCCCTGGCCCACGAAAGTGCTGAACAACGTGCTGACCAGGGCCATCCCCTGCTGCTGGCCGGCCTATTTTCTGACCTTTGACTCCCTGGTGACCATCAAGGTCTATGACATAAAGGGACGGGTGATCTGTATCCTTGCAGATAACATGTATCGTCCCGGCGGCCAGAATATAAAAGAGAATGGCTGGTGCGGGGTCAACAAGGACAACCGGCGCGTGGGGCCGGGCCTGTATTACATTCATATCAAGGCGAAAACAATCGGCGGCAAGGTGACGCTGGACAAGATGCTGAAAGTCGTCGTGGCGCACTGACCCGCAAATTCACGGGGGATTTTTTATATGGGATTATCCCCCTGCTGATATTCAAGTTATCATATAATTGAATTTATATCATTGCTTAACACCCCCGCGGCGGATAGGGGGTAACGGGAGCCTGAAAAATGAAAAAACGCCTCTTTATTATCGATGGTCACGCGCTCTGCTACCGGGCCTATTACGCCTTCATCCGCAGTCCCCTGTTGAACAGCGACGGCCAGAACACCTCGGCCATCTTCGGGTTTGCCCGGATGCTCCTCCGGCTCATCGCGGACCAGAAGCCGGACTACCTGGCCGTGGCCTTTGACCCGCCGAAGAAATCCTTCCGCTTCGCCCTGTACCCGGAGTACAAGGCGAACCGCCAGAAGATGCCGGACGATCTCCGCTCGCAGATCGACGAGATAAAGAAGATGATCGAGACCCTGGGGATCCCCCGCATCGAGGAGGCGGATTTCGAGGCAGATGACATACTGGGCACCATCGCGAAGAAATACGCCTCGGACGGGGTCGAGGTGATGCTGGTGACCGGCGACAAGGACGCCTACCAGCTGGTTGATGACAACGTGAAAATTTACGCCAACAAGAAGGGCATATCCGAGTATGAGATATACGGCCCGAAAGAGGTGGAGGAGATGCTGGGTGTGCGGCCGGGGCAGGTGATCGACTACATGGCCCTTACCGGCGATACCTCTGACAACATACCGGGTGTGAAGGGGATCGGCGAGAAAACGGCGCAGAAGCTGATCGCCTCCTACGGCAGCCTGGACGGCCTCTACGAACACATCGACGAGATCACCGGAAAGCAGAAGGAAACCCTCATCCGCGAAAAGGAGACGGCGTACCTGAGCCGCGACCTGGTTACGGTGAGGACAGACCTGCCCATCATGCACGATATCGCCGAGTTCAGCTATAGCGGCATCAGCCAGGACGCAGCGGTGCCTTATTTTAAAAAAATGGAAATGGCCTCCATCATCAAGGATTTCTTCAGCGCGGCGGAAGCGGCGGCTCCCGTTGCGCCATCGAAGGAAAAACAGGAGCACAAGCTGTACCGCGTCATCAGGAGCGAGGAAGAGCTTGAAGAGATGATCGGCCTCATCCGGAAGGCGGGGGAGGTGTCCCTGGACACGGAAACGACGTCCCTCGCCCCGGTTGAAGCGGAGCTGGTGGGCATGTCCTTTTCCATAAAAGAACGGGAAGGGTGGTACCTGCCGCTCCTGTCCCGCGGCATTTTCAGCGAAGAGTATATCGACCCGTCGCGGTCCCTCTCCCTGCTGAAGCCCCTCCTGGCCGACCCGAAAGTGAGGAAGATCGGGCAGAACATCAAGTACGACCTGCTGGTGCTCATGAATTACGGCATCGAGCTGGCAGGCATCGCCTTCGACACCATGGTCGCGTCGTACCTGCTGTCGCCCAACGAGCGCCGGCACAACATGGATGACATGGCGGAGAAATACCTCAACTATAAGACCATTACCTTCAAGGAACTGGTGGGTGCCGGAAAGAGCGCCATCCCCGTGGAAGAGGTGCCCCTGGACAAAATATCGGAATACGCCATCGAGGACGCTGACATCACCTACCGGCT
>CAZZHU010000049.1:0-11143 GCA_964654045.1 uncultured Leptospirales bacterium
CCGTTTGCTGCCCATGACCGCTCCCATGCCGCAGCGCCCGAAGGCATGGTGCGCCTCGTTCAGGATACATGCAAAGGGTATCATGTTCTCTCCGGCGGGACCGATCACGATGGATGTGGATTTTTTACCATAGGTATTCCTGAGCCCTTTTGTGCATTCTTCGATACCCATGCCCATCAAAGAGGTCGCGTCTTCGATCGAAATCGTCTCATTATCGATGCAGATTACGGAAAGCTTCCCCGCTTTTCCGGTAATGATGAGGCCGTCATACCCGGCAAGCCTCAGGGCCGGCGCGAAATAACCTCCGCAGGAGGACTCCGCGAGGCCTCCGGTCAGGGGCGAACGCGCCGTGGCGCTCATCCTGCTCGCGCCTGAAAGCCGGATGCCCGTCAGCGGGCCGTTCATGAGGATGAAGAGCGCCTCCGGGGATAGGGCGTCCGCCGAGAAATCGGCGCGGTCCCAGAATATCTTCGCCCCCAGTCCGCTGCCGCCGATGAAGTTGCGATAGATTTCTTCCGGTAGATTGAGAGATTCGACATTGTTCGTCGCGAGATCTATCAGTCCGATTCTTCCCGTATTGCCTTTCATGTGGTTCACCCCGCCACTGATGTATTGAACGGCATCTAATGAACCTCTCTACAGGGAGGTCGCCGGCTCTGCCGAATACCTCACTTTTTTAAAACGATCAGGTGATCGAGGCCCATCTCCTTCAGCGCCACCGGGAAGAGCTGAAACGCCGGCTTGATCACCGGCAGCAGCTTCAGCATGGCGGTCACCTTTCCGCCCTGCTTGATAATGCCCTTGGTGACGCCCGCAATCGGGTTCTCCAGGCCGTGCCAGAAGCGGTGCGAATGGTCGGCAGGCTGCTTTGACCACACATCCTCCTTGAGGTCGCAGGGGCCCAGGTAGAAGGTGCCGTAATATCCTTCTTTCGCGGGTGGATTTTTCAGGTCGATGGTGATCTCCGCGTCCGGGTCCGTATACATGAATTTTATTATGATTCCCGCCTTGCTCATTTTCGCGCCGATTTTATCATCGCGCAGCACCCGGTCCAGGAAATAGCCGTATATTTTGTACAGGTCATCGGCATCCTTGTAGTATGTGCTCATCTTTGTCCTCCCTTTTGATTTTTACATCTAGCCTTTCCGTTGATCAAAACGCCTGCCGAAAATCATGCCGGCGATCCCTATTTTAAGCATCTGAATAGTGCCACCTGCCACGCCCCAGGCCTTGGCGTCCCGGTACATCCGCTCCATGGGAAATTCATGGCTATACCCGTATCCCCCGAAGACCTGCATGGCCAGGTTGGTAACGTCCACCACCATCTCGTTAGCATAGGCCTTGGCCATGGAGGCCTCGTATATCGACGGAAGGCCCCTGCCCGCGCCGTTTACGGCGCGGTATACCAGGAGGCGCGCAGCGTCCAGCTTCACTGCGATGTCCACCATCATGAACTGCACGGCCTGGAACTCGCATATGGGTCTGCCGAAGGCCTTGCGCTCCATGGCATAGGCCCGGGCCTCTTCATACGCGCCGCCAGCCAGGCCCAGGCACATCGAAGCGTTGCCGCACCGTTCTATATCGAATGTCGACATGAGTTTATTGAACTCTCCCGGCGGGATGACCAGGTTTTTCTTCGGGACCCGGACGTCGTCGAAGTAGAGGTCGCACGACGGCATCCCCCTGAGTCCCATGAATTTTTCCTGCTTGCCGAAGGTGAATCCCGGCATCCCCTTTTCCACGAGAAGACCCCCGATCCCCTTGTAACCCTTTATATCGCCGAACCGGGTGTACACCATGTAGTGGCTTGCGTGGCCGCCGCCGGTGATGAAACACTTCTTGCCGTTGAGAATATACGAGTCGCCGTCTTCGACCGCGTGCGTGGTAAGGGCCGTGAGGTCCGATCCCGCCTCGGGCTCGGTCATGCACACGGAAACGCTGTTTTCGCCGCGGCATACGCCCGGCACGATCGTCTTTTTCTGCTCCTCGGTCCCGAATATATCGATGACCCGTACCGGCCCCACGTTCGATTCGAACACGGGCGCCGCGATCATCGGGCTGAATTTCGCGAGCTCCTCTATGCAGAGAATCGCGTTCATTGCGGGCTGGCCGCCGCCTCCATGCTCGGTGGATACGGTCATTCCCAGAAGACCCAGATCGGCGTATTTCTTAAGCAGATCGAACGGGAATTCTCCCGTCTCGTCGATATGTTTCGCCAGATCCTTGAATTTTTCCCGCTGGCCCATCTTCCTGATGGTATCAACCAGCATTGTTTGTTCTTCGCTCAGTGTAAAATCCATTATTGTTCCTTTATCACGCCATGCGTTTTAGATTTGCTATATCATGTCAACCAGGACCCTGATGTTTTTCGCTTTCTCAAACTCCATGACCGCATCGATGATGCGGTCAATCTTCTTCATGTCGCGGCTTCCGGCGAAAAAGCGCACCTTCTCCGCGATGTCACTCGCCTCCATGGGATCACGCGGATCCCCCTTGGGTATGTCCACCTGTTTCGTCAGGCGCTCCCCGTTTTTCAAGAGGACCTCGATCCGGGTCGCGGTCTTATCCGGGTATAGCTTGTTCAGCCCGTCGTCCGGCTGCACCGTGACCTTCTTTGCCAGGGCCAGCACGACAGGATCGGCTATCCTCCGCTCCGTAAGCTGAGCCGGACCCAGCTTACCATCAAGCAGGCAGACCGCCACCACGTAGGGAATGGAGAACTGCGCCGAAACAAAGCTGCCGCCGTCGGGCATGCCCTTCCCGACCGCAAGCGCTGCGATGGCGTAGGTGAAGACCGTGACCGATTCCACGTCGGCCGCGGTCAGCTTCTTCTCCTTCATCAGCTCCAGCGTAGCCTGGGCCGCGCCGTGCGTATGCCGGCAGGCCGTGTAGGGCTTGAAGTAGACGTCCGTGATGGTATAGTGCTCGCCCAGCCGGTCGGTGATCCGCTCCGGCTTCGGCTCCTGCTTCATTGTTATCTGCGTGAATCCGCCCTTCAGCTCCGTGCCCTCAAGCACAAACGGATCGCCGGTGAGACCCTTGCCTGCCAGGCCGGCGGCCATGATACCGGCGCTGGCGGCCTGTCCTCCCTGCACGATCTTGATCGTGTATCCGCCCATGAGCTGCTCCGCCATGGTCAACGGGAGGATATAGCCTGCGATACCCATGGCATTCAGCATCCTGTCATAATCATGACCCATAAGCCTGGAGGCCGCCACCGCCGCGCCGAAGGTGCCGCAGGTGCCGGTGGGCATAAAGCCGGAAAGCGTGTGGAACGGGTGAACCGCCGCTGAAGTCCGGTTCGCGACCTCGTAGCCGGCCGCCACGGCAGTGATAAGCGCCTTACCGTCCGAGCCCACTGACTCGCTGAGGGCGAGCGCGGCGGGGATCACGGCGCATACCGCGTGGTTGCCCCCGAAGCGAAGCCCGTCCTGGGACTCTATGGCCTCGGCCAGGGTGCCGTTTATGAATGCGGCGTTCTGCAGGCCTGTCTTGAATCCGCATCCGAGCGCTGTCGCAGATTCAGGTCCGCCGAGCGATTTCACGAACTCTACGACCCCGCGGGCAGCGTCGAGTTCCAGCGAGCCGTAGACATTAGCCACATAGTCCAGTATGCAGAGCTTCGCCTTCTGAATGACCTCCGCGGACAGTTTATCAAATGATAATTCCGAGCAGAATTTCACCAGTGCTTTCGAGTAATCCATAAGTGCCTCCCCTTTACACGTATCCCCGTTTTTCGTAAATCCGAATCATCCGGTGCGGGTCGAGGATTTCCCGCATTGCACGGATCTCTTCTTCCCGGGGAGGTTCGGTTTCGTGGACATCATCGCTCACTTTCATTTTCCACGGTGTCAGCTTCACCACCTCGTCCACCGATGTATCGGGGTGATAGCTTTCAAGGTACGCCTCTTTCGTGTCTTTATCAAACCGCATGACCGCCTTGTTGGTTATGATCACCTGCGGGCCGGTACCGGCCGGCAGTCCCCACTTTTCCCTCGCGCCGGGACCGGTAAGATATCCCGGGGTGGTGATGAAATCAACCTTTTCCGCCAGGCTCCTCGTGTTGTGCAGGGCGATGATGAGGGTGCGCTTTGCGAGGGCGCCGATCGGATTGGCCCCGCCGGACCCCGGCAGGCGGCTTTTAGGGCTTTCATATTTTCCGATGACCGTTGTATTGATGTTGCCGAACTTGTCGATCTGGCTGCCGGCGAGGAAGCCGACGTCGACCCATCCTCCCTGTAAAAACATACCCATCACCTCGATGAGCCCGCCGATCATGGCTGCGCCCGGGTTGAGGCAGGGGTCGCCCACGGAAAGGGCCGGCCGCGTCGGCCGGGCGTCGTACACGCCCGATTCCTGCATCAGCATTGCACGTGGGGCGTGAGTATACCGGGCAATGTTTGCCGACATGGTGGGAAACCCGGTCCCCACGATCACGATATCGCCGTCCTTGATCTCACGGGCCCCGCAGCAGGCCATGAGCTCCGGCTTGATATAGTCGTTTGGATGACCTGACATTTGCACAGCCTCCTATAACCGCTTCTCGAGATCCTTTTTCATGAAATGAGATATATCTTGAAGATACCGCAGGTTTACATGTTTCTTCATCGACGCTATCACCAGATTAGACACAAAGTTGAGCAGATATGACGGTTCCAGAAAGGGCGACTTCATTCCCAGCCTGTTGCCGATCCCGAGGTTGAGATCGCTTGTGGTCATTACACATTTGTCGATCTTCGTAATTTTTTTTGCATTTACAATCCGCGCCCTGGTACAGCTTCCCAGGAGATAGACATCATTCCCACGGGCGTCAATCTCCTCGTCCACCTTTCCCATGATGAGAACGCTGGGCTTCGCCGACTTGAACGCTTCCTTCCCGCAGTGCATTTCGAAGACGCTCAGGAAAAGCTTCAGGCCCATGAGGCATCCATACTCGCATTTGCTTTTATCATCCGTCCGCGAATAGCCATGGTAAAACCGCAGTGGAGTCCGGAGTCGCTTGAATTCCCTCTGGATGTCCTGCCAGCGGTAATACTCCTCGTTGTATGGCATGAGGCGCTTCGCCTGGGCTGCCAGCCCCGCAATGCTCGTAATGTCTCCCGCGAGGTTTACATCTTCCAGGCGCTGCGGAGTATAGCCCCGTTCAATTGCCTTCATGAGATAAGGAACATCCTTTATTCCATACCCCAGAAGCCGTGAGGCAACGATATCAACCGCAACGGGGTTCCTTCCCATGATGATAAGCCCGAGTTTGCGCACGTTCGGGATGATTTCATTAGCCACTCCGACATCGATCGCATCCATCACGATAAAATCGGGATACCCGACCGCCAGCAGGTCGACAATTTTTTCAGGCAGCATGAAATCATGCCGGATAGCCCGCTCATCATCCGAACATATTCCGATGTTAAGCTTTATCGCGCCGGTGACATTGACGACGTTGTGGCATTTGAGCTTCGGGAGATAGACCTTCGAGTCGGCCCGGGCCATTTTACGGGAAACACGGAGCGTGTTATGCACCACGCCTCCGACATGCATCTGGTCACGCCGCTCCTCGTCGATGCAGAAGATATTCACCCGGGCGCGGGCATTCTTTTTAACTGTTTTTATCATATCATAATAACCGGCCTGCTTGTAGAACATGCGGGTGGGTATGCGCATTCCCGTGTTCTCGCCCAGGTCTACGCGCTTCACACCCTCGGTGTCCGCGAGCGCCGACAGCGCCGAACCGACGACTACGGTGCTCGTATGGGCATTGGTCCCCAGTTTCCCTCCCTTACTGGCATACACGACATTTGGCTTAACGAAAACATTCCCTGCCGGTTTGTAATCCAGTTCTTTCATTCCTTCCTCAACGATTGCCCGGATTGCACCGGCATCGTAATTTTCGCATCTTCGAAGAATAACGGTATTGAAAGGGTCCAGTATCCTCTTTTTACCTCTCTTTTTCATGCTCCCCCCTGCTGTTTTTCAAATAAACTTCCTTTAATCCGGCAGGCACCCCCGTGTCCTGTCAGAATGCATAACTGACCGGGTAGCTGTAGTCGAACTTTGACTGGAGCCGTTTATACTGCGCGAAACCGTACTTATGTATGTAATGCTGTACATAATCCGAGCGGTCTTTGATACCGAAGACCCACTCGTCCAGGAAGGCCTTGAAGCCTTCCTCCGTGTTCGAAGCCTCCTTGTACATGTTCCCGTACTGGAGATCAACATCATAGAAACCGGGCGTGTACCCGGGGTGCGCGCCGAAAGGCTCCTCGGTGACGGCTACTACTTTGAATGAAGGGACGATGGTCCGCGACGGGTCCTTCCCCACGGTCTCGCGGCTCACGATCCGCTCGCAGCTCACGATCACCTTTTTCGCCGCGTTGGCCCCCCACTTGCAGTCGCCGCCGATGCCCCACATCTGCGCGTTCCCGTCTTCGTCGGACTGCTGGACATGTATGATGGCGGTATCGGGCCTGAGGGCCGGGGCAAGCATGACGGGGCTTCCGTCAAAGGGTGATTCTATCATCTTGTACTTGTTCTCTCCCATGAAGGACTTTATGTTCATCAGATCGGTCCCCACCATGTCCTTCGTCGGAACGAAGGGCAGGCCCAGCGCGCCTGCCATGAGCATTAGAGGGAGCGACAGGTTGGTGTATTCTTCCAGCTCGATCTTGTGGGGTATGCCTTTTTCGATAGACCGCCTGTAGCATCGGGCCAGTCCGTAAAGACCCAGGGATATGAAGGTGGCGATAAAGCGCTTCACGCAACCCGCGCCAACCAGCATGTCAAAATCGTCAGCGGCATTGCTTCTCGTAATGGTAAGATCCCGCTTTTTCTGCCTGATGATCTCGTGGATGGCCGCAAAGGGCGGCCTGCAGATATAGCCGCCGATGAACAGGAAGTCGCCGTCTCCGACGAACTTCTGCACGGCATCCGCGGTGGTCATAACCTTTCCCATGCCCGTCCCCCTTCATCTGTCATATGAATATCGTCATCTATGCCCGGAACGTCCGCGCCGTTCAGGACCGCATTTCGAACTCGGTCCTGCTGATGATCTCGTCCTGGGCAATCTCGCTCAAACCGGTGAATTCAGCGGAATAACCGCTCACCCGCACGAACAGGTCCCGGTGCTTTTCCGGATGCCGCTGCGCGTCCCTGAGAACGTTCGAATCCACCATGTTGAACTGCACCTGGGTGCCGCCCCGCTTGAAATAACTTCTGATCAGCGTCGCCAGGTTGGCCGTGCTTATTTTTTTACCCTGAAACCGCATGTTCAGGTTCGCGCCGTTGTACACGCGGCCGACGGGGAGCTTCGTCACGGAATTCATGATCGCCGTAGGCCCGGTAATGGCGTTCCCCGTCGTCGGGGTGATCCCGTTCCCCAGCACGTCGCCGGCGAACCGCCCGTCAGGAGTCGCGGCCGTGAAAGCCCCCATCGTTATGTGAAAACCAACCGAGAAAATGCCCGGCCAGAAAAATCCTCCCCGGAAATTCCGTTGTCCCGCGAGAGCATCACAATAGTGGTCGACCACCCTTACAGCCATCGCGTCCACCTCGTCGTTGTCGTTGCCGTATTTCGGTACGCGATTGTGCAGGTAGACGCGTTTATCCTCCACGTCCTGCCAGTCCTGCGACAGCCAGCCGGCAAGGTCGCCCATGGTGAACCGCTTTTCGTCGAAGACCGTCTTTTTCACCGCGTAGAGGCTGTCGACAACATTGGCAAAGCCCATTAGCTGGACTCCCGTTGAATTGTAGACCGCGCCCCCGCACGTGAGGTCCTTTCCCTTCTCGAGGCAGCCTTCAACCATCGCCGACGCGAAGGGAGAAGGAACGTTTTCCGAAATCACGCGGTCGAGCACCTCCATACCGCGGACCATCTGCCCGATGAAATGCCGTACCTGCCTGTCGTAGGCCGCCCACACGTCGTCGAAGCTTTTAAACCCCGCAGGGTCTCCCGTTTCGATGCCACTGGGGTATCCGAAGATATTATCAATCCCGTTGGCCAGGGCCAGCTCGACGCACTTGATGCCGTTAAACTGCACCGCGAACGTGGAGCCGAAGGTCTTGCCCTGCGCGTTAGGCTCAAGGCACCCTACCATGCCGTAATTACGGGCGTCTTCAATTGAATGCCCTGCTTTTACCAGCGAGGTAATGATCGCTTCATCATTAAAAAAATGCATCAGCACGCCGTCGCGGTCGTAGTCGACTGCCCTGTTCATCAGCTCTTCCGGACAGTCGGGTGAGATTCTTACTCCGAAATTGGGCTGCACGGTCCGCACGTCCCCGAAGGCGTCCAGCGCGATATAGCTCATGTCGTTGGTGGCATCCCGCCCGTCAGGCCCGACCCCTCCCACGGTCACGTTCTGCGTGGTCTTTCCCTCGGTTCCCTCCCCGCCGGGAATGAAGGCCTCCTCAAGTACGTTCCAGATTTCGTTCGTTTTTACAAAGAGCATTGCCACGAGTTCCCGGGCTTTTTCCGCGCTGCCCCGGTTCGCCGCGATATCCTTCCTGTAATACGGGAACAGTATCTGGTCAATCCGTCCCAGCGATATGGAGTTTCCGCCTGATTCTATCTGCGCGACAAGGTGGATGAAATAGACGCTCTGAACGGCTTCATGCAGGGTTTCGGCCGGGTACTCGGGTACGCGGCCGCACACGCGCGCGATCTCTTTCAGTTCCGCCGCCCGCGCCGGGTTGCGCTCCGTTCCGGCCATGGAGAGGGCAAGCTCCGAGTAACGCCGGGCAAAAGATATGACTGCCCGGGAGGATCGTATCACCGCATCGTAGAAGAGGCCCTTCTCACCGGTCTTCTCGCCGGGTGATAGCGCCGCTATTTTCCCCTCGGCGTCTTCTATGACGCCGCGGAGTCCGCGGGACAGGATCCGCTCATGGTTCATGGTGAAATGGCCGATCCCGTAGGTAATTTCGAGCATCATGGTGAATATATACTTGTCCATGTCCTCCAGGATGTCTTCCGGCATCCGCTCCTTCATGCGGTCTTCCACGGTACGGCCCTTCCAGAAGGGGAGTATCTCTTCAGCGAGCTCCTTTTTCTCTTCCGGCGTGATAAGCGCCCGCTGGAGTACGCGGGTATCAAAATTTTCCACGTCTCCCTCGATCCAGAGAGACTTGTTTTCCGGGAAGAGAGGCGCCCCCTTGAGCTTGGAGGTGCGGCACCCGACGATCACCTCGTCGTCGCGCATGATGACGCTGATATTATTCAGGATATGCTCAAAGGCCAGGCTCATCCGCGTGAGGGGATGCTTGTCCCAGTGGAGCTTCATTGCCTGAGTGAGATAGCGCGCGCGCTCGATGCATACCTCCTGCGGCGCATCGATAATTCTCCATCGTAGCGAGTCGACGCGTGACCGCGCCGGAGGCTGTTGTAACGCATGTTGTGTACTCATGGAGCACCTCCACTTGTGTCAGACTTTGATATGCATGTGGTTGACCAGTATGGCGTCCCGCAGCGAACGCGGGAGGAACTGGTTGAGCCAGAGAAAAAAACTGCTCATGAAATCAATCTGGTTAAACAGGGACGGTTTCTTCGCCTCGATAACCTTTACGATCTTTTTTGCCGCGGCCGGCGGGGTCGGCGCCGTCTTGATGAGCTCGTCGTCACGTTCGATGAAGCGCCGCGCCCGGTCACGGTAGACCGATCCCTCCGGCGGCAGCACATGGATCTTCGCCGCGAAGGTCGTTGATACCTGCGCCGGCTCTATGAGGGCAACCTGTATGCCGAAAGGAGCCACCTCGTACTTGAGCGAGAGCACCATGCCCGTGACACCGAACTTACTCGCCGAGTATATCGATTCAAACGGAAATGGTATGCGCCCGACAAGCGACGACATGGCGATGAGCTTCCCCGAGCGTCGCTCCCGCATGGAAGGAATGAAGGCCTGGAAAATCGCCGCCGCGCCGATAATGTTTATCTCGAGGCACTTGAGCGCTTTTTCGAGATTTGCCTCCTCGAAGGGGCTGAAGAAACCGATCCCCACATTGGAAAGCACCGTGTCAACGTGCCCGTATTGAGCAAGGACCCTGTCGCGGAACTTGAGTATCTTGCCGCGATCGGTAATATCGATCGCCTCGAAAAGATGATTACCGCCGATCCCCTTCATTTCCTTGTCGAGAGATTTTATCCCCTCCGCGTCGACATCGAATCCGGCTATCGAATGGCCAGCCCCGGCGAGCATCGTGGCCACATGACGACCCATCCCGTCCGCGCATCCTGTAATGACAATAACCTGTCCCATCTAACTTCCCCCTGTTCATAAATTTACGCAGATCTGTTCTGTTTAACCTGCGCGCAATACCAATCGCATATCTGTTCCATGGATTTTTCAAAATCCGGATAGATCATCCGGTATCCTGTTGCCTTCAGCTTGCTGTTGTCGACGACATAATCGTCATACAGGTATCGCACGGCGTCCAGTTCCAGGTCCGGTATAGAGCCCTTTCGTGCCGACATCCTCCCATCCACCCGTGCGACCGTCTTGACCAGCCACAGCGGAAGGTGCAGTTTCGGCGGTTTGGTGCCGAAAGCTCTTGATGCCAGCCTGAGAGCTTCTTCAAGGGTCGGGTGGCTGTCCTCTGCCAGGTTGTAGGCCTGGCCCACCGATGTGTCAAGGTGCGAGAGGTATTCCACTGCCGCCGCCACATCCTCGGCCCTGACGTTTGACAGGAGCTGCTCTCCGTTTCCCGGGATCGCGCTTATGCTGGAGGGACGCGAAAAGGCCTTACCGGCTCCGTCATTGCAGCGGGGGCCGTACACGGTGCACGGCCGGGTGATGATTGCCGGCAATCCTTCCTTGATGCGGCGCCACACCACGTCCTCACCGTCACGCTTGCTCCGGCCGTAGCAGTCACCCGGTTCCCGGGGGCCGTCCTCCCGAAAAGGCGTCCCCTTGTAATAGCCGTATACGCTGGTGGAACCGACATGGATATAGCGCTTGACGCCGTTTTTCAGCGCAAGGCCGGTGATCTCCTCAACTCCCTTCACGTTTGTGGGATACAGTGATTCATAACATGTGGAAAAATTGCAGATAGCGCCGAGATGGAAGACGCGGTCGACGCCGCCGGCGAAAAGCGGCGGCAGGGTTTCAGGTTTTGTAAGGTCCGCCGGAACACACTCGACTCCCAGCTTCTAGAA
>CAZZHU010000049.1:11153-25626 GCA_964654045.1 uncultured Leptospirales bacterium
CGGTGCCGGCGGTGGTAGTGGCGGCGGCGGTGCTGGTAATCTTTCACGTGGCGGTCCGCCGCCCCGGGTTTTAACTTGTCGGCCTTGGTGAAAATCATCGCAAAAGGCACTTCCTTGCGCGCGAGATATTCCACAAGGTGGCTCCCCATGAATCCGGCAGCGCCGGTGACTAATGTGATACCGTTAAACTCCATGTTCCAATCCCCTTGATTATCAGTATCGCTCTACCAGTATTAATTATTATTTTCAAGCCGTAATAATCCCCGTTTACATCCAGGCGCAGTGACCCGCCAGTAAGCGGTTCCCGCGGCAGATCATTATGACGGAGCCGGCGGATTGTGTCCAACAAGCGCCTTTATCTCGAGGTACTCCTCCAACCCATACCTGCTCCGTTCCCGGCCTATGCCGGATTGTTTATAGCCCCCCGCGGGGGCATCAACATCGAATATGGCATCGTTTATGAAAACCTGCCCGGTACGGATCCGCCTTGCAACCCTGCGTGCCCTGTCGAGATCGCCTGACCACACGCATCCGGAAAGGCCGTACACGCTGTTGTTTGCAATTTCGACGGCTTCACTCTCGCTCTTGTAAGGTATGATCGAGAGCACCGGCCCGAATATCTCCTCCTGGGCGATTTTCATGCCGGGTTTGACATCAGAAAAAACCGTCGGTTTGACAAAATATCCTTTCTTGAGATTCTCCGGTGGCTCCGGACCGCCGCATACCAGCGTCGCCCCTTCCTTAATACCGGACCTGATGTAATTCAGGACTGATTTGCGCTGTTGTTCATCCACCATTGGTCCCAGGTACACGCCTTCCTCAAAAGCGTCACCCATCTTCATGGATGATACTGTCGCCTTCGCGATCTCGGCCGCCTCGTTCTGTTTTTCGGCTGGAACGAGCATCCGGCTGAGGGCGATGCAGGTCTGGCCCGAATTGAGAAAGCTGCTGTACACGCCTTTCGATACCGCTTTCTGGAGGTCTGCGTCATCAAGTATGATATTGGCTGATTTCCCGCCCAGTTCCAGGGTCACCCTCTTTATGGTTTCGGCCGCGGCCTGCGCCACCAGCGTGCCGGATCTCGTGGACCCGGTAAGTGAAACCATGTCGACATCACTGTGCAGGGCCAGAGCGTTTCCAACTGCAGATCCGGCGCCGACCACGAGGTTGAAAACACCGGCGGGGAGGCCCACCTCTTCCATTATCTCAGCCAGCATGTAGGAATTGAGCGGTGCCAGCTGGCTCGGCTTCAGCACCATGGTGCAGCCGGCTGCCAGCGCCGGTGCCACCTTGCCGATTACCTGGTGCATCGGATAGTTCCATGGCGTTATGAATCCGCAAACACCGATCGGTTCTTTTACTATCTGGGTGCGGCCCATGGCATATTCAAACTGGTATTTCTCAAGGATCGGCACGAAGGAGTTCAGCACGGCGATGGGAAGGCCCACCTGGATCATCCTCGCCAGCTGCACCGGCATGCCCATCTCCCGGGCGATGGTGTCCCCGATATCGTTCTTACGGGCAGCCATCGCCTCGGCGATTTTTGTGATAAACGCAGCGCGCTCGGATATCGATGTCATCGACCACGATCCGAAAGCGTCCCTTGCGGCCCTGACGGCCCTGTCTACGTCCTCGCCATTGCCCATGGAGACCCTGGCAATGGCCTCCTCCGTGCAGGGATTAATCACCTCAACAGTATCCTTGCCCGCCGGCGGCACCCATTTCCCGTTTATATATATTTTGTCATATGTTTTCATTATTATTCCTTAAAAGAGTTATTATGCCGTTACTTTCCTTCGTATGCGGCTTGCAGCCATCCGCTCATTTCATCCTCGGTCGGCTTTTTGGGCGATAGCATGTACCAGGTTCCGGAAGTTGAATGTCGCACGATCTCCGGTATGTCTGCCGTGGCCATACCCAGTTCTTTCAGAGTCGGAACACCGCATGCCTTATAAAAAACTCTAAGGGCACTGTTGACCGCGCTCCCAATGGACTCTACTGACTTCCCGTCAGTCTCGACCTTCAGCAGGCTGGCCAGCTTCGCAAGGTTGGCAGGTATCTTCTCCGCCATGAACTCAATATTATAGGGTAGAATAGAGGCGCATATGAATCCGTGGTTATGGATTTTACTTACCTCTCCAATGGCATGCCCCATGACATGCCCCATGCTGTAACCGCTCGTGCTCCCCAGCATGGCCATAAATGCGGCGTAGGCCATGTTCATCCGTGCCGCTATGTTTTTCCCGTCATTCATAGCCGTCTGCAGGTTGTTTATTATCAATTCGATCGCGGTCATGGCGAAGGAGTCCCGCATTGGCGAGGGGGTGATAATGGCCAGTCCGCTCATCATCCCCTCAACAGCGTGGGACAAGGCGTCCAGCCCGGTTGATGCGGTGATGTGCGGCGGCAGACCGGTCATGAGATTGGGGTCAATGACCGCCATGTACGGCATCATGTCAGGAGATATGATTGACAGTTTGAGTTTCAGGCCGGAGTCCGTCACGACGGCTCCCTGGGAGACCTCGCTGCCGGTCCCCGCTGTTGTGGGAAGTGCGAATAAAGGTTTCGGTTTATTCTCAAATGGAAACACCTTCAGGCCGTTCAAAATAATGGCATGGTCTTTCAGTTTGCCGGGATTCATCATGTTGGCATTAACAGCCTTGGCGGTATCGATGGAACTCCCCCCCCCGATCGCAACGAAAGCATCAGGTTTTTCTTTATGGGCATAGGCGGTGCATTCTTCAACGATCTCCATCGGTGGATCCGGAAGGACGCCATCGAAGCATACCACTTCAATACCGGCTGTTTCGAGGGATGAAACGATAGGGCCCACGATACCGGCGGTTTTTACGCCCTTGTCGCAGATGCACATTATTTTCTTCGCTCCGGTAATTGACACCTGTGCGCCCAGTTGAGCCGAACACCCCGCACCGGAAAGTATCTTTGTAGGCAAATCGAACTTGTAATCCATTAATCTCCCCTTTCAGATATATTCAATAATTTAGTATCCGCCATGGGCGTATCCTCCCTTACCAGGCAATTCTATCAAATAACATTACTGAAGCGGCTAATGGTCCCGTGGGATCAGGATTTTTCCATGACTTTCCCTGCCGCTGACATCGTGTTATTCTCTATATTCCCGCTTTTGGCTATCTCTTCGCGCGCATAACGGAGCCAGTCGAGATACATTTCATTCTGGGTTATACCAAGCTCCGCAAGGAGCCGCACGTACACACCGTGCCGCGCCCATCGGGCGTGGTTATTTTTACGCCGTATCAGCTGTTCCTCAAACAACGCGATCTGTTCATCGATAATGCTCAATGCATGCCCGATCTCGCCGAAACCGTAAAAGGCGAACTTCAGAAGAAACGAGTCTCTAATAAGCATCGGCCGTTCAGGAGATTCCGAGAGCCAGCGCAGGAACTCTTCCTCGCCCTTTTCCGTTATCGAATAAAGCTTTTTATGCGGCCCGCCGTCATCTGAAGGCGCAAGCTCCAGCATGGTGATAAAACCGTCTTTTTCAAGGTCCTTGAGGTTGGGATAGATCTGTCCGAAATTAATAGACCACATGTGGCCGAAGTTCTTCTCGATATGCTCCTTGATACGGTAGCCGTGCATATCTGTATAATTGAGCAGGCCCAGAATAGCGTATTTTATTGACATAAAACCAACCAATTTGAGTATAATATATGGAAAACTAACTATATAATTTTTATATATATAGATTATATATACCTGTCAACATATTTTTATTATTATATAATAAATTCATAGCGATTTATGAAAAATAATTATAAATAATACAAGCAGATCGGAATATCAACCTATGATGTATTTAAACTTTCATCGTTATTTCTTAAGTATTACAGACAGTACGCATGATGAGGCAGGAAATCACCCAAACGTCACTATTAATAGTATCATAATTTTTATGCACCACTTGTCAAAAATAGTCAAATTTATACTTGATTTCACAGGTAGGATGCAATAATAAGGTACAAACTTTAGAATATTCACTAAAAATTAATTTCATTTAATCTAACATTAATTGTCTTTTAAAAAGTAATCCATTTTTAATTCGCGCAGGATAGCCTATGAAAGTGCAGGAAAAATATTTCGATGCCGCAATGCAGACATCGATGATGGAAAAAATTCATCCCGTTCTGTCGAAGACAACCGGCGAAAATGAGAAGCGCCTGATCGAGGAATTCTGGCAAAAAGCGACCAGGTACTTCGGCATTATCTACGGTCTTGATGCGGCCATGGAACGCGGCGAGCTTGATGAAGAATCAGCCAGCGATATTCTTATACAGGAAACCGATATAATACTTCCCGAAGGCAAAAAACTTGAAGATGACATCAATAATGTCGAGCTTATGAAAAAAATCAAGAGAACCTTCCGGGAATGCGTCATCCCCCTCGGTCTCAAATCAAAAATAGTCAAACACGCCTTCACGAAGCCCAGCGGCTACGCCGGCGATTACGGCCTCATAGAGATAATATACGACCGGAAAACACTTTCCGGCAATATCGGCTACTGCATTGACAGGCGGTTCCAGATGGACGATTACGCCAGAGCGGTCAGAAGCCGGATGAACAAAATGAAGGAGATTCTTGCCCGGTTCATCACGACTGCACCGGGGCAAAGCCTCGAAATCCTCAATATCGCCTGCGGTTCATGCCGCGAGATAAAGGAGATGTTTGACGAGAATACTTTCGACGGTTCAAAGAAAATAACATTCTCCCTGATGGACCAGGACAAGGACGCTCTCGAATTTTCACTGAAAGCACTTGAAAATTCACCTCCCCATGTTGAGTACCGCACCCTGTGCAACAGCGTGTATGATTACATCAAAAACCCGGACGCGCACCGCGAGAAGTTAACAGGCAAAGACCTTATCTACACCATTGGCCTTGCCGACTACATTCCGGAATCCGCCCTTAAATCGCTGATCATCTTTCTGTACAGCCTTTTGAAGCCGGGAGGAAAACTGGTCATCGCCCACAAGGATTCCAAGAACTTCAGCCCTCTCGCGGCGGACTGGTGGTGCGACTGGACGTTTCACCTCAGGAACGAACCGGAAACCATCGAATTGGTAAAATCATCAGGTATTCAGGATTATGACCTATCAGTAACAAGGGAAAAGGAAACGAATATCATTTTTTTCATGATCATTGAAAAAAAGAAGTAGGTGATGACATACCTTGCACTGACAGGACTTCTGAATTTTCTTGGAAGCGCATTCCTCGGCGCACTCGTTCTGCTGAAAAATCCCCGCAGCAGCCTGAACCGCACCTTTTCGCTGAACAGCCTGAGCATAGCCATATACAGCGCCGGATATTTTTTCTGGCAATTGTGCTCGACGCCGGAATCGGCCATGTTCCCGTTCATGGTCCTGTTCACCGGTATTGTTTTGATAAACCTGACCTTCCTTTTCTACGTCTTCGCCCTTATTGACAAATTCAAAACAAGAAAAATCGAACTCATTGTTTATTCAATAATAAACTGCGCGTTCATCATACTGAATATCTGCTCCCTGGTCTACACGGACCTGGAACCGCGTTTTGGCCTTGGGTTCTGGCCAAACCCTACCCCCCTCTTTAACGTGTACCTGTTCTTCTGGATCTGGCAGTGCCTGTACGGTTTTCTGCTTCTCACATGGAGATTGAAAACCGCCACCGGCCGCCTGCGTGAACAGATTAAATATACCATCGTATCAGGCCTCATCGGTTTCATCGGCGGCGCCTTCAATTGGCCGATGTGGTACAATGTTGATTTACCGCCATACGCCAACATACTCATCGTTGTCTATATAATCCTCATGGGGTTCGCCATAATACGCTATCGTCTCATGGATATCAAGGTCGTGCTGACCCGCACCGGTATTTTCATAGCAATATACGCCCTGGTCCTCGGCATTCCCTTGATGATCGGGTTTCGCACCAATTTCGGTTTACTTTCATTTATATTGCTGTTCATCCTCGCGACAATCGGCCCGGTCATGTACCGCTATCTCCTCGGGAAAGCCGAGGACGTTCTCCTGTCCCAGCAGCGCGAATATCAGAAGGTGCTCAACGAATCCGTCGTTTTCATGCTCCGAGAACACAACCTCGACCGCCTTTTGAAACTAATCATGTACGGCATGAAATCCATCATCAAGGTTGATTACGCGGCCATATTTCTTGAAGACGGCGAAAAAAATAGTTTCAAGCTCATGATAGCCAATTCATACACGGTCTTTCCCGAAGGCTTTTCCATACCTAACGACAATCCGACAATTGAACTTATCAGGGAATACCGGCGTCCGCTGGTCCTCGAGGAAATGTCGCACCTCTTTCACAGCGACACGGCACAGAAAATCAAGTTGATCGTGCCGACATTTTTCGATAACAGGCTTCTGGGTTTCCTGATGCTGGGTGAAAAAATAGACAGGACCTTTTACACCCATGACGACCTTCAAACGTTTGAACTGCTCTCCCACCAGACCGCCATGGCCATTGAAAACTGCCTTTTCATTGATGAACGCAAAAAGACGCAGGAACGGCTGTTCCAGGCGGAAAAACTGGCCTTCATCGGCGGCATGGCCGAGGGTGTGGCGCACCAGATTCGGAACCGTCTCAACCACTTCTCCCTCGGATCACGGCAGATCCAGCATGAAATCACGGATTTCCAGGAAAAGCACAGCGATATCATGAAGATGAATCCCTCCATCATGCAGACTTTCGAATCCCTCGACGAAATAAGCGAATCCATTATCGACAACGTGATACGGACCAACGCCGTTATCCAGGGGATACTGAACTACACCCTTGCCGATGACAAGCGGAATTACTTTTCCGAGCTCCCCTTTAAAGATGTCGTCGAGGGCGCCATAGACCTGGCCAAGATAAAGCACGGCATTGAAGAGTTTCCCATCAGGACCGAGATCGAACCAGACGCGATGATTTACGGTGTCATGACCCAGCTCATGGAATCGACATACAACCTGATAGACAACAGCTACGAGGCCATTGAAGAAAAAAGAAATAACCTTAAAGGCGCCGAAGAAAGAAAAAGCTATGATCCCCTGATTCTCATCAGGCTTACCATGGAACAGGATGGGGCCCTGATTGAGATCAGCGATAACGGGATCGGCATCAGCGCTGACGATAACAAAAAAATATTCGCGCCCTATTTTACGACCAAGTCATCATTCAAGTCCCAATCGGGATCAGGCATCGGTCTCTATGTCGTGCACCGGATAGTGGAGGAGAACCACAAGGGTAAAATGTGGTTTACATCTGAATACATGAAGGGAGCTTCTTTTTACATCAAGCTGCCGTTTAAAAGCGCTTTTGAATAATTATCAATCCGCGCAGGAGGAGAAGATCACATGCTCAAAATATCAAAAATCTGCTTCATCATATCCGGAGTACTGCTTATCGCCGACTCAACCCTGATGATCCTGAACAAACCAAATCCCCTCGGGCTGCCCCTTCCCTGCCCGATTACATTGATCATACTCGGGATAGGGCTCATACTGTTTTCGGTTTCGAAAAAGCAGTAAATCGGGATCATTCAACCGGCATCCCCCTCGATGCCGGGCAACCCGGCTAACTAAATGCACCTGCTACCGGGGTATAATGACGGAGTTCCTGTTCAGTTGAACTTGCGACACATCCTGTTTTCCGCCCCTCCGGCAGGAGAATACCGCCGCGCCCAGGGCGCCCATGAGCTGGGGATCGATGGCGAGCGGCGTGATTTCCATTTTTAGGAGATCGCCGAGAGCCTTCATGAGCCCGGCATTCTTGGCGCACCCCCCCGTGACGGTTATTTTCTCCCTGATCCCGATACGCTTGAGGAGTGTGAAACAGCGCTTGGCTACCGAAGCCTGTATGCCGGCCGCGACGTCCGCCGGCGGCTGTTTTTTCGCCAGAAGGCTTATCACCTCGCTTTCGGCAAAAACGCTGCATTGCGCCGTCACGGGAATAACCTTCCTGGCGCTCAGGGATATATTTGAAAATTCATCCAGTCCCATGCGGAAAACCCGGCTCATGGCCTCGAAAAAGCGTCCGGTACCGGCAGCGCACTTGTCATTCATGGCGAATTCCAGAACGGAACCGTCATCTGCAACGGCTATTCCCTTCAAGTCCTGCCCGCCTATATCGACGATGGTTTTAATATTCTTATCGCAGGAAAAAACACCCAGGGCGTGGCAGCTTATTTCGGATATATTTTCGTTGGCGAAGGGCACCTCGTTCCTCCCGTAGCCGGTCCCGACCAGGTACGCCAGGTCACCGATCCCGTTCAGGCCTTCGACCATGGAGCACGCCCTGTCCATGACAATGCGCGATGTCTCCTCCGGGTCAATTTCCGAAGGCGCTATTACCGTGGCCGCAATGACTCCATTTTCATCCAGTATGACCGCCTTTCCGGTCGTTGAGCCGACGTCGCACCCGCCATAGTATTTTTTTTCCATTGCGATCCCCCGTTGTCATGCAATATTCTCTTTATTAATCCCGAGCCTGCCCACCTTCATCACGTTCTGCATGAAATGATCAATCTGTCGTATTATTCCTTCATGGGAACAGATGCGCTGGTCGGAAAGATCGTACTCGATTATGAGAAGAGGAACGCCTTTCTCGCGGCATGCCTCACGGAGCATCTGGTTAAGGGCCATGGTGTTCTTGCACCCGATGTGGCCCGCCACCCACACCATGTCAAGGCTGAAGCGGTGATATATCCGGAATATATCGTCGAGATAATTCTCCGCCGGCCCCCTGGTATGCCGCGCCATGGGTCCCTGCATGATGATCTTGCCCAGGTCGCGGAGCATCGTGTCCGGCGTGGCGGTATCTATCAGCGGCTGTGAATTGTAGGTCATGCTGTCTATGACCAGGGTGACGCCGTATTCCTCCTCGGCCCACCGGAAAAGCTCCGAGAAATGCAGGAGCGGCGGGTTCCAGAGAACAGCGCGGAACCTTTCCTTCGGCACCGCCGGCACACCCGCCTCGAGGTTGCGCCTGGCCTTATCGGCAAGGCGACGGAAATAGCGTGTCGCCGCGGGATTTCCCGGGTCGATGTTAAAGGCCCAGAGGTGGCCCAGGTATACCGGTTCGGCTGCCATTGGCGCCGGCCGTGTGCTGATCATCTCCCAGAGTTCTATTTCCACTTCGGCCATGCGGTTCCTTTCCTCGCATATGGCGCGGAGGCGGTCCCAGTCCATGCGGCCCGGCGTGTTCTCCTCGAGCCATGCGATCATCCTCCTCAGTTCCCCGGCAAAATAGTGCGCCGCCCGTTCATCATAGAAATTGAAGGGAATATCAAGCCTGAAGATGGAAGCGTTGTTCCATCGCCTCGTGATTTCATACCCGGTCATGTTCCCGTCGCAGGGCAGGTTTGAACTGACGATGACCGAAGCGGGCGGCATCTCGCCGCTGAGAACAACGCCAAGCGTCATCTTGACGTGGCTGCATATGTCCGGAGGGACGCCTTCATTTTCGCACCGGTCGATAAAACGCTCCGCCGCATGGGTATCGATGATTGGAAGCAAAATCGACAGTATCTCCGCGGGCCACACGGAAAGTCCCATGGCCAGGGATATCTCCGGGGGCACCATCTCCTGGTGTATGATGAATTTATCATTACGTTTCAGGGAATACAGGAGAAGATGCGTCATCCTTTTCACGATAAACGCGATCAGCAATTCGTTTGCTTCACGGTAGAGACCTGTCCTCCCCTTCGCAAATCGTCCCATCAGGAACGGCGCCCTGAGCAGTATCAGCAGCCATGGATACCGCCTGATGTCGCGGAGCAGGGAGATGGGGCCGCGCCGGACCGCGAGAAGAGCGAAGCTGATCCAGATAAGCATAAAATACTTCGCATGTTTCAGGTAATCGAACGCCGACGGTCTGCTGTTGTCCATAGTGTTTAACCCCGGTTATTTCCCCATGCTTTCGATGAAGGCCTGTACCCGCGTGCGCAGCTGTCCCTCGCCCGTGTGCCGGTATTCCCGCTCCAGGCGGAGTACCGGTATGCCCGCCGAGCGGAGCACCGACGTCAGCGTGCTTCCCTCGACTCCCCAGGTATCGCAGAACTTGATGGCCTGGATGATGATACCGTCGGCCCGGTACTCCCGCGCCGTGTCCCTGATGGCTGCGGCGCGCTCGTCGAACTCTTCCATCATCCGGGGGCACAGCACCTTGTTAAGCGTGTGCTCAGCCACGGCCCTGAGGGGATCGCCGGCTTCCGGGACCGGGTCCAGGGCCGGAAGCGACCCGGTGCAGAATCGGTCCGCTACCACAAGTCCGCCCTGCGACTCAATGACATCGATAAAGGAGATATCGTCCAGCTCTCCGCCGGCGACCATGATCCTTGCCCGGAAGGGGCCGATCCCGCCCCGCTCTGCCGTTTTCCGGCGAAAATCCTCCACAAGTGGGACGAGGAGATCCTTCGGAGTTACCAGCGAAGCCATCATGATCCGGTGAAACTCGCCTCCCGTTATGAGGGGCGGGTCTTCCTTTCTCAGGTCGCCGGTGCTTCGAAGGAGGGAAGTGATCCTGTTACGGCTCCTGACAGCAGCCGCGAGCTCATCACCGGCAGTGTTGACGTCGAAATGCTCCGTCAGCCTCTTCGCAAGATAATCCAGCTCGCCTGCGTACCAGTCAAGGGCAGGCCCGCCCCGCTTGTGGGGAACGTCAAGAATATGGCAGAAGGCCGGCCTGCGGAGATAGTCCAGGTTGTCCTTGAGGCGCCGCATATGATCGCAATTCGCGGTGAATACCCACCCCCCCAGACGGTCATAAGCCCCTCCCAGGGCAAACTCCAGAAGGCTCCTGGTGTAGGAGCATATCACATTTGACATGTAGGTGTCCGCCAGCTCCGTGCCGGCGATGCCGGGCGCCCTCAGTCGGACCGGGAAGAGCTTCCCGACCGACAGCAGTATCTCGGGGACATAGCTGCAGGTGTACCCGATGGGAACGCGCCGTTCATCCATTGCCTGCTCCACGAGCCGGTTTAACGGTTCCGCGAGCAGCTCTTCGAATACCGGCATATCGGAGGAGTTTTTCATGTCATCACTCCTTCTGAGATTATATCCTGTCCTCCGGAGAGAAAACCGAAGGCCGAGAGGCAGCGGCGCACTCCCGTTTTAACCGGACATTCCGGCAATTCCAGGAAACTCCTTCCTTCGATATCGAAGCCGCGCACATGGTCATCTTCAGGCAGAAAACCGAGAAAGGGAACTCCGGGGGACGTCGGCAGTGTATGCTCCTCGCCCGCCCTGACACGGTTCATGACAAGTCCGCACCGCTCGTAATGCACAACGCTTCGCGCCACATCCATGATGCTCGCTGCAACCGCCAGTCCCCTGGCGGACCGGTCTGAAACGAGCAGGAGGTGGCTCACGCGCTCCATCACCCGGCGGTTCACCTGCTCGATGCCGGCCTCCCCGTCAATAACCACGTAATCGAAATTCGATGAAACTGTTTCTATCACATCCTTGAGAAAATCGTTCACTTGGCAGTAACACCCTTCCTGTTCTGGCCTCCCGATGGCAAGGAAGGCCAGGTTCTTTTTTTCTTCCAGTGCCGCGAACACCTCGTAATCCAGGGCCGACGCGAACTGGTGCATGTCTTCGCGGACACCGTCCTTTACTTTGGCGATGAGATCATTCCTTATGTCATCAATCGTCCTGCGCGCCGAAAAACCGAGCGCGAGGGCCAGGCCCACGGCCGGGTCTGCGTCGACGGCAAGGACTTTCTTCGACGGATCCCCAGAGAGCAGAGCCGCGGCGATGGCGCTGATGGATGTCTTACCCACCCCTCCCTTGCCGCACACGGCGATAATGGAGGTCCTGTTTTTATCAGTCATGTTCATGCACGGCCTTCTCCTTACCGCGAAGCGCGTTCCTCATCGACCTGAGCTCCGAAACATCGCCGCAGACGTCGGTGAATTCGCAGGTGCCGCAGTCGAACGTGAGCTCCAGCGCCATCTTGTTCATGGCGCTGATGAGCCGTACGGCCCGCTCCCCGATGCGCGTGAGCGATCGTACATCTTCCGGCGCCGAGGTCACGAAGAGGATTTCCACCGCCCTGACATAATCGAGCTGACGGTACCTCTCCATCAGAGCTGAGGCCAGCACCTCAAGGGAAAATCCGTCCGAAATAGCCCTGCTGCTTATCCTGCTCCATTCCCGCATGTACTGCGACACGGCCCGCATCATGTATCCTTTAAGGTTAACGTCATACCGCGCCAGCTCGATCTCCCGGTGCCGGTCATAGCAATTGTCCTCGTTAAAACCGTCGACGCCGAGGATGACCGCCTTCCCCAGCGGCAGGCTTGCGCCGGCATAATCCTTCACGTCCGGCCCTATACGGGTAACAACCCCGTCCCTGACCGCGGCCGGATCATCGGTCCACACCAGGAATGACACTGATTCATCCCTGGGATTGCCGAGCTCAATAGCGGTATCGTTCATCAGCACTATATTGCCCCGCTCTCCCGCCGGCCATGGCCGGCAAATCGCGGCGGTCTCGTGAAAACCGCGGGGTGACGCCTTCATCCCGTCCATCCAGATTCTGAGATCATGTATGACTTCTTCAAAGAGCTTCATCCGGTCTTACTCTGCCATGGCCCCTTCTTTCTGATGCTCCACGCCCGGGCCGCCACGAGCCGCATCCATGGCCATAAGGGCCGCCCCGATGGCTCCGTTTATCTGAGGATTCTCGACCTTCAGGAGTTCGACTCCCAGGGCGTTTTTTAGCGCCTCGAACATTCCCGCGTTTCGTGCAACCCCGCCGGTCATCACGATATCTTTTTCAATGGTGATGCTTTTCGCCAGGGCCGCGGCCCTGTTGGCGACGGCATGATGAAGTGCCCGGATAATATCAGGAATCTCCGCCCCTTCGTTCACCAGGGAAATTATCTCGGTTTCGGCAAAAACCACGCATTGGTTTGACAGGGTTATTTTCTTCGTTGATTTCAACGAGATATCCCCCATATCACCCAGTTCTATTTCAAGGGCCTCCGCTATGATTTCGAGAAACCTCCCGGTCCCTGAGGCGCACTTGTCATTATATATGAAACGCGTCACGGCGCCCGATGGATCAACCCTGATGGCCTTGCAGTCCTGTCCGCCTATGTCGATGACGGTCCGCGCCGTGGGCGATTGCCATACGGCGCCCCGGGCATGACATGCGATTTCCGATTCCATGCTGTTGACGAATGGAATATGCTTCCTGCCATAACCGGTACCCACGCACCAGGCTATATCCGTCATGGCCGCACCCGCGTCTTCAAGCGCCAGGTCCATCACCGCCCGGGCCGAATCCTCCGGCGTGCGTTTCGCCAGGGTAACCGCCGACGCCGCTATACCGTTCCCGTCCATTAAAACCGCCTTGGCTGTAAGGGATCCCACATCGCATCCGGCTACTATCATGACTTTCCTCCCTGCGCCTTTTCCATCGCGAAGAGCGCCGCGCCGATGGCGCCGGCTAGCTGCGGATCAGACCTGGTGACGCGCTTGATCCTCAGCCCCAGCAGTTTCTCCAGTGCCGTCACCACGCCGGCGTTCTTTGCCACGCCGCCGGTCATGACCACGTCCCGCTCGAACCCGATATTGTTCACGATAATCGACATGCGGGCCGCCATGGCGCTGTTGATCCCGGCCGCGATATCCTCCACGGGCACTCCATTGTTCAGGTGCTGGATCACGTCCGCCTGGGCCCACACCGTGCAGGCCGATGCCAGGGTAATGGCGTTCTTTGACGCGGCCGACATGGCGCCGAGGTCGCCGAGCTCAACGTGGAGGACCCGAGCCATGACCTCGAGAAACCGCCCGGTGCCGGAGGCGCATTTATCGTTGGCCGTGAACTTTATCATGTTTCCCTTCGCGTCAAGGCGCATGGCCTTGCAGTCCTGTCCGCCTATGTCGATGACGGTCCGCGCCGACGGCACCAGCCACTGGGCGCCCCGGCCATGGCATGCAATCTCGGTCACCGCTTCCTTTATAAATGAGATTTTATCCCGGCCATACCCGGTCCCCACGCAGAAATCCATGTCTTTCAGGGATAACCCGGCCCCGGATAGGGCCTGTCCCATTACTTCGTCAGCCGAATCTCCCGGCCTTGCTTTCGATTTTATAATCACCGATCCAACGATCCTGTCATTGTTCATGATAACCGCTTTTGATGTGAGAGATCCCACGTCGCATCCTGCCACCATCATACCAGCAGCCTCCTTACCTGTAAAAACTCCTCCAGACGGTTCTGTGAGGCCTCCCATGATTCGACCCTGTCGTCAAAGGCGTCCCCGTACATGATGAAGGTCGGGAACCCCGCCTTTTCCGTGTCCCGGGCGAAAAGCTTCACCATGCCCCAGGTGTTGCGGCACCCCGGCGTGCCGTTGTATATGATGCAGTCGGCGCCGTACATCTTTGCGAGCGACAGCGTGTCCTGGAGCCACATGTCCGGCGCGTCGTAGGGCCCCCGGATC
>CAZZHU010000050.1:0-3326 GCA_964654045.1 uncultured Leptospirales bacterium
GATCTTGGCCCTGTTCTCGGTGAGTCCCTTGAGGGTGAAGGTTACGTCACGGGGACATCCTTCGATCGCCAGGGTACGGGGCTCCTCGATTTTCAGCTTTACGATCTTCTTGCCCGGCAGAAGCTCCACCGAAACGGCTTCGCCGTTGATGCTTTTCAGGAGAAAAACCACCTCCTTGTTATCGACCAGGAACTGGACCGCTTCATTTTTATACACCAGGATGAAACCCTTGTTGTTGGCAAGCTGGAGGTTGCGGAGGTTTTCGATTTCATGTTCCTTGTTTTTCGCGTATTCTTCTTTAATAGTGTCAGTGGAATCGCCGCTGGATATATCGACACTGGACGTAAAAAGGGACTTGATGCCCCATATCAGGAAAATAGACACCAGGGCGATACCGGCGATAAGGAGGACATTACGGTGCTTGTTGATGAAGGACGATGCCACCATGCTGATATTGGACTTTGTCGGCTTGGTCAGTTCCTCGAGGGGGGTGGCGCTTTCCCCGATCTTGTATCCTTTATATGCCTGGACGATGGCCTCGACATCAAGCTTGAGAAACTCTGAATAGGTGCGCAAAAAGCCGATCAGGTAGGTTTCACTCGGAAATTTGTCGAATTTCTCTTCCTCGAGAGCCTGCAGATATAACGGGCTGATGTTGGTCTCCTTGACCACATCCTTGATGGAAATTTTTTTGGCTTCCCGCGCCTGACGTAATGTTTCGCCGATGCTTTCCAAGACCTACTCCTCTGATATCATTGGATTTTTTATTACACGGGCCCGCGAGGGTATGTCAAATTTAAAAATGCCGTTGGGCAAATTGACGTTCGTTCTCAGGTCGGAAAATGCTATGTCAACCTTCTTCCCCGTGGACGTCTCACCCTGTGCCCTGATGATAAAATACCGCTCCGTGACCCACAATTTCATCTTCCTGTAACCGCTCCGGCTCTCCTTCTGTTTCAGGATAAGGGTGTACCGCCTGGTGCCGTCATCCTGTGTTTCAGGCTGATCCTTGGAGGCGAACCGGTAGTGATATTTCGAAAAAAGCCAGTTCAGGCCGCTTTTTGAGCCGGATGTGAATATCCCGGATTCGGAATTCAGGTCCTGTTCCGCCACCACGTTCATGGACGGGATATAAATCCACATCATTTTACCGTTTGAAACGATCTTCTGGCCATAGGGCTGATTGAATTCGATACGCAGTTTGTTATGGGCCTTGTATTTAATAACGCCCGTCTGCTGGTTCGTTTTCCCCCCTTTATCGGATACAATGGTAAAATTGGCCTGGTACGACTCCATTTTGCCGAAGTTTTTCTTTATATTGTCAACGATGTCGCTAACCGTGGTAAAGTCAAACTTGAATGCATACAGATCGGTGGACATAAGCGCCAGTAACGCAATTATGAAAAAAGAGGTTGCCGCTCTGCCGAATAATTTCATGATATAGTGAACCTGCTGGTAAGATAAACCGACATAAATTTGGGGTCAATGTATATTATCGTACCTTTAAAAGTCAATCGTAAATTAAATATTATGGTTCCTTCCGGGATGAGTTGATATTTTCCATCAAGACTTTTTATCCTTTCACGATAGAAGGACAGGCGCAACCGGCTTCAACTGCTGCGCCCCGATTCATGAAGGTCTTTAACGCACAATAAACGATTGCATCTTACCGCGGTTTATGTCAGGTAATAATAAAACGATATGATAAATTATTAGAAGTCTTCTCAATTATGGATATCGCGTCCAGCCCGCAAAAAGCTTTTTGATAAACTCTGGATAAACTCCGCGGCGAAGCAATCATGTTATTTTTATTTATATTCATGAAAAAGTAAGATTTTAGCATATTATTTTTGCTATCAATTTTACAATTAATTCTTTTTGATGATAGACAATACCATTAAAGTTGTTGCGGGATGTTCATCCTGCGCCCGGGAAGGCCCCGCGAGGGCTTTTTCAGGAGTTTCGCCACTCAGACTCCAAAAATATGATGCACGCAACAAGACTATTTTTTATTTTTTGTCCGACTTCTCTTAACGAGCTGTTCTGTCGCATCAGATGTTTTTCAGAAAAACATAAATTTATTCTTGACCAAAATGTTACAAGACGCGGATGTACCTATCAGACATAAAAAGAGAATTTTTTTTCCAAAATATTTTTCTTCAGAAAAAATTTCTTATTAAAAATGCTGGACAAATAAATTAATGGTTGTAACCTTGCAATGTAAAGAAAACTTGCCAATCGGATAATGTAACAACTGATTTTTTCTTGCGGATCGTTTAACAGCACAAGCCTTACAATGTACGGGGGGAGCTTCGACGGACATTTTATCGAAGTTGCCTAACAACTTCATACAGGATCTACCATGAAAGCAATATTTATCGGGAACAGGAAATTCAGGGAAATTGATCTTCTTGATCTCAGGCGGGACGAGGATTTCATACGGCTGATTGATGAATATTCGCTGATGGAATCTCCCATAATCTATTTCTCGGCGGGAGATGCCAAAATCAAGGAGATCCTTATAAAAAAAGACCCGACCTTTTCCGCGTAAGCATCCCCTTCTTCACCTGAACCAGACCAAGCGGTCGCGATACCGCTTCTATTCTTCTTCCAGACTGCCGTGACTGAAACTGAGAGAACCCTCAATAAAGGCAAGCCCATACATGCCATTGACGGCAGGCCCGGGATTGAAAAGGGCCGGCTTCCCGTCCCGGTGATACCTGACATGGGTATGGCCGAACAGGACAGCGTCGACCTTCCTGTTCATTCCTTCCCGCTCGATGCGCCCGTAGTCGTTATGCACGCCGAACTGGTCGCCATGGGCAACCATCAGGCGCGCCGGGCCGGCCTCGAAAAATGCGATCCGCTCCATATCGAAGCTCCGGGCCATGTCGATATTGCCGCAGACGCGCACAACCGAAACGCCGTCGGGAATATCGACATGAAACAGGTCATTGACGCCGTCGCCGCAATGGACCAGGCAATCAAATGGATATTCCCGGGCAATGATGCGGACAAGTTTCGCGCGGTTTCCGTGGGAATCCGAAACAATCAGGATTTTATGCATGGGTCACGCCAGGTCGACAAGCATAAGGGTGCAGTCATCGTTGATTACCACATCAGGACTTGTCACGAACTTCTGTATCATCCTGAATTTTTCAAGCGGTGTTTTTTCCTTTTTGGCAAGGACATCGTTGATCAGCTTTTCACCGACAGCCTGGTCAACGTCGTTGATGATATCCAGGATGCCGTCGGTCACGGCGAAAATACTCGCCGGTCCCTCGATACTGACGGCGTAGGTTTCATAATCGGCGCCGGCGATGGGT
>CAZZHU010000050.1:3336-15298 GCA_964654045.1 uncultured Leptospirales bacterium
CGTTCCCGGTGAGGCAATAGGGATTCGGATGACCCGCGTTGGAATACTTCAATACCCCTGTAGACGGGTCAAACAGGGCGCAGAAGGCCGTCACGAAAGATTCAACCGGAAGATTCCCGGAAAGCTCCTGGTTCATGATCGCCATTATTTCGCCCGGAGTATCCGTCTTCTGGAGGGCATTGCGGAACACCATCTTCACGATGGCGGTAAACAGCGAGGCTGAAATGCTGTGGCCGGACACGTCGGCAATAAAAAAGATGACCCGGTCGTCCCTGAATATGACGTAGTCATAGAGGTCGCCGCCGATATCCGACAGCGGCATGGACCAGGTATTGATCTTCACCCGGTCGGTACACACGTTCGGCTCGGGGAAAAGATACTTCTGGAGCTTGCGGGCCATGAGAAGCTCGACCCTGATGAATTCATTGAAATTGATTATCTCCCCTATTTTAAGGCCGTTCTCGACCCTTTTCAGCATCACTTCCGTCTGCTCGGGCTTGCGGATAAAATCGTACACGCCCAGTTTGTAGCTTTCCACGATATTGTCCGGATTGTGCTCGCCGGAGATCATCAGCACCGGCACATGGGTAAGATTGTTGTCCTTTACATTGCGGAGAAAACTCAAACCGTCCATCTCCGGCATGTTCATGTCCAGCATGATCAGGTCGACGGATACGGTTGGCAGGAGATCCAGTGCCTCTTTCCCGTTCGACGCCGTGACCACATCATATCCCGCGGTCGATAAAATCCGCACAAGGAGCTTCCGTATCTGCTCCTCGTCGTCAATGACCATTATCTTTTTTTTCATTTACCTTAGATATGATACCTTAAATACTCACCCCACCACAAGGTGAAAAATGGACAATTAGTTTGTAATGCATATAAATTCACGGCAAAACTAAAGCACTTAATGTATGAGCCCAAAATGATCTGATGTCAAGAGGAAAATGGCGGGAAATTCAATTACTGCCCGGCTGATCTTCGTTCCTGGATAAATACCGCCCAGAACACCAGCGAAAGGATCATGAAAAAGGCCATGGTGTTCCTGGTCAGAACGGAACCCTTTTTCCTCCTCTCGAGAAGCAGTTCGAGGTAGGCCCTCCGGTTGGTATCGATCTCTTCGCCGTTATATATACGCTTGTCGAAAAATCCGAGGGAATTTTTTATGGCCACGCCTTCGGTATCAAAATATCCATATCCGGCAAAAACCTGGGGATCGCGCAGGACCAGGTACGCCTGCTTGTAGCTCCTGCTGACGTCTTCCTTTGCCGCGAGCAACTTCTCAACCCCGGGCTCAACGGAAAGAATCGAATAAAACGCTATGACCCCCAGCACGAGACCGATCACCAGCGTCGTTACGGCAGCGATAAGATATATATTGGCATCATTAATTTTTTTCATTCACTTTTTCCTTCAGCAGATCCAGGATGTTCTTTTTCTCATACCCGGTCAGCTCAAAGCCGATGTTCTTTTCGTCGATAAAAGAGCGGTCGAGGACCTTATCGTTCATGAGCTTTTCCCTGTCGGACCCGAAAAGGACCACCAGGGGCATTATCTCGCTCTCGGTACAGGTTTTCTCGGCTTCAATGATGCCGGTATCGAAGGGTAGAATGACGGGAAGCCGGAAGGGAATCGCCAGTATGCGTTTGTCCGCATCCTTGAAGACGATAAGGCCCTTCATGTCCAGGAATGCAGTGTCGCTGTTTTCATTCTGGAGGCCGGTATTCAACGTCAGCTTGAACAACTCCCTGTTGTCCTTGATCACCGGTTCGATCTTAAAGGTCGGTGACACAAGCTTTTCCGGCATTTTGGCGCACCCGATGACACCCGCGCTTACCAGCAGTATTGCAATCAATGCCCTCTTGAGATTATCCATGATCATGCCGAGTGTTTTCATCCTCTCTATGACGTAACGCAGGTTTTTACCAATCGTTGCCAGGAATTTCCGCCGGCCGGATCCCTTCTTCATGTCACCCGGCAACGTTCTCAACAAACTGCTTGTTTAATTGATTTTAGTCAAGAAAAATATACCCGTGTCCCATAAAAGCTTGACATGGCTGATTTAAACTTCCTATATTCACAGTGCCGGTTACCGGCTTTATCATTCATTCTTGGAGAATTTGCATGAACAGCACGAGAAAAAAATCAGCCGCCCTGACGACCATCCTCATCCTGCTCTTTTCTTTTTCATACTGCGGGCAGAAAGAGAGCGGATTCGCCAAAAACACGCCGCCCTCCGATATCAATGAAACGGCGCTCCTCTTCGCCGGGAAAGACATCCCGGAGGAATCCAGGCTCTTCCAGTATAGTCAATCCGCATTCTATAAATCATACAGGCAGCAGATGCAATCATCATGGAACAGCCTGCAGAAGCCGAACATCCGGAAGATCAGCGACTGGTGGCAAAAGCACAAACCTTCCCGGCACGGCGATTCCGTGCTGTATCCCTTCAGCGGACCGGACATCATGAACGCGCTGACTTTTTTCCCCGACGCCGGGAGCATTATCATGTTCGGCCTCGAGCCGCCGGGAGTGATACCGGCGCCTGCCGGCATGCCGGCGGACCAGATAACGCGCGGCCTGAACGGCCTCCGGGGCTCCCTGGGCGATATCCTTCACATGAACTTTTTCAAGACCGAGGGGATGGCCGCGGAAATGAGCAATAAATCCTTCAACAGCATCGGCGGCATCATCATGTACTTCCTTGCCACCAACGATTACACGATTGTTGACGCGAAAAAAATCGCCATTGACGCGAAGAGCGAAGTGGTGCCGGGCAAACCGTCGGACGACCGGATCAACTGGCAGAACCCGCCCAAATCGCGCATCCCCGGCGTGGAAATATCCTTCCGCAAGGGTTCCGGGAAAACAAAGACCGTGCGCTACTACATGCTGAACGTAATCGATTACGCGCTGAACACAAGTTCCCCCAACTTTATCCCCTACCTTAAAAAAGAAGGGCCCTACGCGACCATCATCAAGTCTGCTTCATACCTGATGCACAATGACAACGAAAAATTTACGCAGATCCGCGCGGCAATCCTGGCATCCACCAGTTACCTGGTCCAGGACGATTCGGGAGTGCCCCTCCGCTACTTCAAGGCGGACAGGTGGAAGCTCGCCTTCCACGGCTACTACAACGGGCCCATCGGACTCTTTGCCAACCGGATGCAGCATGATTTAAAAAAAGCATTTAATGCCGGCTCGACAGGCAGGCTCCCCTTCAGCTATGGATACGTCTACAAACCGGGACAGTCGAACCTGATGACCGCTGAAAAAATCAAATAAAACACATGGCGCCATGAAAGCATTAAAAAGGCGCGGGCTCAAAACCGCGCCTTTTTTGTCTGCATGACACCCGGCCAGGGGCGAACCTGACAGTTATTCTTCTGGATATATAATATCCCGCTGCCGGCATCTCATCCTTCAGCAAAACCGCGCCCTGACAGGCCGAATGATCCCGGTCATCAGTCATGGCACTACAGTAACAGGAAAATTCGTCAGGATGTTTTTATTGATTGATTCGGGGTCCAGCCCGGCCGTGATTGGCGGTATTCGCAATTAATCATGAGGATGCCATAAAAAAAGGGCTGTCCGACATCCGTCAGACAGCCCTTTTGTATTGCCAGATTAACCTTTATTACATAACTTTTGCAGTCAGACCGATACCTGCCGACCAGACGCTCTTATTCAACTTTATCATATTATACATCGCCCAATCGGTGATATAGGTATATTTTGCTCCAGCAAGCTGGATGCTGAAATTTTCAGTCGGCATAATTTTGAGTCCAAGGCCCACGCCAATGTTAACCAGGCTCGGGTCAAAGGGATTCTGGGCCCGGGGATATACATCCTGGGTTTCACAGGATGCGCCAAGGCTGAATATCAACATCTCGTGAACCTGGAATTCGCCGCCGAGACCCATCTTATGGGACAGCCTGTATTTATAGTCCTGAACGTTGCCGCCTATTACGCGCTCAATACCGGTTCTCAAGCCATATTCATAGCCGCCATAGGCGAAATCCCTGAGAGCTGAACCGTCGGTCAGGTCAATGATATTCTCTGTACCATAATCTTTCTCGTTGGAGAAGTTCAACTGGTATGACGCCTGGATCGACACTTTTTCTGTCGGCTTAACATTGATGCCGATGAGGAGGTAGTCCGGGAGACGGGCCTCGTCGATGTGGCTGTAATGCGTCTTCATATCAGTTGTTTTACCGCGGGCTATTACCTCGGTTGAATACAGAGCGGTAATAGCGAGCTCTTTGATCGGGGTTAACATGATGCCGCCCTGACCGGAGAAACCTTTCGCTGACGTCTTGGTCTTCGATATGGTGCCGGCTCCCATATAACCGAGCGCCATTTCATATGTGTACATGCTGAATTTTACGCTGCCGGTGATAGCAAGCCAATCGGTAAAAGCAAACGATCCGCCCATGGATCCCTGGATCCAGAAGCTGCTGGCTTTCAATTTTGTCGGCAACAAGGGAAGTCCCCTAGTGGCAGGCTGAGTCATGAGGGTATAGATACCGGTCTTACCAGTAACATTTAACGCTCCACCGCCGGCGGGAATATGCATTTCCAGGAATATGGCGGCTTTATCTTTCTTCCAGACAAGAGCAAGGTTCGGCATGATAAATGACGGCGTTTTATCTTCAAAATTGGAAAGAATAAACTTGTGCATGTATTTTTTTGCACCCATCTGGTTGCCGATATCGATGTACATGCCATCCTTCATCTTAACCAGACCGACCGCGTTGTAGTATACAGCGTCCGGCGCATCGATGGTCGCGCTGCGAGCCATCATCCTGGTAAAGCTTGTGTCGTGGCTGTAGTTATAGGCAAAAAGATCGCCTACAATTAACGTAGAAGCAAACAGGATTGCTCCCAAGACCCCTAATAGTTTCTTCATATAGTCCTCGTCCTCCTTAAAAATTTTAAAAACTTTAACCCTTAAAAAAGCTTTTTTAAATGTTCATTAGGCAAGAGACAGAGCGAGAAACGTCTAAATATCAAAACACCTGAATCCGATAACCCTGCTCTCAGGTACAGGAATTATTCAAATCAGGCTTTATCCATATTATTTAACTTGCGAGTATCATAGTAAATGCAAAAAATTATGTCAATTGATTTTTTTCAGTAACAAAATTTTAATGCCCGTAAAAATGACATGGTGTGCGACTAATAGTCTTGTTGCGAAACTTGCGTCTCGTGCCCGCAGGAGGCCCCTGCGGGGGCTTTTTAAGGGGCTTCGCCCCTTAGACCCCTTTAATTAATTATGAATTGCAACAAGTCTAATGTACAGGGCGCGCACCAGGCGGTACATTTACATACATTTCGTCCACCCGCAAGAGGGAACCGGTAACGCTCTTCAACCTGGCAATGACATCGGTACAGGGCCTGCTGATTTTAAAATATTAAAAATAGTGCTTGCTTTTTATCCAGAAACAGGCTATGGCCAGTCCTGATGCATCATGCGAAAAATTAAAAAACCGGTCATGGAACCGGTTCCTTGTCATCCCATAACACATAACAGGCCCGGAATAACCGTACTATGTTCAAAAAGAAGCAGCCATTAGCCGACCTCGCCCTTGTCGAGCGCCAGGTCTACAACCTGACCAAACTCGTCAACATCAACAGCATGATCAACTCAACCCTGGACATGGCGAAGCTTCTGACCGTTATCATGGAGACGATCAAGGACATCATGGACACCGAAGCCAGCACGCTTCTGTTATACGAAGAAAAAACCAACGATCTCGTCTTCAAGGTGGCCCTGGGTGAAGCCGGCAGGGAACTCGCGGAACGGTACCGGGTGCGGCTGGGACAGGGGATCGCCGGATGGGTCGCGGAACACCGGAAACCCATCCTCATAAACAACGTCTATGGCGACCGCCGCTTTGACCCGGAATTCGACAAGATCACCGGATTCACGACGAAATCGATCATCTGCACCCCCCTCCTTTTCAAGGGGAAACTCCTCGGCGTCATACAGGCCATCAACCCGACCAACAGGCCCGACTTTACCGATGATGACATGAACCTTTTCAAGGTATTCGCCGACCAGGCGGCACTGGCAGTGCAGAACGCCATTTTCTTCCAGAATGCGCTGGAAGAGGAGCGGATAAAAAGCGAAATCGACTCGGGACGAACGATACAGGAAGCCCTGATCCCGGACGTGGACACCCGCCTGGGACCCATCAGGATCATGGCAAAGTCCGTCACGGCGCGCGAGATCGGCGGCGAGTTTCACGGCCTGTTCAGCCTTGACAGCGACCATGTCGGGATCGCCCTCGGCGATCTCCACGTAAAAGGCGTGCCGGGAGGCCTGCACGCGTCAATTGTCAGCGGCGCCATCCGGGCCCTCGCTAAAATAAAAGGGAAAAACCCGGTGGAACTGGTCAGGATGCTGCACCTCATCATGGAACATGACGAGCGGCCCATACAGAACGCGTCGCTGCTCTACGGCGTTCTTGACCTGCCGGAAAGAAAACTGCGCTTCCTCAACGCCGGCGTGGCTTACCCAATCCTGGTACGCGACGGCGTCGCCCGCTACCTCAGGTTCGGAAAAAGAAGCCTGGGGCAGAATATCGATGAGGCGAAAAGCGTCGCCGTTTCGCTCATGCCGGGGGACCTCTTCATCGTCCTGTCAGACGGAATTCTCAGGATTAAGAACAGGATGGGGAAGCAGCTGGGACTGAAAAGCGTCATGCGCTATCTGGAAAAAAATTCACCCGAACCGGAAAACATCATAGAATCCGTCCTGAATTTCGCGGGAGAATTTGCCGAAGACCTGGGGATCAGGGAGGATATATCGGTAATCGTCCTGCGCGTGGATTAAGCAATGATGAAAACTTCTTGCAAAAATTACGCGGCTGTACCAGCATACTCAAAGTCGTGAGGGGGGCCCATGAGCAATTTTGTGTCAGTTATATTCTGCAGAAACTGCAGTTCGCGTTTCGTGGAAATTTCCGAATGGACCTCGGACGGGAAGGCGATTGTTCAGTGCCGCTCCTGCAACAATAAAGAAGTACTCGCCAATTTCACGCTCGGCAGGGGTAAAATCAGCAACACCGAGCTCATGAACGCGCGGGACACCATGGCAAAGCGGGGCAGATATGAAAAGTGATCCTATCCCCGCGAGAAAAGCCTCTTGAAGATGACCCCGAAAAAGAATAACATCATTCTCATGAACCTGCCGATCCGCCACGGCTTGGAGATAATGCGGTAGAACCATTCGAGTCCCCGCTCCACGAAAAACGCCGGAGCCTTCTTCTTTTCGCCGGATATGACATCAATGCATCCGCCGACGCCGATGAAGATCGCATTTTTAAATTCGCCTTTAATGGTGTGGATCCATTTATCCTCTTTGGGAAAACCCAGACCGACAAACACGATGTTGGCCTCGGATTTCCGGATCGCCTCGATGACCGACTTTTCCCTTTCGGTATTAAAATACCCGCCGTGCCTCCCGACTATGCGTATCTTGGGAAAAGATTTCTTGATGTTGAAAAACGCCCGCTCCGTTATTTCCGGCTTGCCGCCGACCAGGAATATGGAGAATTCCTTTATCTCGGCGATCCTGACGATATCCATCATGAAACTCAGGGTGGGTATCCGCTCGCGAATCGGCGTCTTCAACATCTTTCCGGCCCACTGTATCCCCGCGCCGGCGGACAGGTGCATGTCCGCGGCCCCCGATATAAGGCGCAGGTCTGCATTGCTCTTGAAGCGCTGTATCTTGTAGGGATTGAGAGAGATGATATGGAATACCCCGCCGGATTTTATCATTTCCATCACCCGGACAACCGCCTGCGCCCGGGTGATATTGTCCACGCCGATACCCATGATGTTTGTGATCTTCGCGTCGCTCAGATCAATCTGGTTGTATTCGAGGATGAGATCCCGCTCCTCTTTATATGAATCATAATACACGGAATTGTCCTTCATGTGATCCTCCTCGTGTTTCCCGGTTATGGCACCGTGCAGCGAATAGAGGACGCCCCACCCGTACCCGTTGACTGCCCGCGGTCTTACTGTAATGTTGTGAATAATCATCCCCTCTTGTCAGGCTGTCAATAAGAATTCTGATTATGTCATATAGAAAAGACAGGCGTATTATTATATAACATAAAAAAATGGTTGCGTAAAACCAATCCGCCGATGATAAACCCTTCATGAGAGGTGCCACATGAGCAGATTGAGCGATATTGCATCATTTATTAAATATGATTTTGCCAACAGGGTTGTCATCGAGCCGGAAAAACGGTCCGCGAAGCTCCGGGAAAGCCTTTTCGACGTCATTGCCACCTACAATCCCGGTGTAATAGTCAAGGCGGGACTGGGAAGCGGGCACCTCCTGTATGAACTGGCCAAGGGCTCCGAAGCCTACATTACCGTGGTTGAACCGTCGCTGGAAGTCATCAGGGAGTTCCTGGGCCGTTACCCAGGGGACCCGGTCATCGGCCGGATACATTTCATAAACGGCGAGTTCAATGAATTCCCGGTAGATTATTACGCTGCTGACCTGCTCATATGCGTCGATACCCTTGATTTTCTCGAATCCGGAAGGGTCGTGGATGAATTCCGGCGGGCCCTGCAGTTCGACGGTGTGCTGTTCATGGCCGGGACGGTCCTCTTCGATGAAGATATCGAGGGCATCTATGACGATTTCATGAAGGCCGCGTTCCCGCTCCATAACGACTACTATCTGCGGGACGACCTGAAGACAGTCATGACACTGAATGAATTCAAGTTCGTCAAGGGCTCCATCGATTATTACCCGGTCGACCTGTTCCTGCTGGCAAATTATCTCAATGCCTTTTACCAGAACGGGACAGATGCTCCGCTGGCAATACTTGAGGAGAACCAGGAGGAATTCGCCAGGCTCTACGAGCTCAAGGAGAATTCCATATCAGAGCCGTACTACATCAGCATATACCTGCGGGAAAAACCGAAAGACAATCAGTAAATTTTTCTGCGCGAACATACTTTTCCGATAGACAGGACAACTATCTTTTATAGACCGATACGGAAAAATAAGGACAGGGAATCGTGGAATTCATCGTCAATCCATCGCGCCTGAAAGGCGCCGTTACCATCCCCGGGTCCAAGTCGCATACCATCCGGGCCCTTGTCTTCGCCCTCCTCGGTGCGGGCGAATCGGTCATCGAGGAGCCGCTGGATTCGGCGGACACGCGCTCATGCCGTTCCATGATCCGGAAGTTCGGCGCCCGTGTCGAAGAGCTGCCGGGCTCATGGAAGGTTACCGGAACCGCCGGCGCGATACCGGTGCCCGTCGATGTGATTGATGTCGGCAATTCCGGCACATCGCTCTATATCGGCCTCGGCATCGCGTCCCTCGCCGACGGTTACACCGTGTTCACCGGCGATCACCAGATCCGGAGCAGGCCGGCTGAGGGCCTCCTCGCGTCGATAAACGATCTGGGCGGCGGGGCCTTCTCTACCAGGGGCAACGGTATGCCGCCGATTGTTATCGAAGGAAAAATCACCGGCGGGGAAACATCCATCAGCGCTGTTACCTCGCAGTACCTGACATCGCTCCTTATGGCAGCCCCCTGTGCCTCCGGGGACACGCTGATCCGCGTGCCCCTTCTCAACGAAAAGCCCTATGTGACCATGACCATGAGCTGGCTTGACCGGCTGGGAATCAGGTATACCACCGATAACTATCGGTCATTTTCGGTGCCGGGGAACCAGGGCTACCCCTCTTTCAGCGAATACATCGCGGCTGATTTTTCATCTGCGACATTTTTCCTGGTTGCAGCAACCATAACCGGCTCTGAGCTTGTCCTGAAAGGTCCTGACTGGAATGACACACAGGGCGATAAGGAGGTGGTCAATATCCTGAAAGCCATGGGTGCGGAGGTCAGCATTGGCGATAAGGCGATAACTATACGGGGCGGCAGGCTTACCGGGGGCGTCTTCGATCTGAACGCCATCCCGGACGCGCTCCCGGCGCTGTCGGTGGCGGCCTGTTTCGCCGAGGGGGAAACCAGTCTCATCAATGTTCCCCAGGCAAGGCTCAAGGAGACCGATCGAATCAGCGTCATGCATGATGAGTTAGTTAAAATGGGCGCTGTTATCGAGGAGCGGCCAGACGGGCTGGTTATTCGGAGGAGCGAACTCCGGGGATGTCGCGTGAACGGACATCATGATCACCGCATCGCCATGGCCCTGGCCGTGGCGGGCCTTGCCACAAATGGAGAAACGATCGTAGAGACGGCCGAATCGGCTTCAGTAACATTTCCAAATTTTCCGGACCTGATGACATCCATCGGGGCGGATATCAAGCGAAAGGAGTAGAATCATGGCGGTGAGAGGAATACGGGGTGCCACGACGTCCCCGTCCAACACGAAAAGCGAGATTGTGGCCAGGACAAAGGAAATGCTGGAAACACTGGTCAGGCTTAACGATATCCTGATCGATGACATCGCCTCCGCCATTTTCTCCGTGACCGACGATCTGAACGCAGAATTCCCAGCCGTGGCCGCCCGCCAGATGGGATGGATGTACATTCCCCTCTTCTGCACGATGGAGATACCGGTGCAGGGGAGCCTAAAAAGCTGCATCCGTGTGCTTCTGCACGTAAACTCGGACCGGAGCCAGGAGGAGATGAAACACGCGTATCTCCATGATGCGGAAAAATTAAGACCGGACCTTGAAACCGCGAACAAGAATAAGTTTTACACCTCGGAGAAATAAGACATAGCAGGTGTCGCACCTCTTTATCAGGCCGATGCCCCCACTTCACCTTATTGCTTTACAATTCTGCTTCGTATAAAGAAAATCACAACTCCCGCCACAACAGCGCCGATGGCAAACAATGATGGCACAGTTTTTTCGATCAGAGTCGTTATGATGACACCTACCATGAGGACAATATAAATGATCGGGATTATTGGGAACAGGGGCACCTTAAAAGGACGCACCAGGTCCGGCTTTTTGATCCTTGTATAAACCATGCCGATAACTGTCATGAGGGGAAATATGCTCAGTGCAAATCCCATGTAGATAAGCATCTTCAGGATCGCATCGAATCCGATGAATACATAAAAAACAGCGATAGCCATCTGCACGATAATGGCAAGATCAGGCGTCTGGAACCGCTGATTCACACGCTCAAGGGACCCGAATATTGTCCGGTCTTTTGCCATAGCAAAGGTTACCCTGGGTCCGATCATCATCTGGACCGATACTGATGAGAGAAGGATCAGGACAATGCAGGCGTCAAAAACGGGTCCAATGCTAGGGCCGAAGAGGTTTTTTGCCGCCAATGCGCCGATAGTGTACTTCCCATCGGTCATAATCACATCCCCCGGTGCCGACATCAGGTATACCACATTCATGGCAAGATAAATCACGGTTATAAGCAGTGTTCCCAGGAAAAGGGCGCGGGGCAGATTCTTATCGGGGTTCCGTATCTCTCCGGCTATATACGTGGTGCCGTTCCAGCCTGAGTAGGCATACATAATAATTATAAGAGCCGCTCCCCATTTCAGGATGGATGATCCCCCTTCCACCTGATAGATATCGGACAATCTGTTACTCGCGGACCAATCAGCGAAATAGAAACCCATGGCTATGAACAAAAATACAACCAGCAGCTTGACTATCGTTAATATATTCTGAACAAAACCACCCTTCTGGACTCCTATCATATGGATGATGCTGAAAAATACAATTATCCCTGCCGCCACGAATTTCGGCAGCCAGGAACCGGTGAAGATACCGTCCGGTGAAAGCTTGTTGATATAATTCACGGCAGTTATGGCGGACATGGAAGCTGCGAGTGAAAAACCAATGATGAGAGAGATCCACCCTGATAGAAACGAAGGAAGGGGGCCATATATCTTTTTCAAATACACATACTCACCACCGTCCTCAGGCCACATGGTGGCCAACTCGGCATAACACAGGGATCCAGTCAGGGCAATGATG
>CAZZHU010000050.1:15308-20839 GCA_964654045.1 uncultured Leptospirales bacterium
CCCACCGCGAAAAGGACCAGCACGGCAAGGGCATTCCCCGTCATGCCGAGCACTTCGCCGGTCGTCATGAAAATTCCTGTCCCAATCACATCGGCGATGATTATCATCATTGCCGTTACTAATCCTATCTGCCTTTTTAATTCCACGTTCGACTCCTTGGTTTATTTGAATGTCACTTTTTCACAATATTTTTCCCTGCCGTCAAGTACTATGTTTCCAGTACTCAAATTCATGGGCATGTCAGCTCATTATGCCAGAATGTATAATTGCAATAGCTTCCTGATTCAATAATGACCGGCAATCAGGGTTCGGGGTACCCCCCATGATAGTATCCAACAAATTACTCCATCAACAATAACACATGAAAACATATAATTTTCATACCAATAGTTATCGGCACCCCTATGTATCTTATTCAGGATTTCATCAAGATATTTCTCTATTGCATTGGCAATAAGACATGATACAGAGAACTTAAACACCTTCCTGAGATCCAGAAAAAATTCGTACTCATCAGGCTTGAGAGAAAGATGCATTAGCCGCCAGTTTCCTGCTGCATCTCTCTTCTGATATCGCACACGCGACCACGGTTGAACCAATCTCTCATAGTCATCTGCGAGCCTGCGCATTACGCTTGATATGATCAGATTCTTTGGTTGACCGGTCAACAAAACAGCCCTGGAAATCATGCCAAAGATGGAAGTATTGATATTAATAGTGGTGTCTATATACATGTTTATACCTCGTTTATTTCGAGCAACGATATATAAACGATCTGAATCATAATTATTTAAATTTTTTCATCATTAACCATACTATATCACGATTGTTATCGAAAAAAGTGCTTGTCACGCATCATTATTACACTGAAACAGATACTGGAAAAATTCAAATTGACAATTATTAACTCTACCCCACAATAAAGGACATGAAAATACTGCCCGGAAAACTCTTCCTGGCCCCGATGGCGGAAACCTCGACACCGGCGCTGCGCCAAGCGATCAAAGAATTCTGCCCTGAAACGATCCTCTACTCCGAGATGCTGAGCGCTGGCGCAATAGCCGCATGCTCTCCTCACAATGAACCTCTGGTCTGTAGGCGGGATTTCGACGACCCTCTCATCTACCAGATCGTCGGATCGGATCCCTCTGTTATGGCCAGGGCGTGCGCGATTCTTTCGGATACCGGGTGTTACGGAGTGGACATCAATATGGGTTGTCCCAACCATGATATTATGAAAAAAGGCCAGGGCGCGTACCTGTTGACCGATAACAATCGGGCACGGAGCATCATACATGCCTGCCGGAAGGCCTGTCCGGTGCGACTTTCCGTGAAAATGCGCACGGGTTATGAGGACAACGACGAGGAATATTTCATCAGCTTCATACGAATGCTTGAAGACGAAGGGGTCGATTTCATTGCCGTTCACCCCCGCTATGCGAAGCTCTCCTTCCGGCGAAAAGCCGATTGGCGCCTGGTGTCTCTGGCAAAACAACACGTTTCTATTCCGGTCATCGGGAACGGCGATATCGATACACCCGGGGCAGCCCTGGAAAAAATGAGAGAATCAGGATGCGACGGCATCATGATCGGCAGGGAGGCGGTGAAATCCCCCTGGGTATTCAATCTAGCCGCCGGCCTGATGAACTCCGGAAGCGCGTACCTTGAAGTCAATATACACGATGTATTCATCACGATACTGGACCGCATCAGGGAATATTTGCCGGAACGTCTACACAGGAGCAGGGGCCACCGCTTCTCCGTTTATTACACGAAAAACGCACGGTACGGCCACGAACTCTTTACCAGGATCCGCAAGGAGGAATCAATCGGGCCGATAATGGATATCGTGAACGATTATTATACACGCAACAGCGACGAAGCGATCAAACACTATCATGTTGGCGCAGGCAGCGCCTGCGGCGCAACGATCACATGTAATAACGAAGGAGCATGACATGGAATACTTACGAGTCTGGACCGAAGTTGACCTCAAGGACATTGAGTCTCATATCATCATTGTTGACGACAAGTACGGACACTGCCCCGGCTGCAAGAAGATCGGCATCGAACTCAAGGACCTGAAAAAATGCCCTTCATGCGGCAGGGAGTTCAAATATGTCACTTCGAAGGAAGCCCAGGGGGGCAAGTTCGATATCGTTATGAGGACAAAAAGAAAACTCCCGAACCTCGTGTTCGTTGATTACAGCGACTACGATCATGAACTGGGAAAAAAGAAGGCCGGGAGCCTGTTTAACGTATAACGGCTCAAGCTGGTGCGATAATTGTTCCGATAAGTATGCTGATAATTCAACAACTGACAGGAATGAACAATGAAGACTGATGACATAATCGCGGGCATGTGCCTCTACGGATTCATCAAACTGGAATCCTCCTATGAGAAAAAACGATGTCTTAATGAGATCGAAAGGCACTACGGGAAATCGATAGCAAAAATTGTCCGGGAATACATGAAAAAAGGCTGACCGGCAGGGAACGGCTAAAAAACAAGATCCTCCTCTTCTTTAATCTTTTCCCCCAGGTACTTCCTGAAATATAAATCTGAATTGTAACTCTGCTCGATTGTTTCATACACAACGCCGAGGTTGTAGAGGGCTTCGATATACGTATCATCGTAGTTGTAAGCGGATTTAAAGGCTGAGGCTGCATGCCTGTACTTCTTCGCCATGAAGTAGGCCAGGCCAAGATAGAAGTATCCCTTTACAAGCTTCCGGTCCAGCTTGACCGATGTCTTGAGGTGCCTGACTGCATCATCCGTCATACCATATTTGTACAGGTATGCCTTACCCAGTCCATAATGTCCCATGCAGTAATAGGGGCTTATCTCCACCACTTTTTTAAAAATAAGGATGGCTTTGTCGAGCTGCCCGTCAATGGCGAGGCGCGCCCCCTGCCGGTAGAGTTCAGAGGAATTCTCGCGCGGCGCTGCGCCGGCCAGTGCCGGGAACAAGCACACGAGCAGGACAAACGCAACGCGAATGATAATCCTATTTCGCACCGGGCACCATTTCCTTGAAATTTTTGATCATGAACTCGTCGATACCCTTGCTGAAAAAGAAATACACGATGAAAATGACCCACAGCACCAGGGTAAGGACACAGAGGAATTTCAGCAGCTTCTCGGCCCCGATGGCATCGGCCTTGTAGAAAATGATGATCAGGGCAAGGGGCCAGATGAAAAAAAGGTTCACGAATACGAGAGAAAGTATTTCTTTCAGGAAATTGAGGATGAACCCGTACCAGCCGGCGGAAAAACTGTTATAGCCGCTGCTGATCTCGTCAAAAAAGAACCATGTATAAAACACCAGAATTACCGTGGCGATGATCTTCCACACAATTTCGATCCTGGGCCTGAACCAGAGCATTGCAATGCCGATGCTCCATATCACGACAAACAGGAAGACTGATTTTATTATCAAGGCTTCATTCATATGGTTCCCTCATGTATCAGTATACGCAGGCGCGCATGGAATGACAAATAAATTACTCCACTATACTAATCGGAATAAACACTGCAATACATGATCAGAATTCCTACCATGACTTACCCGGGAAATCATAGAGGTACGGAATGCCATTGGACATCCGGATATGGTGATGATCTGAGTGATTTTTGAGGGATGCCGGCGTTATAAATTTCAAACAAAATACAGTTATTGTATTTACAATTCGCCGCGGAGGTACTATTCCGGTTACAATTCTAACGGTCCGAACGCTACTCCCGACGGAGTTACCATGCAGCTGCTGTTATCTTTATTCCTGTCATGCCATTTCGCCGCGTCACCCGGCGAAATAATACTGAAAATCCCTCCCGGCATAAACCTGGACGAAAGCGAAGTGCGGGCGGACCTCCCCCGCACCATCAATACGAGGGGCGGCTATGACAGGATTGAAATCATAATATACTATTTTTCGCAGGGCATTGAAAAATTCTCCTATAGCGAGAACAATGCCATGCAGGAATCGCTGATGGAGGGCGAGATCAAGGCCCTGATTAAATTAAAATCAAATAAAGTTCTTCGCAAGGCGCTCTTTGTTGCCGCTTCGGGGACAAGTCGCGAACAGATCATCCGCAATTTTTCCTTGACTGTAGCCGGCACTCTGGCAAGGCAGTAGCGTTAATGATTGTTATACCACTGTCCCGGGCAGTATCGGGCCTGTCACGCGGCCCTTGTCAAGAACCTGCTTCCCGTTTACAAACACCGCCTCGATCCCGGAAGGAACCGCGTCGGTCTTCTTTTCAGTATTATTGTCCCTGACCATCTTCCAATCAAACAGGGTGATGTCCGCGGCATATCCTTCTTTCAGAAATCCCCGCTTCTTTACGTTGAAACGCTCAGCCGATGCGCCGGTCATCTTGCGCACCGCCTCCTCGAGGGTGATGTTCCCGAACTCGCGGGCATACTGGAGAAACCTCGGGAAACACCCGAAGGCGCCGGGGTTCTGCACTCCCCCGGGGGCGACCCAGGCGTCGGTCATGAAAAGCGCCGCCGGATGCCGCATGAGCTCCTTCACGTTATCGAGACTGCTGTACCGGTGATTGAGCACTCCCGCCTTCCCCTCGGTCTTTTTCACCAGGTCGATGTAATTATCGAACTGGTCCATGTTTCGTTCCCTGGCGATTTCATCGAGGAACATGCCGTTGTATTTATCCAGCTCGGGCTTTCCCGAATTGGTGATCTGGATGTCCTCGTAACCGAAGCCGAGGAGCCACTTGATGACCATGAATTCCAGTTTCAGCCTTCTCAGGGCGGAGCTGTCGCCGTACACTTCCGGGACACGTCCCAGGAACCACGCCGGCAGGATCACGCTGATAACCGAGCTGCCGCAGTGGTACGCATACGTATCAAACCTGACATCAACGCCGTCACGTACGGCTTTATCGATCATTTTCAGCGCATCGCCGCAGGTGTCCCAGGTATCGGAACCGACGAAAATCAGGTGCGACACCTGGAGGCGTACTCCGGTATCACGGGCAATCTTCAGCATCTCGTTGAGGGCGATGAGGTTATGCGCCTTGCCGAAGGGTATGAGCGGGTACGTCGGCGAGAGCGAGGAATACGCCTTCAGGTGGACCGTCAGCACCTTGTCGTGCTTCTTCACGAGCCGTGCTACCTGGCGCAGTTCATCATCGGTCGCGAATATCCCCGGCTCATACTGGAGTCCCAGGGACACGCCGTGGCAGCCCTGCTCCATCGCCTCGTTCAGGAGCGCGAGGAGCTTCTTCATTTCGTCCCTGTTCATGGGTGTCGGTTTGTAACCGCGAAGCGACATGCGCGAAGTACCATGACCGGCCAGGTTCACCATGTTATGGGTAATCCCCTGGCGTCGGATGACATCAAAATATTCTTCCATTGAATTCCACGGGAGATTTTTATTACCAAACAGTGTCCCGGTTTTATTCTCGATGAAGCCCCTGTACCTGCTGTTTTTTTCAAATCCCGCGACGCCGAAGCCGCAGTTGCCGGTGACGAAGGTCGTGATGCCCTGCGCGGTAAAGGACTTCAGCA
>CAZZHU010000050.1:20849-25569 GCA_964654045.1 uncultured Leptospirales bacterium
TCGCCAGGTCAGGCACGGTGCTCTTCAGGCCGCCGGCGCCGTCTGTGCTCGTCAGGATATCCGCGCTGTTAAGCCAATCTGCGCCGTGAAGGGACTGGTATACCGGGAATGGTTCCGCAACCCGAGGACCCAGTCATTATGCGAATGCATGTCGATGAAGCCGGGAGCGATGACCTTACCGGAGCAATCGATAGTTTTTCCGGGAAACGCGAGGTCGTTTGTTGTCACCGTTTCTATCGTATTACCATCAATAAGGACATCACCGATAAAGGATTTTTTTCCGGTGCCGTCCACGATGATGCCCCTTTTCAGCAGTATTCGACCCGCGGGATTCCCCGTGACAACAACCTTCTGTGGAGCGGCGGATGATCCTGCCGGTGTCTTTTCACCCCCGGCAGGCTTCTCTTCCTTTTTACACCCGGCGAGAGAATGCAGTAGCACGGCTCCCCCCAGTGTCGCGGCACCGGCAATAAAATTTTTCCTGCTTATATCCATAGTCCCGGTTTTCTTTTCCTTGTCCATGATATCTCCTCCTGGTTCAATTTATCACACCCTGTATAATAAGGTACGGCATGCCGTGCCCCTTAAATCCCCCGTCCATCATCTGCCAAGAAGGCCCCCCCGCTGGGGGATTTGGGGGATGTTCTGAGACAACCCCATTACTTAACCAATTTCTTCGCAAGTCGAATCGCTTCTGTCATGCTGCTCCACTGCGCCATATTTTTACCGGCGATATCGAAGGCGGTGCCGTGATCAACCGAGGTTCGCACCATGGACAGGCCCAGCGTCACGTTAACCCCCTTGTCAAAAGCGAGCATCTTGAAGGGGATCAGGCCCTGGTCATGGTAATGGGCGATGACCAGGCTGTAGCGCTCCCACGCTGCCGGGATAAAGAGCGTGTCCGCCGCGAAGGGGCCGTCGATCGGGATACCCTCGTCCCGGGCCGTCGCAACGGCACGGGCGGTGACGTCCCGGTCAAAGGTCCCGATGGCGCCGTCGTCTCCGCAGTGCGGGTCAAGCCCGGCCAGGGCAAGCTTCACGGCGCCGCCGTCGATCGACCTGATGGATTCATATCCCGCCCGGATTACCGTGAGAAGACGGTCCAGTCCGAGGCCATCCATGATGCCGGACACCGGCACATGGGTCGAGGCGAGGAGCACGCGGTACTTTTCTGAAAACATCATCATGAGGGGCCCGCGTTCACCGATTTTACCGGCGATATATTCCGTGTGGCCGGTGAAGGGAACCCCCGATTTTTCGATCAGGCTTTTACTCACCGGCGCCGTGACCACAGCGTCAATCCCGCCGGCGCGCCACAGGTCAATGGCCGCATCGATGCAGGCCAGGGCCTCTTTTCCCGTATCTGCAGTTCCGGCGCCGGGCATGGGGATCGGGAGGTCGAGAGGGATATCATGCAGATATTTTTTCCCCGGCTGTGGCACAGTATGCTGTGTCCGAACGTAATCAAAAAATAGATCCGGATAAATTTTTTCTAATAGAGATGAGCGGCCGATTAATATTGGGATGATCGAATTGTCGTTGAGCGCGTTGATCGCCTTCAGGGCTACCTCGGGTCCGATACCGGCTGGGTCCCCCGCGGTAATGCCGAGTTTAAGAACTTCTCTTTGCAAGAAACTCCTCAGGGATTATCTTGTTCTTCTCGTATTCGGCCCCGATCAGGTCCTTGGCTGACGAGCGGAGGTCGTTGGCTATGGTGCAGCGCCCTTCGAGGATGACGCCGTTCTGGATGATGAGCTCCGGCGTCTTGATGTCGCCGAGGATCTTGGCCGTCGGCATGAGGAGCACCCTGCTGGAGGCGTTGATGTTGCCGATGACCAGCCCTTCCACGATAACCGACACGGCGTTGATGTTGGTCCGTATCTTGCCGGTCGAGCCGATGTAGAGCTGTTCGGCCTGGAGGTACTTGCCCTCGAACCTGCCGTCGATCCTGAGGGATCCGTTTATAAGGAAAGTCCCGGTAAAATAGGAATTTTCTCCAATCACATTATTCGCTATATCACCGCTTGCCTTTGCAATAGCCATAGTCACCTCTTACCTCATGGACATTTGCGCCACTATACATCCGTGTAATTTTTATTGTCAATATGATTTTACGGGGGACACTGTATTTTTTGCCTGATTATTGTCAACGTAAGCTTTTTTGCCTGCAGACAGCGCCGCGCGCCGATCCTGGCTTTTCGCTGCCTGAAAACTACCAATAAATTGCTCAGGCTTTGTAACAACCGGCCAAATTTCTACCTGATTCACGTAATGACATGGCACCGGCATCGAATATCCCCTCCTCTTACCGGCACCCCTGTATAGTATCCCCGGATAAAGTAGTTTACATTTCCTGAGGGATCTGATCTCCTCAAACAGTTTCCTGAAAAACTACATCCTTGTAGTTTTTCAGGATCGGCTTTACGAAGTGAATTCGTAAAACCTCGCATTTTTTTCGGCTAAAGCCTCAAAAAATGGCGACACATCAATGTGTCGCTTAGCAGTTTGCTGTTTTTCAGCAAACTGCTAATTGAAAATCCTGAAACAGTCTGAGGGAGGGACCATGACAAAAAAAATCATCACGATTGTCGGCATCGTTCTCATTGTACTCAGCATAGTCTTTTTTGCAATCCTTCCCTATTTGACTGACATGATAGCCAACGGGATTATCGGAGCGGATGCGGTCCCTCCTTCAGCACAGGCGCAGGCCCTGGTAAAAAAAGTATTCATCGCCGATCTCCACTGCGACGCGTTAATGTGGAACAGGGACCTTCTCAAGAAAAACATACGCGGCCACGTGGACATCCCCCGCATGATCGAGGGGAATGCAGCGCTGCAGACATTTTCAATCGTGTCAAAATCCCCGCTTGGGATGCTGCAGGGTGACAATGTCAGCGATACCGGCGATTTAATCACGATTCTCAACATCGCACAGCTCTGGCCGACGCGCACCTGGTTCAGTCTTATACAAAGGGCCCTCTACCAGTCGGAAAAGCTCCATGCCTTCTCGCGGTCTTCGGCCGGAGACTGTTCCATCATCACTTCAGTAGAAAGTCTGGACCGCTACCTGGAGCGCAGGAAAAAGAGCCATGCCATTACCGCCGGACTCCTCTCGATCGAGGGAGCGCAGGTCCTTGAGGGGAATCCGGATAACATTGACATTCTCTTCAAAGCCGGGTTCCGGATGATGTCTCCCACCCACTTCTTCGACAACGACATGAGCGGCTCCGCCCACGGTGTGAAGAAATACGGCCTCACGCAGAAAGGAAAAACCGTGATACGCCTCATGGAGCAGAAGGGAATGATTGTCGACCTGGCACACGCGTCGCCCCGGACGATCGACGATGTGCTGGTAATGGCGGAAAAACCGGTGGTCGTGTCCCACACCGGACTCCGGGGAGTCTGCAATGACATCCGCAATATCAGCGACCGTCACATCAGGCTGATCGCTGAAAAGGGCGGTGTAATCGGCATCGGGTATTTTACCACCGCCGTCTGCGGAGAGTCCGTGGCCGCCATCGTCCGTTCTATCCGCTATGCCGTCAGCCGCGGGGGCATCGAGCATGTCGGGCTCGGCTCCGATTATGACGGGTTCGTGTCCGTTCCTTTCGATACGGCCGGCATGGCATATCTTGCCGATGCCCTGCTGAAAGACGGTTTCACGGAAGAAGAAATCGGCCTCATCATGGGTGGGAATGTGCTGCGTCTGCTCCGGCAGGTATTACCGCGGAAATAGCATCCCCGGGAAAAATATCATTATGTCATATCAGATAATCTCTAAACCCGCGGCCTTTTTCTGCCGAAAATCAACTGTAGCATCAAGTATGCGCGGATAATGCCATGAAACAGGTATCTCTGTATATATCGTTCCTTATGCTCCTCTGCCCGCTTGTCGCGGACGCAAACGTTGACGGGGTCAGGGAACTCAAAAATCTTGATCCCGCCGCGGACACGGTGAAATCACTCAGGAATGACATCAGGAAAAGCATCTACGTGATAAAAAGCAGGCGGCCCGAGCAGGAACTGCCGGAGCTGAAATTTTACATCTACAGCGTGAAAAAAGGCGACACCTTCTGGACGATCCTGGCCCGTTCATCGCAGGACATCGACACCCTTCTTTCGGTCAACGGCTTTTCAACGCCGAAGGATATCACGCCGGGAAAAAAAATATTCATCCCCAACATGCGCGGCATTGTCGTCAAGGGCGATGACGGCAGGGGAATTACGAAGATGCTCCGCGAAAACCAGATCCGCCCGGAATACGTGTACCGGACAAACAGGTGCGGGGATTTCAGCAAGAAATACATCTTTATCCCCGGCGGGAAAATATCGAACCTCGAGAGATCCCTTTTCCTGGGCACCGGCTTCATGTATCCCCTGCCGCCGAAACGGGGACCGCACCTGACGTCTCGCTTCGGCAAGCGGCGCAATCCCTTCAACTACCGCGACATCGAGTTCCACACCGGCGTCGACGTGTCGTGCCCCCGGGGCTCGGAAGTCCTGGCGGCCCGCGACGGCAAGGTCGTGTTTACGGGTTATGAGGGAGGGTATGGCAACCTGATAATTCTGCAGCATGAGTACGGCTACCGGAGCTACTACGGCCACCTTTCACGGCCGCTGGTGAAACCGGGTGACGCGGTAAAGCGGGGCACTGTCATCGCCCGTTCAGGGAACACCGGCAGGACGACCGGCCCGCACCTCCACTTTGAAGTCCGGCGCG
>CAZZHU010000051.1:0-24826 GCA_964654045.1 uncultured Leptospirales bacterium
TCGAGGGACGGGAAGACCAGCATCTCATGATAGCGGTACTCATCAATTGATGAAAACTGGAGGGAGCCGTCAAGGTAGAGGCGGAAATCATCGTCATTCCGCGTCAGGACGATCTCCTGGTAGTGGGAACGTTTCGAGAAAACGATATCATCGTAGTAGAGCCTCTTCTGCAGAATCGTATTGATCTGGTCCGAGGAAACGGCCAGCGCGGCCAGGATCATGAGTATCACGACCGGGATGAGCAGGTCTGTCCTGCGCTTGTTCTCATAATCTATTTTAATGATTATGATCATGGCGACGAGGATATTGAGGCCGCCGATGATTATGCTGGTGAGCATCCTCCCCAGGAAAGGGAACAGGAGGAGCGGAAACAGGAGCGAGCCCGCCAGGCCGCCCATGTAATCAAGGGAAAGCACATTGGAAAGTATGTCCTTGAGGGCGCCATACTTCTTCAGCACGCGCATGATGATCGGGATCTCCAGGCCCACCAGCGCGCCGATGACAACAAGGAAAAAGATATGAAGCATGTAATAGGTCGCGGAAAAGGAAAAGAGGTAACTGAGTATCAGGACGGACAGGCCTCCCACGAAGCCAAGGGCGATCTCTATCATGATGAAATTCTTCAGGATGTTCTTCGTCAGGAACCGGGAGAGGTAGGAGCCGAGGCCCATGGAGCTCAGGAAAAAGCCGATGGTTATGGAATACTGCTGCACCGGATTACCCAGCAGGTAGGTCGCCAGGGAGCCCAGTACCAGCTCGTAGGTTATTCCGCACAGGGACAGAAAAAAAACAGAGAATAGCAGTATCCTCTGTTCGAGTCGTCTCAATTCATTTTTCAACTATCGGCTCTACTTTACCGCTTTCTCTTCAACTTTTACATCAGGGTTAGGATTGATCTTTTTCTTCATATAATCGCCGCCGGGAGCCATCAGGACCCCGGCTATGATGATGGAAATGCCGATTATGACGGCCCCCATGATGATGCCGAGCGATACGTTCTGGTCGTCTTCTATCTCTTTCTTAACCGAAAAGGGCGATATCAGTATGACGAGAAATATACCGATCCCCATCATGATGATACCCACAAGGCTATAAATTGCTGTGTCCAGTATCCCGTGCAGCAAGCTTCCCCATTCCATAGTAGCGTTTACCTCCTCATTGAAATTGCAGTATAATAGTATGCGCCCCGCCGCTCATGCGGGCGGAGCATCGCGGCATTCCCCGGCCTATTTTCCGCCCCGGAAGCCTCCGTATCCGGGGCGGCCGTAATAATACCCGGGCCGGATCGATTTCCGTTCTTCACGGTGTTTCGAAATATATTTCTGTCCCGCCGTTGAATATCCAACGTTGAACGCGGACATGGCAAAACCGCCGCCCAACAGCATTGACGCGATCAGTATGCTCCGTATCATGACACAACCTCCCGTCTATTCGGCAACAGTAAAGGGCATCGCGTTATACGTCCGCGCCTTTGCCCGGTTCCAGAAGGCAAGGCCCGCCAGTATGACCATCACGATGATATAATAACGATAGCTTTTCACCTTCGTCAGTTCCAGGCCTATCGAGGCCGTGGACCGGGGCTTTTGACCGGTCAGCTCAAGAAAAGCGTAATACCTGCCGGGCTTCTCCAGCACGAAATCGTCCTCAACGGACAGGTCGCTCTCGTGCCAGTACCCCTCGTCGTCGCTTCCTTCCTCGTCCCAGAAATCCCCGCTGAAGGTGTAGCATTCCACCGGCTCCCTGATGGCGTCCACCTCGTCAAAGAGGTCCTTCAGCGCCGCGATGGTCACCCGGTAATTGACCGCCTTGAGGAGCCGTTCCTCCGGGACCAGCAGGAACCTGAAGGACTGCCATTCAAGGTTCATTTTCTGTATTGAATCGTTGACGTAGACCCGGGCGGTATAAAGCGAATTCCCCTTTTTTAATTCAAAGGGGCCATAGAGGACCTCGCTCTGGTACATGGTCTGCCCGTTTTCGGTTACTAGGGCATTGCTGCTCAGGTCCTGCCTGTTTTTCATGACGCCGTCAACGGCCGACGTGGAGAGGCAGTTTACCATCATCAGGGCGAAGGTCATGGCGGAAGCCGCGATATAGAGCGCCATCTTCAGTTTATAGTTTTTCCGCCTGGTAACGGTTTCATCGAATAATTTCTTGTGTTCTTCCCCACCGAAGGCGGCAACGACATCATCATACGAAAGCTTTTCGCCTTTTGTGATGGATACTTCCCCTTCGGAGTGCTCAATGCTGTATTTAACGCCATCCTTTTTAAAGTCGTACATGGTGGCCGGTTCGCCGATCTCCGGCTTCCAGGGAAGCTCCCCTTCGGCGTACACGATCCGCCCCACATAGGCTTCGTCTTTCGATATCTTTTTCCCGTCAAATTCAATAGAAGACGGGTCAGACTCCAGATCGATCGACTGGGGCGTGTAATCCTCGAAGGAATGCACTTCCCCCTCTTCCTCGACGAAATAATGATAGGAGCCGTCGGCAGCGACCGCGAACCACTCGTCCCAGGTGCACTTTTCCCATTCGTCCTCCTCCTGGTAGCGTATCCGGCCTATGATCTCGTATTCGACGCCTTTCAGTGTCCCCTTTATGCCGAGCTTGAATACCGAGTTATCCTTGTCGCCGGTAAGGTCATCGGCGAATAGCCCGTAATATTCCTCTGTCTGTCGGTCATATTCCTGGCCGCAGGAGGAGCACTTGCCTATGGGAACGCTGACGTTTTCCTCATCTTCGTCGTCATACTCGGACCGGTAGCTCTTTACCAGTCCGCCGCCGCACCTGGAGCATTTCAAAGCCTTCAGTTCTGGATTATCAGTTCCCATTCAATCCTCGACTAGTGTGTCAGTATCAAGATTTTACTATGTCTCTGGGCAGCAGGGGCCTGCCGGTAAAAAGCTCTATTTCATCTTCAGTCGCTTCAATAGAGACCTTCTTCCCGTCTGAAACGCCGTCCATGTAAATGACCTTTGTGCCCGGCTCGATATAGAAGGAAAGCTCTCCCTCGGCGCCTGCGACTTCAGCGGTGCCCTTTTCCTTGACCATGACTTTTTTATTTCCTATCATCACGTTCTGGCCGGCGCGGACGCCGGTGATGTCGGGGAACTCCACCGCCTCTTCAACCTCGGTGAAGAGCGAATAGGTCCCCTCGTCCTCGGTGAACCAGGCGGTGCCCCCGTCGTACTCAAGGAACCATTCGTCGAAGTGACCGCCGGGATAGTTGTAGCGCATCCGGCCCATGGCCGTGAAGGGCTTGCCCAGGATGGTCCCCCTGCTCCCGACCTGGAAGATCGACGGGAACTCCGCCAGTTTCGGGTGCTTACCCGCGGCGTCGAACCCGTCTCCGGTCATCTTGAGGTGGCTGCCGCAGTATCCGCAGACCAGGACCTTGCTGAACCTGTTCTTGATCTCGACCGGGGCCCCGCAGGAAGGGCATTGCGTGGCTGACATGGCGCCTCCCGGTTATCCCTGCTGGGCGCCGCAGTCCGGGCAGAATTTCGCCCCCGCCTGCAGCTTGGCGCCGCATTTAACGCACGCTGTGCCGGCCGTGTTCGCCCCGCACTCGGGACAGAACTTGGAGTTGGCCGGTATCTTGGCATTGCACTTGGGACAAGCCATGGCCGCGGCCACCATCTCCTTGCCGCAAGAGCCGCAGAATTTCGCGCCCGCCTGATTCTGGGCATTGCAGTGCGGGCATACAATTTTAGCGCCCTGGGCTCCCTGCGCGGCGCCGCCCATGACGTTGCCCATCATGCCCGCCATCTGCTGGCCCATGCCCACGCCCATGCCGGCCCCCATCATGCCGCCGGACATGCCGTCGCTGCCGGCCGCCTTTTCCATGGTGTCGAAGGTGCGCTTCATCTTGTAGTCGTCCTGGCCCATGATGCCGATCTCCGCCTTGTCAGCCAGGGCCTTCTTGAGGCGCTTGACCGATTCGTCTTCCTGGGGAACGTTGATCGATTCAACGGCAAAACGCACCAGTTCAAGGCCGTAGCTGGCGAAATCGTCAAGGATGTTCGCCTTGCCGGAGACGCCGATCTCGTTATAGTACTGCGCGAGCTTCAGTATGGTGACATTCTGCTTCAGCATAAACTCGGCTATCAAGTCGGAGAGCTTGGGCAGGATGACCTGGTCGCGGAGGGTGGTTTCAATCGCCTCGGTGGTATAGGCCTGCCAGGTGCCGATGGCCATGGTCAGGAACGACTTGGTATCCTTGATTTTTATCGAGAAGTTTCCGAAGGCGCGGATCGGCACGGCGATGTTGTAGACCGGATCCTGGAGGTCGATGGGCTGCTTGGTGCCCCACTTCAGGTTGGGAATCTCGGTCTTGTTCACAAAATACACTTCCGCGGGGAACGGCGATTTCCCTCCGAAGGGAAGATTCACGAGCTTTTCAAGTATGGGAATGTTCCCTGATTTAAGCGTGTGCCTGCCGGGGCCCAGGCTGTCAAGGGCGCGCCCCTCCCTGAAGAATATCGCCTCCTGGTTTTCCATGACGATCAGCTGGGCGGCCATGGATATGGCGTTTTCCGGGAAGCGGTAGAGCACTTCACCCTGTTTATTTTTCCAATCGACTACATCCAATAATGCCATTTAGATTACCTCCAGTAGAACATTTTTTCGTTCGTCGAAATTCTTTTCAAAAGCCCGCAGCGTATCGGCGATGGCGGTTATGACAGCGCCTGCATTCTCAGCGGTCGCGGCGCGCAGTTCGCCGATACTCTTGTCTAGGCCGTCAAGGGCGGAAATGAGCCTCCAGTCGTATTCCAGGAGCCTGTTCTTGTCGTCCTCGGATATGGTTATGCTCGACAGGGCGGCAGTGCTGCCGAAATCGGCGTGCTGGCATTTCTTGACGAGCGTTTCCATCTTGAGATTCAAGGAATCCAGATCGCCGAGCCTGTCCCTCTGCTGTTTCTTTTCCAGCTCAACCAGTTTAGCGTTCACTTCATTTTTAAAGCCCTGGATCCTGTCGGCCAGCAGTTCCCTGACGATCTTGTCAGCCGCATAGCTTTCAGCCTTTTCCACGTACCCCTTGAAGCCGGGGAGTTTTACGGTGATCCTATCGATCAGATCCCGGTTATCCTGGATTTTCTTTTTTACATTGTCCAGATTTGGTTGCATAATCCTCACTTTCTTCCTTAGATAATTGTTGTTCTAAAAATAATCAATCAAGATAAGTAAGTCAAGAATCATGTGATTAAGTTACTTAACTTATTGCAAAACTCATTCAAAAAGGGGTCAAGGGGCGAAGCCTCTTGGAAGCCCCCCGCAGGGGTTCCCCTCTGGGCACGAGACGCAGTTTCGCAACAAGACTACTAATATTAGACTCGTTGTAATTCTTCATTTACTGAAGGGGTTTAAGGGGCGAAGCCCCTTAAAAAGCCTACGCAGAGGCCCCCTGCGAGCGCGAGACGCAGCTTCGCAACAAGTCTAAAATAATTATTTATAATATATTAATAAGCGAGTCAAGAAATAAAGGTGATATTATGAATAAATTTTTATAGTCAATAATGAGGATACATCGCAATTGGTTATCAACCAGCCGGAAAACCGCTGTCGGACAGCTCCTCCTGGATCCTCGTCAGCAGGTCAAGGTACTTTTTCTGCGCATCCATGAATTGCGTTATATTTTCATTTTCTGACACCAGGACCGCGAGACTCTCAACATGTTCATATTCATATTTCTCGATGATATCCGACATGTCCTGGCGCTGTTTAATCACGCGGCAGAGGTTCGTATATTCCTCGAGGAGCTTCACGGAATCTCTGTCGGCATTGAGAGATTCGGACATGCTGATGTAGTTCAGGTATACATCGGTGTCCCGGATAAGCCGCCCGAGTTCTCCGGCCTGCCGCAATATATCTTTCATCGCCTCATCCATGGATAACACCTGCGGGGATAAAAGAAATATTGCAAGATTATTTTTCCAATTTTTTAAAAACCGGATGGCCTTCCGCCGCACCCCGGTTGCCGGTAAACACTTTACACTGTTCCGTATAATACTGTTTGACAATTTATGCGCACTATTCTATTCTTACTACCGCCTGGTTGATCAGTATCATTAACATCAATCCATGAGACATTTAAGTTACGGAGACATCAATGGCAGATCCAAAAGAAATACTGGAAGATGAAAATAGAATAGACACGGTCATCGCCGACGACATCGCGTTCAAGGGCAACCTCAAGTTCAAGAACTCCCTGAAGATCAAAGGCACTTTCGAGGGAAAGATAGAAACCGACGGCCAGTTCATCGTGGGACGCGAAGCGAAAGTCAGCGCCGATGTAAGGGCAAGCGAGGTTAACGTCAGCGGCGTTTTCAGCGGAAAAATCAAGGCCTCAAAAAAAATAGAGCTTTTCAAAAAAAGCAAAACAAGCGGCGACCTGGTCACCCCGGAACTCAACATAGAAGCCGGATCGATTTTCAACGGCACCTGCATCATGGAGGATAAAAACTAGGGCACCGTATAATCATGAAACCCGCGATTACCTGCCTATTGTCTGCCGTCCTGCTGCTGGGCGTTGCCCTGCCGGTCCGTGCTGATGAAGAGCCCGGCTCCTCCCCGAATTTGTCTTTCGGTCTCGCCGGTTCCTACGGCCTGTACAACAACTGGCAGCGGAAAGAGGGCGACATGATGATGAAGCACGGGTTCACCCGCGGCTACGGCGGCGGCATTATCTTCGAGAAGATGTTCAATAACATCCTGGGGATCCACTCCGGCCTCTGGTTCAATCAGTTAAACCTGACCATGAGCATGAAGCAGAAAATAACATCGACCAGCATCAACCCGATGTCGTTAGCCTACACGAAAATGGACGTCACGGGATGGACCATCGGCATCCCCCTTTCCCTCGTGACATCACTCAACGCGTCCTTCTTTTCTTTCCAGATCCACGCGGGCATCAAGTATACCCATATCCTTCAATCGGAAATGACGCACAACAATATACTGTTAATGCTGTACAAAAGAAAGATGGACATGATTTCCCTGACATACCAGTCGCAATTCGGTTTTACCCTCGGCATCTTTTTTAAATTCAGGACTATCGCCTACGTGGACCTCCTTTTCGGGGCAGAGGGCGAACTCTATGTCACGAAGCTGGTAAAAAATGATACCGGTGTAACCCATCTCTTCGGCCTGACGGCCAGGGCGGGCATCATGTTCAGGACGAACGTTTTTCCCATTACTGCTCCTGCGGAGCAGACTGCACTTTAACCGAGAGTCGGTCGGCACTTATGAAAGGGAGGGGGTGTCACCGCGGACACCCCCTCCCTTTCGATCCCTCCCCCCGCGCCGCCTCAATGCCGGCGGGGGCTATGGGTTAATGTCTTTTATCGCTTTTTTAGTTTATCTGTTTTTGATAGATGGTGATTGTCTTCTTGTTTTTGAAGAGTGTAATAATAGCACTACTCCTTTCGCTCCGGAAGCCGCCTTCTGCGGCATCCTCGCGACGCCGCGCCTCCTGCGCGACGAGCCAACGTGATACAGAACGTGAGGCTGAAGAGCTGTGTAGCTATGTTCTATTATATACAGGGAAGCCCCAACTTCCTCTCTCGTAAAATCGGCCGCACAGGAGGTGCGGCTTCACGTAAACGACGCGAGGATGCGCCCGTAATAAGCACTCGTCGGTCAAACAATAACACATAGCTTGATCCAAATCATGCCCAAAGGCCCTATCAGTTAAGAAAAACCCACCAATGACAATAGAACAAAAAGCTTTAACCTCAAGCCCGTCGCGGCGATTGAGCGACCGGGGTGAGAGGGAGCACGAGGGAGAGAGGGCAAGAAGCCCTCTCTCCCTCGTAAATCAGCCCCCTGCTCCAGGGAAAAGGAGAAAAAAAAAGCCGTCCCTTTCGGGACAGCTTTTTTTATTGATATGCAATCGAGTCTTACAGTTTTTCTTTAATCTGGGGAATGACCTCGAAGAGATCGCCCACGATTCCATACATCGCGATGTTGAAGATAGGGGCTTCCGGGTCCTTGTTGATGGCCGCGATGCACTTGGAGCCTTTCATGCCGGCCACGTGCTGGATGGCGCCGGAAATACCGCATGCCAGGTAGAGATCAGGGGCAACGGTCTTGCCGGACTGTCCGACCTGACGGGCGGCATCGGTCCAGCCGGAGTCTACCACCGGCCGGGAAGCCGCGTACTCGCCGCCAAGCTTCTGGGCAAGGCTGACTATGAATTCTTTGTACTTGTCCGCGTCTTTGCATCCGCGTCCGCCGGATACGATGATCTTGGCCTGGGAAATATCAACAGCGCCGGCCATCGTTTCGATGATGCCTTTTGACTTGGTCCGCACATTGGCGATGTTCGCGGTAACAGCGGTCACCGCGCCGGCACCGCCGGCCGCTTCCATGTCATAGGCGCCTTTTTCAAAGGTGGCCACGAACTTGTCGGTTTTTACCGCTTTCTCTTCCTGGATCTTTCCATTGTAGGTGTTCCGGGTAAAGATAACTTTACCGCCATCTGCGCGGACCTTGTTGCAGTTCGATACGATGCCAGCGCCGATCGCCATGGCGACCTTGGCGGCATAGTCAACGCCGTCATACGAGTGGGGCACGAGAACGCCTTTGACGTCCTGTGATTCCACGACGGCCTTGATCGCCTGGGTATATCCGTCAGCGGTATAAACTTCGAGGGCGGCGTTGGCCACGCAATAAACAGTCGGGATATATTTCGCGACTTCTTTGGCCAGGGCGTCATCTTTAGCCATGATCGCCGCTGCCGGCTCGGCGCCCAGAGCGGATGCGAGGGCTTTTGCGGCCTTGCACATCTCAAGGGTGGCATCAGTCAATTTTCCATTTCTATGTTCAGCTATAGCTAATATCTTTGCCATTGTACCGTCCTCCTTATATCACCTTGGCTTCATTCTTTAATTTCTCAACGAGTTTTGCTGCTACCGTCGCCGCATCTCCCTGAAGAATTTCCGCCTTGTGATCGGATACAGGGAAGAACATCTTGATGAAATCGGTTTTCGATTCAGCGGAGGCGCCGATATCGGCGGCTTTCTTGACATCGAGCCGTTTCTTCTTGGCTTTCATGATGCCCGGAAGGGTCGGATACCGGGGCTCGTTGATACCTGATTGCACCGTGAGAACGGCCGGCGCGCTCATTTCGATCACTTCGTTCAATCCGCCTTCGAGCTCGCGGTTCACCGTGAGGGCCGTCCCGTTAACTTCCAGCTTCTTGACGTTCGTGCAGTGGGGCCAGCCCATCAGGTCGGCCAGCGTTACGCCGGTAACGGCCGCCTGGTCGTCTTCGGCCTGGACGCCGGTGAGGACGAGCTCAACGCCGCCGATGCTTTCTATGGCTTTCTGCAGGGTCGACGCGACAACAAAATTATCACCGGCTTCAACTGCGGGGTCCATCACATGGATGCCCCAATCCGCGCCCATCGCGAAGGCCTGACGGATGTCCTTGGCCGCGCGGTCGGGACCGCAGGTAACGATAACGACTTCCCCGCCGAATTTCTCTTTCAGCTGGAGGGCTGCTTCAACGGCGTAGTTATCGAAATCATTGATTTTGAAAGCGATCTGTGATTCATCGATTTTTTTGTCTTCAACGATTTTGAACTTGGATTCCATGTCTGGAACCTGTTTTAGACAGACAGCTATCTTCATCTCCTTACTCCCTTTTTTAAAATTTTACGAACCTTTGATTTATATATAACACCTGTGTGTGTAGTTCGCTCCCCATCCTCGCCGCACGCATATCTGTTATCAATTGTTGGCCGACAGTAAAAGCTGGGTATGTCTATTGTTGAACATTCTCGAAAACATATACTTAATTGTCAATATTAATAGGCACCATTGGGTGATTTTTAACGGTTTTTGGGGATGCGATCGCAAAAGCCACGGGTTTAAACCCGTGGCTTTTGTAATAATTCCCGCACCTTCTCCGCGAGAGCATCTTTCTTGACCTTGAGCATCTCCCCGCCCTTGCGCAGCTTTACCTCGGCCTCGCCGGTCTGGAAATAGGTTTTCCCTATGGTTATGCGCACCGGCAGGCCCACCAGGTCGGCATCGGCAAACTTGACGCCGGGACTTGCCTTCCGGTCATCATAGAGGACTTCAAAACCATTGCCCGTCAGCAATTCATATATGGCGTCGGTCTGTTTGATCTCATCATCAGCCTTCCCCAGGCCCACCAGGTGGATATCAAAGGGCGCCAGGGACACGGGCCAGATAATTCCCCTGTCGTCGTTGTGCTGTTCCACGACCGCGGCCATGGTCCGGTTAACCCCGATGCCGTAGCAGCCCATGATGGGGGTCACCTCCGCGCCCTGCTCGTTGGTGACCTTTACGTTCATCGATTTTGTGTACTTGTATCCAAGCTTGAAGATATGCCCCACCTCGATGCCTTTCTTCACGTACATGGCTGAGCCGCACCGCGGGCAGGAATCCCCCTCCTCGGCGCAGGTTATATCCGCTTCTTCCTTGATGGTGAAGTCGCGGCCCGGATTCACGCCGTCGAAATGAATGTCCTTCTTGTTGGCCCCGGTTATGCCGTTCACAACGCTTTTCACTGATATGTCGAATATGATCCTGATGTTCTTTTTCGTCACCGGCCCGGCGAACCCTACCGGGGCGCCGGTCACCTCCACCACAACGGAATCGGGGGCCAGCTCCAGCTGCGCGGCGCCGGCTGCGCGGGCCAGCTTCAGCTCGTTGATCTCGCGGCTCCCCGGCACCACGGCCATGACCGGCTTTCCGTCGGCCACGTAGATGATGCTTTTCAGGAAACGGTCCGGAGAGCATTTAAAAAACGCCGCCAGTTCGTCGATGGTCTTCACGTCCGGCGTTGCCACTTCGACAAGGTCTTTCGGCCCGTCGGACGAAGCCGCTGCCCGGCCATACTCCGCTTTCTCCCGGTTGGCCCGGTACCCGCACTTGTCGCAGAGAAGGAGCGACTCCTCGCCCACTTCCGATGCCACCATGAATTCCTCGGAGTTGCTCCCCCCCATGGAGCCCGTATCCGCCTCGACCGGGATCGTTTCGAGGCCGCAGCGCTCGAAGACACGGCGGTAGGCGGTGCGCATCGCCTGGTACGATTTCTCGAGCCCTTCCTCGTCCATGTCGAAGGAATAGGCGTCCTTCATGATGAACTCCTTGCTGCGGATCACGCCGAAGCGGGGGCGGATCTCGTCGCGGAACTTGGTGTTGATCTGGTACACGTTCACCGGCAGGTCACGGTAGGATGATATGAGGCCGCGCACCGCGGCGGTGAAGGCCTCCTCGTGGGTCGGGGCCAGGGCGTATTCCATGGCGTTGCGGTCGCGGATGCGGAACATCTCGGGACCCATGGTGTCCCACCGGCCCGACTCCTTCCAGAGGTCGGCGTTGGTAAGCTCCGGCATGAGGAACTCCAGGGCGCCGGCCCGGTCCATCTCCTCGCGGACGATGGCGATTATTTTACGAAGAACCCTCCAGCCCAGGGGCAGGTACACGTACATGCCCGCCGATTCCTTGCGGATGAGGCCGGCCCGCACCATGAGGCGGTGGCCCAGGACCACCGCGTCCGAGGGGTCTTCTTTCAAAGTGGGGAGAATGTATCGGGATAATCTCATATCATTACCTTCTATGTTCGTTTTGGTTGATTCTTATTTAAGCAGCGCACCTTTCGCTCACTCCGCCGCAAATAGGCTGCCTGTTCGCTGAAAGGCGACGCCGCTTTTGATATCAATATCTTCAAACAGCATAATGGCGGCGATATATCACAACGAGTAGGCGGCAGGGAAGCCGCCGGCAGCCTCGTTATACATGGATGTATATACGAGGCGGAACGAGTGTGATATGTCGCTGCCGTTATCAATCGAAAAACTGCTTGCCTTCCATATTCATTGCACCTGAAAATCCATGTCAATACTTTTTGGACACATTAATCATGGACCGCATCGCCATCATCAATCCTGACACCCCGGTGGAAATCATCGATAATTTAAAAAAAATGGATATCGAACCGATTGCCATTCCCAAAACCGACCGTGTTGACGGGCCCCTGGCCGGCCATCCGGATATACAAATATTCGTCCATGGCAGGAGAGTTTTCTGCCACCCTGACATATCCGCATCATTCGCTTCAAAGATAGAAAATCACGCGGAAGTGACCATCTGCCCCACCCGTCTCGTTAAGGATTACCCGGGAGACGTTCCGTATAACATCGCCTGCGCCGGTCAATGGGCCTTTCGCCATTCCGCGGGCGCTGACCCGGTTATCGAGGACTATCTGAGGTCAGAGAAGATTTTCACCATCGGCGTGGGCCAGGGGTACGCCAAATGCTCCACCCTGATCGTTGATGACGGGTCGATTATTACAGCTGACGTTTCGATCCACAGGGCCGCTTCATCGAAGGGACTCGTGTCCTTCCTGATCACTCCCGGCCATATTGATCTGACCGGATACGGATATGGTTTTATCGGAGGGGCAACAGGGACCTGCGACGGCATGGTGCTCTGCGCCGGGACCCTGTCGCACCATCCCGATTACAGCGCAATCGAGGACTTTATTATTAAACGCGGAAAAAAAATCGTCCCCCTCGGCCGCGAACGGGCCGTTGACCTGGGGACGATTTTCGTGTTGTAGGGCGCCGCGCGCGGGCGCCGCGTCGTAAATGAAAATTACAATTATTTCGTCAGATTGAAGGTCGTGTTGTATTCGACAAAGGTTTTGGCCACCATGTCGCGGATGGTTATTTTCACAAAGCAGGTGCCCCCCTTCTGTACAGACCCTATGGGGATCTGGAAATACATGGGAACAGTCACTTCAGCGCCGGTTGAGCCGTCTATCAGGTTTTTCTTTTCAAGGCTTAGCTGCGGGACGCTGATGTCCGCCTGGACAACCACCTGGCCCTGGTCATTGGCCTCAAGCCCTTTCATTTCAAGGTTGATGAACACGGTCTCCCCGGCCTTGAATGTCTTGTCTTCTTTCATGGGGCCGTACTTCTCCAGGGATACGCTTGTGAGGGTCACCTGTATCTGGCTGGACCTGGCAAACTTTTCCGCCGGCTTATCCTGCGCATATGCCGATACCGCAAAGACAATGACAAAAAGAAGGGCTAGTTTTTTCATTGAATTCTCCATAAATTTATTTTATCTTGTATCCGGGAACATTCAGTTTCCGGCGGCGGCTGCCTCCCGGTTTATATCCCGCGCGGCAGGTTAACCCGGGACAATCAGTCCGCCGGCAACCTGATGAAGCTCCGGATACCGATATATCTTTCGATCATCTAGACATTACCATATAAATATTATTCGTATTTTTCAACTTTTTTTTATGTGTCAGTTTAATAATATATCAGTAAAATGATTGACCGGGAACCAGGAAAACCGGAAAATATTATTTGAAAAAGGTCCGCATGATCGCCCTTATTACGGATTTCGGTTATACCGATCACTTCGTCGGCGTCGTCAAAGGCGTGCTGAAAAGCCTTAGCCCCGGTGTCGACATCATTGACATAAGCCATTCCGTGCAATCCTATTCGATACTCAACGCGCAGTTCATCCTCTACTCGTCGTACCGGCACTTCCCCCCGGGAACCGTTTTCTGCGTCATCGTTGATCCGGGCGTGGGCACCGACCGGAAAGGCCTCATCGCGACAGACGGCAACCGCCACTTCGTAATGCCCGACAACGGGATCATATCCGCCGTGATGAACGACGCCATGAAGGTATACCATATCGACATGACTCGATTCAGAAACGCCTCCTGCACCTTCCACGGCAGGGACGTCTTCGCCCCCGTCGCCGCCGGGCTTTCATCGGGGCAGCCCCCGGAACAATACGGCAAACCGGCCGATTCCATCGTCACGGCGTCCTTCCCCCTGTACTCGTCTTCACCGGATGAAATGAAATGCGGGATCATCCACATCGACAAATTCGGGAACGCCATAACGTCTCTTCCCGTAAATACTATTGACTTTGAAACGTGTTCGGTATATTCGGTGACATCGGGACGATATCGGTTCAAGTCCATATGCATCCGCAGCTACGGCGACCTGTTCAGAGGCCAGAGCGGCATTATCAGGGGAAGCTCCGGTTTCATCGAGCTGGCCCTCTGCACCAGGTCCATAGCCGAGAAATACGGGATAACCATTGGGGACCAGCTGACGATATGTCCGTTAACACCCCCCTGTCCAACTCCACAGACATAGGGAACGATTCCTCACCCCCGGCCCCGTTACGGCCTCACCCGCGCGCTGCGCGCCCTCTCCTTCGTAAGGAGAGGGCTTCGGTTATAAACTGATAGAACTATTCAAACTCTAGAAAATTATATTTGCAGATATTCTGTTAACATTTATAATGTACTCACCAGCAATAAAAACACACATCCAAAGGAGGGGGTGTTAAAAGTACTTGCTGTTGTGTTTCCCAAATGATTTATGTATAATACGTGTGACAATATCAGTTCATTTTAGCATTGAGATTATTGAAATAATGAAAAGTATTCTAATTCACTCCCCCTCCGGGGGACGGGGGGTTCTTAACAACCAATGAACACGAGAGTGCCGGTACCGACCATAGATGAATGCTACGAGATAATCAGGCAGCACAACATGCGCGATAACATCATAAAGCATTCCGAACAGGTGATGAACGTCGCCATGGCCCTGGTGGCCAACCTCAGGGAGCCCGGCCTTGTCCAGGCAAGCCTGGTGCAGGCAGCGGCGCTCCTCCACGATATCGCCAAGACCAGGACCATCGAGACGAAGGAGATGCGGCATGACCTGATCGGCGGCCAGATCATGCGGGAGATGGGCTACGACGCCATCGCGGAGATCGTCGATTCCCACGTGGTCTTCGAGGGCTTCAGGCCCGACGGCGACCTCGAAGCGCGGGAGGTCGTCTTCTACGCCGACAAGCGGGTCATGCACGACCGGATCGTGTCGATTGACGACCGCATTGACGACCTGGTCCAGCGGTACGGGATAAACGAGCGCATCAGGACCCTGATCATGGAGAACAAAAGCTTCGTGATCCACGTGGAGCGCAAGATACAGGGCTTTCTCACCCGGGACATAGAAGAGATCGTGGCGGCATTATGCTGAACTGCTGCATCCTTGACTGCTATGTCGACGAGCCGGCGTGTTTCGGCGTACCCCCCTTTGTTTCGCCCTACCCGCGGTATATCTGCGGGGCGCTGGCCGACGCCGGAGTTGATGAAGCGCATATCGACTATCTCGCCATTGACACGCTGCGAAATTCCGATTACCGCCTGGACAGGACGTACAGCATGGTGTTTCTCATCGGCGGAGCCGTGGTGCCGGGGCGGTACCTGGGAAGCAGGATCGGCTCGGCCGCCGAGATACGCCGTGTCGCCGAACGCAACCCGGGGCAGCGGTTCGCCGTCGGCGGCCTCATAAGCCATGTCCTGCCCGGCGGCGGCAATGTCATACTCATCCATAACGACATAGAGAAATACGCGTACCATTACGCGCGCGGAGAGGACGGCGATGGACGCCGTTCCGCCGGAGAAATCGCCCGCTGGTCGGTGCGGGGCGCTGCGGTGGTCAGGCGCCACCCGCGCTATCCCGACATTATCTGCGAAATCGAGACATCCCGGGGCTGTCCCCGCGAAATCCACTGCTCCTTCTGCTCGGAAGGTCTCTTCGGGCCCGTTGAGTTCCGCGGGGCGGAAGACATCATCGCGGAGATCGACGCGCTCATAACCGCCGGCGTGTCCCGGTTCAGGCTTGGCCGCCAGGCTGACATTTTACAGTACCAGTCGGACTGCACCGCCTTCACCAGGGGATTCCCGAAGCCCGCCGTGGAGCCGATACGGGAACTCCTGTCAGAGCTGCGAATAAGAAAGGAACGGGGGCTTATCACGGTCCTGAACATAGACAACGCCAACCCCGGGACCATCGCGAATTTCCCCGGCGAGTCGGCACGCATACTGGAAGACCTGGTTGATACCATAACGCCGGGGGACACTTTGGCCCTGGGGGTCGAATCCTTTGACGAAGAGGTCGTACGCAGGAACAACCTGAAGGTTTCCGCGGAAGAGGCGGAACTCGCCATCGAGATCATCAACAGTGTCGGCGGTGCAAGGATTGATTCAATTCCGGTCCTTCTCCCCGGGGTGAACCTGATCCACGGCCTGGATGGGGAGACCATGGAAACCTTCGAAACGAATTTCCGGTATCTCTCCGGCATGCTGGAGCGGGGACTCCTCATCAAGAGGATAAACATCCGCCAGTTCCTCCCCTTTCCCGGGACGCCGGCGTACATGACAAAAACCACACCGGGTAAAAGCGTTGAAAACCGCTTCACCTATTACCGGGACAGGATACGCGCTGAAATCGAGCATCCCATGCTGGCCAGGATTTATCCTCCGGGGACCATCATACGGGGGAGCCAGATCCTGGAGACGCGGTCGGGATATTCCTATGGAAAACAGATCGCCAGCTATTCTATAACCCTTAAATTTCCCATGGTCCTCCCGCTGATGAGCTTTCAGGACGCGGTCATAATCGCCCACCGGGAGCGGTCCCTCATAGCGCTTCCATCCCCCATCAACATCAACACGCTGCCCCAGAAGGCCCTCGAACTTATTCCGGGAATAGGAAAGAAAGGGGCTTCTGAAATTATTCTTAACAGGCCCTTCAAAAATATTGATGATATTCAATGTTATATCCGGAATATTTCCGGTGATATTATTAAATCAATTGTTGTTTGATATGTTACTAAGCTTGAATTTTTAATTTTTCATAAAAATATAAAAAAATATATAATTTTTAATTTTTGCATAATATAGTAAAAAAATAGCTTAAATAATGTAACAATTACTATACATTAAATTTATTATGGATATTTTTATGCAAAAATTTTTATTGGAAAGATATAAAAAGCCCATGTGGATGGGTTTTTTACTTGACAATTATGGAGACATTAATTATTATGAATCTATAAATCAAACAAAGAAAATTAGTTCAATTGGGAGGCTTCAGATGAAAAAACTATTTGTACTCGCTGTTGTGGCCATATCGCTGACCACAATAGCCTGCGATGATTCAAAAAAGAAGGCTTTTCCTCTCTTCGGACTTGATTCATCCGGCGTTGAATCCACTACCGTGACCGAGACGGGAAGCACGGCTGTCGAATCCGCGGTAGATACCGGGACCGCCACGACAGCCGAGACCACCCCGGCTGCCACGGACCAGCAGGGCGCCGCTGTTGAAACCCCGGCTGATGAGAACAAGGACACTTCTTCAACATCCGAATTCCAGTATGCCACGGTAAAGAACATCGACTTCGACCTTACCATCATGGCAGACGCCGGCACCGCGGTAGCGAAGGCGAGCATCAACGTATCCACCGAAGGCCAGGCCGTTTCCGCGTCGGTCACCGATAGCGCCGGCAAGGCCGCATTCAACTCAACGGTGAACCAGACCTGCTCCGCCCTGGAAATCGTCATCGAGCACCCGGACTATGTTGCCAAGACGGTCAAGGTCGACAATGTCCAGGACCTCGCCGTGATTTCGCGCACCATCTATCTTGAAAAGAAAAAGACAGAGGCGGCAGCGGTAGACACCGACAAGGACGGCGTGGCCGACGACACTGACCAGTTTCCCGAAGATCCGAAGCTCATTGCGGCTGTCAGCAACGAGTATACCATCGCTTTTGAAGACCTGTACCCGAACAAGGGCGACGCGGACTTCAACGACCTGGTCGTGAAATTCGGCATCATGGAGTACATCAACCCCGAGAACAAGATCAGCAAGATCAACATCAGGAGCAAGGTGCTTGCCGCCGGCGCCGGTTACAAGAACAAGTTCTACATCAATGTTCTCGGCAAGGACTATCTCCTCATCAGCGATCCCAAGAAGGACCTGGGCAACAAGTGGAACTGCAAGAAAAACGAAACCTACGTGGATGCGCCGGTCCATTCTCTCGATATCGTGTTCGAAAACCCGGTTGCCAGAAACGAAATCGCCCCGATGCCGTATGACCCGTACATCATGGCGAACAGCGACAAGAACAACCAGGTGCACCTCCCCTTCGTGACCACTAAATTCGTAGGCAAAAAGCTCGATATCGACAAGTTCCCCTGGGCGGTACTGGTGCCGGAAGAATGGAACTGGCCGTATGAAAACGAGAAGATTTTCGACGCCTATCCCACCTTCCAGAAATGGTACGAGTCAGAAGGCAGGGAATCCATGGACTGGTATCTCAATCCTGACGCCGCCTTCACCTTCCCGGTGCCGGACGGCTCGGCGCTGACCGCGTACCTCATAAAGAACAGACGCGTGACCAGCATTGCCGCCATCGGCGCCCTCCTCGGTATCATGGTAGCCGCGGTTGTTATCATCAACATCCGGAGAAGGAAGCTGCAGCAGAAGAGCGTGTAAGCCTTACGAGACGCGCAGGATCCGATCGCAATAACGCGAAGAGGGCTGACATTGAATGTCAGCCCTCTTTTTATTCCCTTCCTGTCCCCCGAAGAGGGCATGTATCACAACACTGTCAGATTACTAAATAACAACGGAGCCCTCTCCATTTGATGGAGAGGGCGCGCCGGAGGCGGGGTGAGGATTGTACGCTGGATTAGTATTTCTTGCGTTCCCGGTTGTGGTTCAGCCGGTTCATGATGTACAGGGCGGCATAGGCGCCGATAAATCCGGCGATGACATTCACGCCGATCCCGCGTGAAAGGAACTCGAGGATGGTCACGGCAATATTGTAAAACAGGTAATCAAGGATATAGCCGCCGATTATGGCGCCGATGAAGCCGACCACCAGGCCGCCGATATATCCTCCGAAGAGGTCCCGCTTCCTGATGTTATAATATATGAACGAGACGATCGCTCCCAGTCCAAGGAATATGCCGATAGCTATTACAACCTTTAAAAAATCCCTCAATCCTTCCATAATAATACCTCTTATAAATAATCGGTGGCCTTATAAAGCCCCCTACATCCCCCGGAGGGGGACTTTCGAACTCAATTCTATTTTTAGTCCCCATCCGGGGCCAACGCATTCGGCACATCCCGTGCCTGCGCTGGCATCAATCTCATCCTGAGAACGCGTGTTGGGGGTATCAATCAGACAACCCCCTGGCTCATTTCCGTGACTATAATTAATTGGCCCTGCAAGATGTCTATCTAAAAAAATATTTCCCCCTTCCCTTCCCGTATGACGACGGGATCTCCATCGGTCAGATCGATAACGGTCGAAACCTCGGATACCTTCGGACCGGCGTCAATGACAAGGTCCACCTCTTTCCGGTATATCTTTTCAAGGTCTTTGGGCTCGACGATATATTCTCCCGTTGACGTGCTGACGCTGGCGGACATTATCGGCCGCCCCAGGGTGCGGACGAGCTCCATGGCGATATTGTTATCCGGGATCCTGACCCCGATGGTCTTCTGGTTGGTGATGGCGACTTTCGGCACCAGCTTGGTGGCGTTGAAAATAAGCGTATAGGGCCCGGGAAAGGCCTTCTTCATTATCTTGAACGCCCTGTCGGAGATGTTGCGCGCGTACTCGCTTATTTCCGATATGTCGCTGAAGATAAAGCTGAGGGGCTTGTTGCGGCCGATATGCTTGATCCAGTAGATCTTCTCGATGGCCCTTTTATCGGTGATATCGCACCCGTAGGCGTATACCGTGTCCGTGGGGTACACGATAACGCCGCCCTGCCGCAGAACTTCAACAGCCTTATTGATAAGCCGTTTCTGGGGGTTTTGTTCATTTATTACGAATATCATGCTGCCTGTTCTTTCAAGGACTCCAATTGAACACATGAGAGAAGCCCCATCCTTTTATTTGAATCTACATTTTAAATAAATCAAAATTTTCAGGGGTTCAAGGGGCGCAGCCCCTTAAGTGGCCCCACGCGGGGCTTCCCTGAGCGCGAGAAGTGAATCTCGCAATATTTTAAATATCATGTATATTATCGTAAAAAGAGGGATAAAAATTAATTAAACAAAATCGTTGTGTTAGTCAAGTCGGGGTATTTTGAAAATAAAAAAGGCTTTTGCAGGAGTGCGAGCTGCAAAAGCCTTCAACCTGGTAAATTTATGATAGGAGTGTATCAATAATAATCATTAATAAGGTCGGAAGAGACGTGAAAATATTTAGTACTTTTTTATGAAAAAATCAAAAAAATCATCTGTGAATGCATCCCCTCACCCCCCTGCCCCCTCTCCGCCATTTTTCCTCACCCCCTAACCCCCTCTCCATCAAATGGAGAGGAGGGAGAAAAGCTTATGACTCGTAGCCCTCTCCCCGTGGGAGAGGGCGCGCCAGAGGCGGGGTGAGGGTATACGCAGAGGGCGCGCAGAGCGCGGGTGAGGTCTTAGAAGGAGAACGTGAAAGTCAAAAAAAATGCTTGCCATTTAAAAATCAGCGGCCATTCTAATCATGCACAGTAAGGAGGCCTTATCGTATGAAGAAATTTCTGCTGTTACTATTGCTGCCGGCAGTGCTGTACTGCAACGGAAAGCCGAAAATACAGTTTGAGAAAATAGCCCATGATTTCGGAAAGCAGGAACAGAACATTGAATTAAAGCATGTTTTCAAGTTTGCCAACGCCGGGGACGGGACGCTCCTGGTCGATAAAATAACGGCCGGTTGAGGCTGCACCGGCGTCCTTCTTTCAAAGAAGGACATCCCTGCCGGAGGCAGCGGAGAGATAGAAGTAACGCTCAAGACCGGGTTCCATTCCGGGAAAATCACCAAGTCGATCATGGTATACACCAATGACCCCGCGCAGAATACCGTCAAACTGATCGTGTCGGCCGAGGTGAAATAAATCGGAGGGCGCGCCATGCGGAACCTGAAAACGATGCCCGGATCCCCCCTTCCGCTGGGGGCCCACCTCACCAGGGACGGCATCCAGTTTTCGATATTCAGCAGGCACTGCTCATCGGTGACCCTCATACTGTTCGATTCGGATGAGGCGGATTCGCCCTACATCGAGGTCCCCCTGGACCCCGACCTGCACCGCACCGGCGACATATGGCACATCCTCGTGGAAGGCCTTCCGGAGCAGCAGCTGTACGGATATCTAATAGACGGTCCCTATGACCCGGAACGGGGCCACCGCTTCAACAGGAACAAGCTCCTCATAGACCCGTGCGCCCGGGCCATTTCGGGAACACGCCGGTGGGACCTGACCAGGGCGCAGGGATACGACGCCGGTTCTCCCGAACTGGACCTTTCCTTTTCCACGACCGACAGCATCCCCTACATGCCGCGCTGCATCGTCCTTGACCGTCCGCAGATACTGCACGGCATCCCGCTCCGGATACCGGAACGGGATTACATAATATATGAGCTTCACGTGAAAGGCTTCACCTGTCACGAATCGTCCGGCGCGGTCCGCGGCGGCACCTACCGGGGGCTCACTGAAAAAATCCCCTACCTGAAAGAGCTGGGCATCAACGCCGTCGAGCTCATGCCGGTGCAGGAATTCGACGAGGATGACAACACCAACGTCAACCCGGTCACCGGCCAGCGGCTGAAGAATTTTTGGGGCTACAACACCATCGCCTTTTTCGCGCCCAAGGGCTCCTATTCCTCGTCGGGCAGCATGGGGGAGCAGGTGGCGGAGTTCAGGGAGATGGTCCATGCCTTCCATGAAGCCGGGATAGAGGTGATCCTCGACGTCGTGTTCAACCACACCGCGGAGGGCGACGAGACCGGGCCGACCATCTCGTTCCGGGGCATCGACAATTCCATTTATTACATTTTAAAGGACGACCGGCGCTACTACACCAATTTCTCCGGCTGCGGCAACACCTTCAACTGCAACCACCCCCTGGTGCGGGAATTCATCCTCGAAGTGCTCCGCTACTGGGTCATCGACATGAACATCGACGGCTTCCGCTTCGACCTCGCGTCGATCCTGGGGCGCGACCAGAACGGCAGCATCATGAGCAACCCCCCGCTGATAGAGGTCATCCACGAAGACCCGATACTGCGGAACACCAAGATCATCGCCGAGGCGTGGGACGCCGCCGGGGCCTACCAGGTGGGCGAGTTCCCCGGGAGGTGGGCGGAGTGGAACGGCAAGTACCGCGACGACATCAGGAGGTTCTGGCGCGGCGACAAGAACAGCGTGGGCTATTTCGCGACCCGCGTCACCGGCAGCTCCGACCTGTACGGCGGGTCGGGGAAAGGCCCGCTGCAGAGCATCAACTTCGTCACCTGCCATGACGGGTTCACCCTGAACGACCTGGTGAGCTACCGGAAAAAGCGGAACATAGAAAACGGCGAGGACAACGCCGACGGGGAGGACCACAACCTGAGCTGCAGCCTGGGCATCGAGGGCCCCGACGGCACCCCTCTCATAACCAGGATGCGGAAGCGGCAGATCCGCAACTTCATCGCCACACTCCTCCTCTCCCAGGGGATACCGATGCTGCTGGGCGGCGACGAATTCAGGAGGACCCAGAAGGGGAACAACAACGCCTACTGCCAGGACAACGGGATCTCCTGGGTGGACTGGCGGCTGATGGACGACAACATGGACCTCTTCCGGTTCACCAGGGAAATGATACGCTTCAGGAAGGAGCACCCGGTGCTCCGGAAAGGGAGCTTCTTCACCGGCGCGGCCCATGACGGGAAGGCGCACCCGGACATTTCCTGGCACGGGACCCGCGTCAACGAGCCGGACTGGGAGCCGGACAGCCGCTCCATCGCCCTGCTGATCTGCGGGGAATACGCCGAACCGGCCGACGGAAAACCCGATAACGACCTGTACATCATTTTCAACAGCGGGAGGATAAACCGCAGGTTCGAGATACCCCCCTCACCCTCCGGCGGCGCGTGGAAGGTTGTCCTCGATACCTCCAGCGAGTCGCCGAAGGACATATTCGAGACGGGCAGGGAGCCATATCTGCAGGGAAATCGTTATTCAGTTAAGAAGATGTCAACCGTGGTCCTGATGTCGGAATGATCCCGGACGATCTTGTATGATCCCCCTGTCCCCCCGAGGGGGCACCAGGGAAATGCCGCGAGGAATACAATCTGAAGACATAAAAAACCCCCGGGAGTAAACCGGGGGTTCTTTGACGGCGCTAGTTCGCGGCCTTCAGGTTCAGGTCCTGCATCATCTTCTGGATCGTACCGTCATCCATGCCGTGGGCCCGGGCGCCCTGCTCGATGGTTTCCGTCACGGCGATGTGGCAGCCAATGCAATGCATCCCGTATCCGGTGAGTATCGGGGCGGCCTTGGGAAACTGGCGGAGCAGTTCGCCGAAGGTCATATCCTTGTTTATTTTTTCCTGTGCCATATCATCATCCTCATATTGTATTTGATGTTTCGAACTTATAAAAGTTGCAGGCCGATAATGTCCACCTTTTTTTAATAAATATAGCATTTTGTCAATCAAAGTCAAATCATTTTGTCGAAAATATAGATAGAGCGGCATACATAGTATAGGGATCGGGTGCCATCACTATGCCAGGTTTTCAGAATAGTTTACGCCGCGAAAATATATCAGACTTGCGGCAATTCCTGGATAACTAAAGGGGTCCAGGGGGCGAAGCCCCTTGAAAAGCCCCCGCAGGGGTCCTCTGCGGAGGCGAGACGCTGGTTTCGAAACAAGTCTATTTTTATATTTACAAAATACATATAATTATATACTTTACTGGTAGACCAATACAAGACTGACGGCATGAACATAATTTTAATCATCATACTCCTGGTAATAATCCTCATCCTGATCTGGGCGCTCCTGGGCGGGAAAAGCGACGTCATGGGCCATAAAGAAGGAGGCGCCGCCACCGAGGAGGACAAGACCTTCAGGAGAAGGGCCAGCGACAAGGAGATCGAGAAGGAATTCCCGGAAAGCCCGCCCCAGCAGCGGAGGAGAAAATCCGATGCCGCGGCCGGAGAAGCCGAAGCGCCTGATGAAGAACCGGTTGCCCCGTTCAAGCTCCCCTACTCCGCCGACGAAATCATACCGGAGATGTCCCGTTTCAGGATATACCGTAGGACGCTTATCAACTCGGAGATATACGCCGGCAAGGGCGATTACGCGACGGCCATATCGCTCTTCGAAGGCGTGAAATCCCGCATACAGGACATGGACACCAAGTCCAAGATCGACGCCAACATTGAATACCTGAAACAGTTCAAAAAGAAAAAAGAAGAGGAAGCGAAGCGGAAGGAGGAACAGGCGAAGCGCGGCATCTCCGGCGAGGGAGGCGCCCTCGGCGGCGGGAGCGAGCTCAAGATCAAGCTGGGAGGCATGCCCTCCAACGCGATAAAGATCGATTCGATCCCGGAAACCATCCACATAGGCATACTCGACCCGAACAGGAACGCGGACATGGAGTCCATCGTCAAGAACGCGACGGACAGGCTCAGGAGCGAGCTGGGCGACATGCGGGACGAGCTGAACAGGATGAAGGGCGCTTCCGGAGGCGAGGCCGCCCCCGCGCAGTCACAGCTCGTCGACGCGCTGTCCGGCCTGAGCGATCGGCTGGACAGGATTGACGCGGACCGGAATCTTGCGGGTGGCGCGGCCGGAGCAGCGGGAGGCGGCGGCGGTTCGGGCATTGCCGGCGCGGCTGGTGGAGCCGGCGGCGGTTCGGCCATTTCCGGCGCGGCTGGCACCGAGGAGCTCGCGGACCTCCGCCGGGAATTCAAGAACCTGAGCAAGTCGGTCAGGGACATGGCCGCTGCCAGCATTCCCGAAGCGGAAAAGGAGCCTTCCCTCGCTGCGGCTAAATTCGACACGCAGGGGCAGATGGCCGAGGCGCGGGCCCTGAAGGAGATGCTCGACCGCATCCCCAAGAAGAAGGCGCCGGAGCCCTCTTCAATAGCGGAGCCGGGGGAATCGATTGAGGAACACCTGAAACGGACGAC
>CAZZHU010000052.1:0-24068 GCA_964654045.1 uncultured Leptospirales bacterium
ATCAGCGACAGATTCCGTAAACGCGGCATTCCGGTCGCGGTGGGCGGCATTTATGCCACTATAGATTCAGGCGCGGTCAGGGAGATCGCGGATTATCTCTTTATCGGTGAAGCGGAATATACCTGGCCGCAGTTTCTTCACGAATGGACCGGCGGATCGGCACGGCCTGTTTACCGGCAGGAAACGTTTATAGAAATGAAAGACAGTCCGGCACCCGACCTCTCGTATATCAGAGGGAGGGATTACGTGTACTTTTCAGTGCAGACCAGCAGGGGCTGTCCCAATAATTGCGACTTCTGCGATGTCGTGAGGGTCGTGGGACGAAAGTACCGGGTTAAAACCATCGGCCAGATCATGCGCGAGGTCAAAAACGCCCAGGCCTGCGGTGCCGAAACCATCTTTTTTTCAGACGATAATTTCTTTGTAAATAGACCGTTTACCGTGGAACTCCTCAGGGAAATCATCAGGTGGAACAGGACCCTTGACAGGCCGCTCTCGTTCAGCACGCAGGCAACGGTGAAGATCGGCGCCGATGACGAAATTTTAAAACTCCTCGCAGACGCCCGTTTCAGCGTAATCTTTCTCGGCCTTGAAACAATCCGGGAAGAATGCCTCGTCGAGGTGAACAAGGGACAGATGGTCCGATACAATCCATTCGATGTGATACCCCGCATATCAAGCTATGGCATTGTGCCCTTTATCGGCATGATCGTCGGATTCGATCATGACACATCATCAGTATTCCATGAAATCGAGGATTTCCTTGAGGCCACGTCAAGCCCGATCGCCTCGATAAGCGTCCTCAACGCTCCCAAGAATACACCGCTGTATGAAAGAATGAAGCAGGAAGGCCGCCTCGTCGAGGACTTCAGGGGATTCTGGCACCTCACGACCAATATCCATCCCAAGCAGATGACCCTTAAAGAACTATATTCAGGGCATAAAAATCTTTTTATACAGATATACGAGCCCGAGAACTTCAAGCGCCGCCTGATAGGCTGGCTTGAGAATGTTACGTATTTTACCGAACTCTATTCCACGAAAAAAAAGAACCTGTACCGGATTTTCCTGTTCATGAAAATACTCCGGCATTTTTTATTCCGCGTACCGCCGCCGGTCAGGACCATGTTCCGGGATGTCATCAAGGCTTCCTGGCGGATCAATCCGCGCCTGCTGTCCCGCGCCATTTCTATTCTTGTCCAGTACTGGCATTATTATGAATTTGCCCACCGTGAATCCTGGCAAAAAGCCGGCCTTGAGGAATGAGGATATACCCCTGGCTTCCATGGAATAAACGATAAAAAAGGATATTTAAAAATCATGGCGGCCTGGAAGCAGGGTGCCGGGAGGTGACCCTTGACAGGTTAATTCTTCCGTGATGCCAGGTGCCGCGCAAAATCAGCGAAGGCCTGCCTTGTGTCATAGCGGCAGGAACAACCGGTTTCGCGCATTATTTTCTCGCCGGATGCGACCCAGCTGTATCGTATCATTTTTAAATAAGGGCTCGGGAATTCGCTGATAAACTTCATGCGGAGCAGCCAGGCGATGCTGTTCATGACATATACGACAGGATACGGCAGGGGAAGCGTAATATTTCCAAGGACTGAAGCCATCTCTGATATCGTCATGAAACCGTCACCGACCGTATTATAAATCCCCCCTTTCCCCCTCTGCACGAGCAGCCACATGATATCAACAAGGTCATCCTCATGGATGAATTGCATCGGTTCTGTTTTCAGCGGAACAGGAATAATTTTCAACTGTAAAAACCGTGCCAGGGGATTATCGAATCCCGGACCGACTACGAAACAGGGCCGGAGAATGGTGAAACTGACAGAAGGATTTTGCTCAATGTATTCCCTGAAAATATTCTCGATAATTCTTTTTGATTTGCTGTACGTAATATCATCATTGCCCCGCAGCGGACTCTGCTCAGTGAGGGGCCGGTCATTATCCGCGTGAAACCCGTAGGCCGTGGCGGAACTGGTGTAAATAACCTGTTTCACTCCTCCCCGGACGCATGAATCCAGGACCGATCGAGTCCCGTTGATGTTGATATCCTCCATCAGTTTAACATCGTGCAGCGGCGGCAGGATAAAGGCGGCATGGATGACGGTATCGATTGAATGCTTCTTGATGAGATCGTCCAGAGGCTGGCGGACATCCCTGTTATAAAAAGAAAACTTCTTCCCGGAAAAACCAGGCTCCTTCACATCCAATCCGACCAGCGACTCGACCGCTTTTTTATCGGAAAGATAACGCATCAATTTCATGCCGATATAGCCGGAAGCGCCGGTGATGAGAATTCGTTTCATGATACTGTGCCCTCCGTGAAATTGCTGAACTATAAGAACGATGATGCACCGGCCGGGTCAAGGCAACCGGGGCTTGCGCCGGCCTGTCCTTATTAATCCGCGCTCCGCAGAACGAAGTCAGACATGGCATCCACAAGGCGCCGCGGTATGACCCGGTTTATGAAAAGGTGAACAAATTTACTCATGAATCCCGGCACCGCCACCGTTTTGCCTTTCACCAGGGCTTCCATTCCTTTACGGGCGACATCCGCCGGGTTGCCGAGGCCGCTGATCCTGTACCACCATACTTTCTCGGGAAAACCCTTTACCTTGAGAAGCGGCGTATTGGTATAGGAGGGGCAGAAAGCCGTCACCAGAACGCCGGTACCCCTCAATTCCCGGCTGACCGCCTCCGACAGGCTCTGGATGAAGGATTTTGACGCGCCGTAGACCGCGTGGTGCGGACAGGGCTGGAAGGCGGACACGGAACTGATATTAAGGACCCTGCCGTCGCCGCGCCTGACCATGTCCGGGATAAAGAGCCGCATCAGGGAAAGGTACCCGTGAATGTTCACCCTCACAAGGTCCGCTTGGCTCTCCAGTGGAGTTTCGTGCACATTCCCATATACCATCATCCCCGCGTTATTGACAAGCACGTCGATACGCGGCACGGCCTTCATTACTTTCCGGTAGAGATTGACGGGTCCCTTGTCATCGGTAAAGTCCTCGGTCATGCACCAGACCCGGACCGGGTATCGTTTTTCCAGTTCACGTCCCCACTCAATCAATTTTTTGCGCTCTTTCGGAATCGAATGAAGCACGGAATTGGCCCCGGCTTCAGCGAAACATCGGGCCAGCTCCTTTCCGATGCCGGAGGACGCTCCCGTAATGAGAACATACTTGTCTTTCAGGTTGTATTTTTTCATGACTCCTCTTTGAGTCTATCCCAATAAGTTGCCACGCGTCGGGAAAAAGCTTCACGGCCTGCGTTACAGGCCATAAGATGAAAACTCAGACAGTCCTCGGCCGCTCAGCTCTTTTTTCCGACGCTTAATTGTCATATTGAAATAGGCTTTTTAATCATAGACACCTCTGTCCCCGTGAGGGGGCATGTGAAATAAAATTTATGCTTCAACTTACTTGCGAATCCTTTATAGGCACATTGCTCATTATTTAAACAGAGCATTAATTTCCACACGCGCCCCCTATGGGGGTCGGGGGGGTCACACCTTTTCCAGTATGTGTACGCACATCGCGGCCTCTTCCACGCCGATGTTGCCGCCGCCGTTCTCCGCGAGACCGATGCGCGCCTTCTCCACCTGCCGCTTCCCCGCGTCGCCGCGGAGCTGCAGCACCAGCTCGTGAATCTGGGCGAGTCCCGAAGCGCCGATTGGGTGCCCCCGGCACTCGAGGCCGCCGCTCGTATTAATGGGCCGCTCTCCGCCGAGGCGCGTAGCCCCTGTTTCGGCGTAGGGACCGCCTTCCCCGACGGGACAGAAGCCCATCACTTCAGACTGGTGCAGCTCTCCCCACGAGGTCGCGTCATGGAGTTCCGCCATGCTGATGTCCTTCGGGCCCACGCCGGCCATGTTGTAGGCCTGCTTCGAAAGGCGCTCGCCGATATCCTCGCCGTCGAGTTCCCGTTCGCTCCCCTGCCCGCACACCGACGCGATGACCTTCACCGGCCGCGCGTTCTTCATTTTTTTAAGGAACGATTCGGAACACACGATGCACGCGGCCGCGCCGTCCCCCACGGGGGCACACATGGCCCGCGTCAGTGGCCACGCCACTTCCTTATCCGCCAGCACCTCTTCCACCGACATCAGCTGCTGGTACTGCGACAGCGGGTTCAGCGACCCGTGAAAATGGTTCTTGGAGCAGATCACCGCGAGCTGCTTCTGCGTCGAGTTGAAGCGGTCCATGTGCCACCGCGCACCCATGGCGTAGGCGTCCATGAAGATGCTGCGCCCCTCGCCCGGCTTTGATTCGTCGTGACCGGGGATTTTCAGGTTCTTGAAGGTCTTCCCCACCTCCATGATCATGGCTATATGCTTCTGGAGGTTCCCCACGTCCATGCAGGATGCATAGGCTCCGAGGGATATGGCCTTGTTGGCATGGGTGATCTTCTCCGAACCGACCGCGATGGCAACGTCCCATATACCGGCGCGGATACCCGTATAGGCCAGGTGAAGCGCCGTGGAGGCGCCGGCACAGGCATTCTCCACGTTGGTCATGGGAATCTTGTCGATCCCCATGCCGCGGAAGATCACCTGGCCCCGGATGGAGTGCTGGTTGTCATACATGCCCCAGAAGGTGTTCGAAAAGAACGCGGCCTGGATATCCTTGCCGCCCAGGCCCGCGTCGGCAAGGGCCAGGTTGATCGCTTCCTCGGCCATGGCCTTCACTGTCTTATCGGGATACTTGTTGAAACGGATCATTCCCGACCCGATGATGTATATGTTTCCCATTACGCCACGGCCTCCTTCACGATCATGTTCCCAGCCGTTATCGCGAGGGAATCATTGGACCCGTCCTCGATGAGGCCGGCCCGGGCATCGCGGAACAGCTTCTCGATGGGGAACTCTTTCGACAGCCCATAGCCGCCGAATATCTGCACGGCGTCATTGGTCACTTCCATGGCGGCCTGGGTGCAGTATACTTTTGATGCTATCGAGTATTTCACGTCGGGCGGCGTCGTGTTCATGTTGTAGCACATTGCGTCGCGCGAGAAAGAGCGCGCCGTTGCCGTTTTGCAGAACATGTCGAAAAGCTTCTTCTGCACGAACTGGTGCTCGCAGAGACGCTTGCCGCCCTGGACGCGCTCCGTGGAATACTGGACCGCCATGTCATAAGCGGCCTGGGCCACGCCGGTGAAATAGGCTCCCATCGTCGCATTGGCATGCGCCAGGGTCAGGTCCGTCATGAGCTCGTAGCTTTCCTGGTCTACTATCATGTTCGGCCCCGGGCACACGGCATTATCGAAGAATATCTCGCCCTGGGGAAGCTCCCGCTGGCCCATCTTGTTCAGCGGTTTGCCCCTGCTGATGCCCGGCTGGTCCAGGTCCACCAGGCAGATACCGCCGCCGGCCATTCCCAGTTTCGGGTCGAGGTTGACAAAAAGCGAGATGTTGCTCGCCACCGGTCCGTTCGATATCCATGACGACTTCTGTCCGTTAAGGACGAAATCGCTCCCTTTTTTCGTCACCTTGACCTGCTGGGTTACCTTCGGGTTGTGAAAATTATCGGTTCCTGACATCAGTATATCAGAGCCGTGGTCCGGCTCCGTGATTCCCCAGCAGCTCATGACGCTGGCGTCGCGGCACTCTACGAACGGGATGATGAACTTTTCTATCATGTAATCATCCGCCAGCATCGAAGCGTAAAAGGCGTTGAAACAGCTGCAGCCGAGGGACACGGCAAAGCCGACGCTGCCGTACGAGATCTCCTCCCAGACGATGTGCGTGGCAAGGGGATCAAGCCCCAGTCCGCCGTAGGCGTCGGAAATCAGCACCGTGTGGTAATTGAGCTCGTACATCTGCTTCATGCACTTCCAGTACAGTGAATTTTTTTCAATCACCTGCTCGGGCGTCATCCTGTCAAGCTCGATCGCGGCCGGGCGCAGAACTCCCATCGCGAATTTATGCACCGCCTCCTTCAGGGCCACGTGGTCCTCGGTGAGGCTCAGATCCAGTTCAGTATAGGACATGTCATCCTCCTTTTGGTAGCCCCTAAATCCCCCGGATGGGGACTTTGCAACTTCTTCCTTTTTAATCGCCCTTTTCCGGGGTAGAGGGCGTGAATCGATAGCCGGTTCAGCTAAAATCTTCAAATTTGAATATCGTCCCTTCACCTTTATCGAACATCTCTTTCAGCTGGCGCGGTATGGCCTTTTCCGATATTGTTTTCGGAATATGGCCAACGACCAGGAGGTACGATGGGATGAAGTTTTTCTCGAGGCCGCTCTTGCAGAGCTGATACAGCGACGCCGGGTCGATCGTCTTCCCATCGAAGGGCTCCAGCGCAGCAACCAGGTCGCTTTCCCCCGGCGCGCCGGAAGCGGCCGGTATACCAAAGACGCAAACCTCGCTCACTTCCGGGTGCTTGCCGATGACCGACTCCACGTACTCCGGCTGGATGAAGTCGCCGGCGCGGCGGAGCTCGGTGCCCTTCCGGAAATCGAAGAAATACCATCCCTGGGCGTCCTTGTGCACCATGTCGCCGCTGCGGAGCCATCCGCCCCTCGTCTTTTCCTCGGAATCATCCGGCTTGCCCAGATAATCCACCTTGGTTTCGCCCTTCATCATGCGGCAGATGAGCTCGCCGGTTTGTCCCGCGGCAACTTCCTTATCTTCATCGTCAACGACCTTGAACTCCATTACGCCCGGAACCGGCTTTCCAAATGATCCCGCCGGGCCCTGGCCAATCGGTTTGTAGGCGAAGCCGCCCTCGACGGAGCCGTACCATTCGAGAATCTTCACGTTGTAACGATTCTCGAAAGGCTCCCATATCGGCAGCGGCGTGCCGGCGCTGATTACCACCCTGACCGGGTTGTCGCCGTCGTTCGGCTTTTCCGGCTCATTGTATATCCCGCCAAGCATCCCCCCGAGAGACGAGAAGGAGGTGCACCCGTACTTCCGGCAGATGTCCCAGATGCGGCTCTTGGTGAAACGCGGGCTGAACACGGCCTTGATCCCCAGGGCCAGGGCCGGGAAAAGCGTCACCGCCTGGGCGTTGCCGTGGGTGAGCGAAAGCCCGTTATAAAGGACATCATCCTTCTTATACTTCCACACGATCATGTTCAGGATATTGAAAAGCCCCGTCCGGTTGTTACGGATGGCCACGCCCTTGGGGTCCCCGGTGGTGCCGGATGTGTAGATTATTTCCATGGGCTGGCGCACGTCCATTATCAACTGGTCGACCGTCTGCCATGTGTCTTTCCCAAGAGTTTCGTTCAGAACATGATACTTTGATGAAACAGGCATGTTCAGGTCGCGCTGATATGCCACGGTGATAAACTTCAATTCAGGCACATCCTTCACGACCTCCTCGAGCTGTTCCAGGCACTCAACCGAAACGATGACCGCCTTGGCGCCGCTGTTGGTCAGCAGGTACCTGAGCCGGTCGCCCCGCGATCGCGGGTCAATCGGCACCATGATGGCGCCGATGGTCGTGCCCGCGATGAGGCCGTAGACAAACTCGGGATAATTTCGCATGAATACGGCAAAGGTATCACCGGTCTTGATGCCGTTGTCCAGGAGAAGGCGGGCTACCCTGTTCGCCTTTTCGTGCAAATCCTTATACGTTATGACATCCTCGCCATACTCCCCGCGCTCGAAGACATAAACCTGGGTGTCCGGATTCTCCTCCGCCTTGATCTCCACCAGATGCGAGGCTATGACCGGATTGAGATGAGCTTTTGCCATGGTTGGCCTCCTACTCTACCGCGCCGATGAAGCCGCGGGTAAAGGTCGGGAACTCCCTGGAGAAGGTCTCGTCCCAGTGCTCCTGCGTCCAGAACTTGTGCCGGTCAAAGAACGGATCGACCCTGGCCGTGCTCACGCAGACGCTGGCCACCACATCCACGTTGGGTATTATCTGGAGCGCGAAGGCCGCCATGGCCAGGGTGCTGAAAACCCGGCAGTGAAGACCCAGGCGCCAGGCCAGGGACGCTGCCGCGTTAGTCGCGATATTCAGACTTAAGTTCTTGAACTGGCAGCTTGGCCCCCGGGCGGTGAGGGATTCCATCTCCTCCGCCTTGTTCAGCTCGGCGCAGGTATGGTATCCGCAGGCCCCGCAGTTGAAGTTCAGGTCGGATTTCCGCCTGTCGCCGAGTATCAGGAGGGCGCAGGGCTCCTTGATAAGGTCACGAAGAAAACGGCCGTCCCGCGCCGCCAGGGGCGACATGTCCCCCAGTGAATAGGCGAACTCCGCGATCTGCTCCATCTCTTCAATGCCCACGCTGACGCATTGTATCGTGTTCCGATTGCCGAACCGGTAACTGTTGTGGGCCGCCACCATCATGAGTTCGACGGCGTGGTCCAGGCCGGTCTGCAGTACATCTTTCATTTCTTTGATAGCCATGAGGATCCTCCTTAACTGTAAATGGAACGGAACTGGGGCCAGAGCCTTCGAATGATCCGGTCATTCATGGTCCGTTCGTTCATCTCGTCATACTTAACCGGAATGTCACGGAAGGGGCTCTTCTCGGTCACCGATATCGCCACGGCAACGCAGAACCCGGTGTCCCGGGGAACGATTTTCATCCGCATGGCGGCCGCTCCGGCAGACCAGAATACGCCGTAGTCAATACCCATGGTCCGTGCCTGCTGTATGATGGCGTCAATGGCATAGGCCATGTTGTTCGCCCTGAATACGCAGAGGGGGCCCGTGTAGGCCACGCCCGGACCGGCGGGAAGACGTTCGGCCTTGCGGTAGTACTCACAGGTCAGCTTTCCGCACATGTTGCAGTTGATGTCCGCCGGGTCCGTCAGGCAGCGGAGCGACGTTATGACAAGGACCGCGTCAGCGTCACGGAGCATGGCCGCGTCGCGCCTGAACATCTTCCATGCCTTGTTTTCCTCGGCCATCCCCTCAACCTTTTGCGCCAGGTCTTCGATCTCGCATTCGTCATCGATGATGTGGATGGTGCACTCGCCGACTCCCCCCACCCGCGGGGACGTCGTCCCCGACGCGAGGAGGAGCCGGGCCGCGATCTTGACCGCTTCCTTACGATCAAGTTCGAACTGTTTCATGGTTCTCTCTATGCTCATGACTCACCCCCCTCAATTTTTATTTGCTATGGCGAGCCCGTGCTCCTTCGCGATGGCCGGGTAGGCTTCGTATGCCGGCTTGAGGAGCGGCAGCAGCTTCAGCACCTTGGGGAGAGGCCCTTTCGCCTTGATCAGGCCCTTGGCGAGGGCCACCGGCATGGATACCTCCTGGAGCCAGAACTTGTGACAGGTATCCCCCGACAGCGACATTTCAATGGTGGGCGCAAGGCCGGACGGTCCACAGATCACCTCGCCCCCGTTATTCGGTGAAAGCCAAATGTCACCGTTTGGATTGTCGATGGCAAATTTTATGATGATGTTTGCCTCGATAAACTGCGGCCCGACAGAAGGATCTTTTACCAACTTGTTGAACAACGCTCCCAGTACGATATACATCTTGTCAGTATTCTCAAAAACAGCCATGAGACGCCTCCTTTAAGTTTTATGATTTTTTTGTTTCCCCCAACAGAGCTATAATGGCCGTCTTTGAATACCTGACAGCCCACTCCGTTGAATGTGTATCCCTGTCAAGGTACCACCGCGTCGCAACCCCCTGATAGATCGATGAAATCGCCCGCGCGGTGCCCTTTATATCCGTAATTGTAAATGTCCCCGAAGCCACGCCCTCCTCGACGGCGCTTCCAAGAAGCGATATCCATCCGTCAAACCAGTCGTGGAAAAGGGCGCGGTATTCCCCGTCATGACCGGCCATGGACATGGCGTCAAACAGCATCGAATAGCCGATGTCCACCAGGGGATCGCTCCAGTTGTAAAGCCATGTGAATGAAAGCAGTTTATCCAGGGGATCGATATACTGATCCATGACCGCTTTGCCGCGCAGGAATATGGTATTGAAAAACTCCCTGAAGGCGTCCTTGATCAATAAATCCTTTGATGAATAATAATAAGCGATCCCGCCCTTTGATAATCCCGCCTCCTCGGCTATATCATCCAGGGTGATGTTCTGGATGCCGATCTCAGTAATTTTTTTGAAGGTAGCCTCCAGGATCTGGGACTTCCTTATTTGTTCCAGGGTAACTTTTTTATTCATAGTTTTTTTTCTGGAATTATCGCATACCGCATTTTATAATGGGATTCAAGGATCGAAGCTCCTTCCGTAAGCCCCTGCGGGGCTTCCCCATATCGCGAGACCATAATTTCACAACAACTCTAATATTTATTGGATGATGTTCAATAATCCGACTGTTCAGATTATTAACCGGATGGACGGATTATTTAATATGTATTACAATATGTCAATAAGTTTTTTGTAATTTTTTATAAGATTAAACCAAAATTAGTCCTTAATAATATGTTGCGATGTTACCCATTTCCCGGGGTCAGAGTAACTTAAAAGGATCCGGTGACTGGATACCGATAACTATCGACATCCAGGGTGGGGGTCAGAGTAAAATACCTGCAATATTAAATAGATTTGAGCAATATTGAGCTTGAAAAAATTAAATTTTATACATATTGTATTATGATATTCTATTGACAAAAATAAAATGATATACTAGTTATTCTATATTTTTACTAGTAATTAGCAAGGAGCGAATCATGAGCAAAATTGATTCTCAACTCAAGGTTGAATCCCTGGTTATTCACGGCGGGCAGGATCCCGACCCCTCGACCGGCGCCCGTGCTGTTCCCATATACCAGACGACTTCATACCAGTTTAGTGACGCCGACCACGCGGCAAATCTCTTTGCCCTCAAGGAGTTCGGCAATATCTACACAAGGCTCATGAACCCGACAACCGATGTCTTCGAAAAACGCATGGCCGCGCTGGATGGCGGCATCGGCGCACTGGCTGTTGCCAGCGGCCAGTCCGCCATAACCATCTCCATACTGAACATTGCCCGGGCCGGGGATGAAATCGTATCAATGGACAACCTTTACGGAGGCACTTACACGCTGTTCCATTACACCCTTCCAAGGCTGGGCATCAAGGTGCGCTTCGTGAAATCAAACGACCTGGACGCGCTTAAAAAGGCAATTTCACCCGGGACCAAGGCGGTCTACGCGGAATCGATCGGCAATCCCAAGCTGGACGTCGCCGACCTCGAGGGCATTTCGAAGATAGCCCACGGGAACGGTATACCCTTTATCCTCGATAACACGGTATCTCCCTATCTTCTCCGGCCCTTCGATCACGGTGTTGATATCATCATATACTCCGCGACGAAGTTCATCGGCGGCCACGGCACTTCCGTCGGCGGCGTGATTGTTGATTCGGGAAAATTTGAATGGACCGGCGGCAGGTTCCCCCTCATCGCCGACCCGGAGCCGAGCTATCACGGCATACAGTTTGTGGAGGCGCTGAAGCCGGTCGGCAATATCGCCTATATCATGAAGGCGCGCGTCACCCTGCTCCGGGACCTGGGGCCCGCCCTGTCGCCCTTCAATTCTTTCATGTTCCTGCAGGGACTGGAAACGCTCCACCTGCGGATGCCCCGCCATTCCCAGAACGCCCTGGCCGTGGCGCGGCACCTGGAGAAGCACGGGGCCGTAGAATGGGTGAGCTATCCCGGCCTCGATTCGAGCCCGGAACAGGGGCGGGTTAAAAAATATCTCCCCCGCGGCGCCGGCGCGATTGTCGGTTTCGGCATCAGGGGAGGGGCCGCCGCCGGGAAGCAATTCATCAACTCCCTGCGGCTGATTTCGCACCTGGCGAACATCGGCGACGCAAAGACCCTGGCGATACACCCGGCGAGCACCACGCATCAGCAGCTCTCGCCGGAGGAACAGCTGGCCACCGGGGTCAAGCCGGACTTCATCAGGCTTTCCATAGGCATCGAGCACATCGACGACATCATCGCCGATATCGACCAGGCCCTCGCGAAAACCACGGCGTGACAATCATGACGGCATACAGTGAGACAGGAGGAACCGCATGAGCAGAATATACAATGACATAACCGAGACCATCGGCGACACTCCGCTGGTGAGGATCAACAGGATGAACGGTCCGAAGGGGGCCGTCATCCTCGCCAAGCTTGAATCATTCAACCCTCTCTCCAGCGTGAAATGCAGGATCGGCGCGGCCATGATCAATGCCGCCGAGAAGCAGGGACTGGTCAGGAAGGATACCGTGATCATTGAGCCCACCAGCGGCAACACCGGGATCGCCCTCGCCTACGTGTGCGCGGCCCGGGGATACCGCCTCATCCTCACCATGCCGGATACCATGAGCGTCGAGCGGCGCCAACTCCTGCAGATCTTCGGGGCGGAACTGGTCCTGACCGACGGGTCCCTGGGGATGAAGGGCGCCATCGCGAAAGCCGAGGAACTGGTCAAGGCAACACCCAACAGCTTCATGCCGCAGCAGTTCAATAATCCCGCAAACCCCGAGATCCACCGCGTGACTACAGCGGAAGAGATCTGGAACGATACCGGCGGCGCCGTGGATTTTTTCATCAGCGGTGTCGGCACCGGGGGCACCATCACCGGCGTCGGTGAAGTCCTTAAAAAGCGCAAACCCACGGTCAGGATAATCGCCGTGGAACCTTCGGATTCGCCGGTGCTGTCCGGCGGAAAACCGGGTCCCCACAAGATACAGGGGATCGGGGCCGGGTTTGTCCCGATGATATTGAACCGCACAATCATCGATGAAACCATCACGGTATCGCATGTTGACGCCGGGGAGACGGCCCGGCGCCTTGCACGGGAGGAAGGGATCCTTGCCGGCATCTCGAGCGGAGCGGCCTTCTGGGCCGCCCTCGCGGTAGCGAAGCGCAAGGAAGCCGACGGGAAGATGGTAGTCGTCCTTTTACCGGATACGGGAGAACGATATCTCTCGACCTGGCTCTTCAAGGACCTGTGACATGAGGCTTTCGACCAGATCGCGCTACGGCGTGCGGCTGATGCTGACGCTGGGAATCAGTGAAAAAGAGGGGCCCGTGTTCCTCAAGGATATCGCCCGCGCGGAAGACATATCGGAAAAATACCTGAGCCAGATCATTATCCCGCTCAAGGCGAAAGGCCTGGTGAGCACCTTCCGGGGGGCCCATGGAGGCTACCTGCTGGGCAGGCCCGCACCGGAGATCAGGCTGCTGGAGATAATCGAATCCCTTGAAGGGGACCTGGGCCTGGTTGACTGCGTCGGCAATCGGGATGTATGCGGACGATCCACGGGATGCGTAACGCGGGACATCTGGGAGGAGATGAGCGGCCTGCTGGTCAACTATCTCAATACGATTACACTGGGAGACCTCGTGCAGAAGCAGAGGATGAAACAAGAATTACACGGGAACAATCCTGATTTTTCGATATGACAAAAAAACTAATATAGATTCTCAATGAATGCCTCAATCTCCCCGTTCAGCTCTCCCGGTTTCTGGAGGAAGACCATATGCCCCGCATCGGGAATTATAACGAGGCGGGAGCCGGGGATACGGTCGGCAAGGTACCGGGAATACTTGACCGGCGTCATGATGTCCTTGTCGCCGCAGATGACCATGACCGGGAGCTTGATTTCCGGGATCCTCTCCATTATATCAAAACGGTCACAGCAGAGAAAATCGTTCAGGTGCGTGCTGACAGGGCAGGAACTGATCATCCCGAGAACCATGTCGCGGACCCGGGGATCAACGCCGTCATACATGGGCATGACGCTATCGCGGTACCACGCGGGCGGGGCATCGATGTTATCGGAAAGGGCCTTCAGAAAACCGGGATTTACCCGGAGCCGCGCCCCGGAACCGACGAGGACCAGGCCGCCCACGTCAGCGGGATACGCCAGCACGTACGATAGGGCTATCGCGCCCCCCATGCTCTGACCGGCCAGGATAATCCTGCCATACCCCCTGCCGGTTATGTATCCATGAAGCCATTCCCGGTATTCATCCACGGATGCCCGCGGCGTCCCGTCGGGATGTCCCGGCAGGGTAACGGCGTCGCTGTCCCGGAAGTGATTCGTCTGGTAATGCCAGAGGGCTCCGCAGCCGCCGGCCCCGTGTATGAATACGATCTTCATGGTTGCAACCTCACCCCGCCTCCGCCGCGCCCTCTCCCCTGGGGCGAGGGCTTCATGATAATTATTTTTCCACAATCCCCCTTCTCCCCGCGGAAGAAGGGGAGCCAGGGGGATGAGATCAGAACAGGCCGGTTCACCTTCTGTTCCTGCCATGCATGACCTGGTCCACCACCCGCGCGAGCTCATCGATCCGGTACGGCTTGGCTATGACGCCGCTGAACCCATAATCGCGGTAATTAGCCATGATCTGGTCATTGGAGTACCCGCTCGACACAATGGCCCTGATGCCGGCGTTCAACGCCAGCAATTTCTCGATGGTCTTCTTTCCGCCCATTCCCCCGGGAATGGTCAGGTCGAGTATGACCAGGTCGTACGGCTTGCCACCCTGCAGCGAATGTTCATACAGGTCCACCGCCATTTCGCCGTCAAGGGCGATGTCCACGGTATACCCGAGGTGCCTCAATATTTTCGCGGCCGTGGTATTTACCGCTTCGTCATCGTCCATGAAGAGAATCGTTCCGGAGCCCGTGGGTGAAGTTCTATTCTGCTTTTCCTCAACTTCGCCCGCGGCATCGGAGGAAGGAAGATAGATGAAGAAAGTCGTCCCCGCACCGGCCTGGGAATCGACGAAGATATAACCGTCGTGACGTTTTATGATGGAATAGGTGCTCGTGAGGCCGAGTCCGCTGCCGGATCCCTTGGTCGTAAAATATGGGTCGAAGATCTTGGTCTGGTTTTCAAACGGTATCCCGACCCCGGTATCGGCCACCATGATCCTTACATACTGCCCCGCTTTGACCGGAAGACCGCAGTCCTGGGACATTATGATGTTTTCCGTGGTGATGGTGAGCACCCCCCCATCCGGCATGGCCTGGTCGGCATTAATGACAAGGTTCTGCACCACCTGGCTGAACTGGCCCACATCCACGTTGACGGGCCAGAGACCATCCTGAAAATCGTAGTTGCACCGGACGTTGGAGCCGCGCAGGATAAAGCGCGACGAGTCCCTGATGATCTCTTCTACTGATGCGATCTGGCGGACGGGTGCCCCGCCCCTGGAAAAGGTGAGAAACTGGTGGGTCAGCTCCTGGGCCCGCAGCGATGCCTTTTCCGCATCATCCAGCACCTCCAGCAGCCGCGGATTATCCTGCGCGGTCAGCTTTGCCAGGTTGATGTTGCCAATGATCGCGGTGAGGATATTGTTAAAGTCGTGTGCGATTCCCCCGGCGAGGATCCCTATTGATTCGAGTTTTTCGATCTTCAGGAGCTCGCCGTGGAACTTGACCTCCTCCGTGATGTCCCTGACGACAATGACATAACCGGTAATTTTACCTAAACGGTCGTAGATGGGCGCGACGCGCTCGGAAACGATCCGCTCCGACCTGTCCCGCCTGACCAGGATGGTGCTTGACCGGTAACCCTCCATGGCATCATGGATCAACCCGGTTCTGGCCAGGTCCTTGACAACGCCCGTTTTCCGGTCTACCAGGACGAGAACCTCGGCCAGGAATTTTCCAAGAACCTCCTCCTGCCGCCATCCCGTCAGGTCCTCCACCGACTTGTTCATGAGATGGATGCGCCACTTGATGTCCGTGGCAATGACCCCCTCCCCGATAGACCGCAGGGTGATGGCAAGGCGCTCCTTTTCCTCAAGGAGGGCTTCCTCGGCCATCTTCCGCTCAGAGATGTCGCGGGCTATCCCCTGCACGCCGGTAACGATGTCGTTTTTCTTGACGGGCGAGAGGTTGATCTCGACGTTGAGCCTGGTGCCGTCTTTCTTCTTGAAGGAAGTCTCGAACCCGATTACCTCCTTTCCCTTCAAAAGGTCGCCGAATATCAGCATGCCGAGGCCGACCATTTCATCGTCTATGTAACTGTTGAAAAATTTCCCCACCATCTCATCCGCCCTGAAACCCGACATGGCCGTCATGGACGGCGACATGTAGGTTATGCGGCCTTCCGTGTCCATCATGAAAATGACGTCGAAGTTTCTCTCGATGACGCCGCGGAAACGCTCCTCGCTCCTCTTCAGCGCCTCCTTGTCGCGTATGTGGTCCGACATTTCCCGGACAATGTTCGCGTTAAGAATCTCAAGCTTCTTCTTCATGACGTTTATCTTGTCAGCCAGGCCGAAGGAAAAGATGAGCATCTGTATCAGCATGGAATATTTAAAGAATTGCATGGTAACCATATTCACGGGGAGGACCGCCGTGGCCCTGAGTATGTATATGATGACCCCCGCGATAATGAAGGGCCATGAGGCCACGTAGTAAACGGCCTGGCGCATCTTGAGACGCAGGGTTGCTCCGATTATTAAAAAAGTTAAAATGATCGTAATGCCGGTATAGATTATGGAGAACAGCATCATCGGCAGACTGCTCATGGCAAACAGGTTCAGCAGGAATCCTGCTGTCCCCAGGCCAATACAACCTATTGCGCATTTATCCAGGAGCGGAGATACAGACCTGGTGCTCAGGAATTCCCTGGTAAAAAAAATGTATAACACGCATTCCAGGAAATAATACAGGCTGGTAATGGAAAGGAACGGCATATCGGGCCAGAGGAACTGGGCTCCGTACCCGTCCAGAGCCAGGGAAGTCATGATGAAGCAGGTGATAAATAACGAGTAAAACAGGTAGTCCTTCCCCCGGACTGAAAAAAATATAAACAGGTTGTACGCCAGCATGATTATAAGCATTCCGTAATACATGCTGTTCATTCCATGATCTGTTATTGTCGCATGATATAATTCTTCCCGGGACATCACCGATATGGGGATTGACATGGCGGAAATGGTCTTGATCCTCAGGTAGCGGGTGGTCGCACCAGGCTCCTGTTTAAGGGGGAAAACAAAACCGGCATGCTTGATCTCCCGCTTAGTAAAGGGGATCAGATCGCCTGACTTTCGCACCTGGAAGCCGCCCCGGCCGTCAGGGGTATACAGTTTAATATCATCAAGGAGGGGATAACCGATCATGAGATCACAGGATACGGCCCTGTTCAGGGGATTCTCCAGGGAAAAGCGGATCCAGTAAGCGGAATTGGTTAACCCGAAATTGGGGATCGGTTCTTTCGATTTATTGAACCTCGGGGCGAATGCAGGGGATGATACATCGCCTATGGTGAATCGCCCATCCCGGTCTTCGAGATAATCAACGAAAAGACCGATGTTCCTGGAGGTGAGGCGCTCATCAATGACGATAGTCCTCTCGCTACTCCCGCCGGGAAGAGTCTTCCCGGGGATCCCGGCGCCGGGCGTTGCGCCCCTGTTCATCACGGCGGCATCAACAGGCGCAAGCGAATCGAGACCGGCTGATAAGATACAGGCCATAAGGCAAACCGCCGGGACCGCGAATCCCGGGCCGCCCCGTCCCGCGAAATATTTCAGTGCATGTAACAAATCCGGCTCTTATCCTGCCTTGAGTATTTTAACTGCAATACTTGTTTTTTTGGAAAACCGGCTTACCTCAAAAGGCAACAAATCAATACGAAACTCATATCAGCCGCCCGACGTAATTTTTTTTATGCCGACACAATAACGATACATCTCACCGGGAAGATAGTCAGTCAATGATAAATAGAAAAAATTACCGTAAAAACCCTTTTTTCTGCAACCATGTACGCATAAATAAAACGATACAAGTAAATATATTGTATTGACACGAAAAAAATCAACCTGATTATCTATCAAATATGTTGCAAAAATCTGGATTCACGGAATAGTTATGCAACAAGTCAATTCATTCAGGAAATCGTGATGATTGTTTTGCGATATATCTATTCGGTACTATGCTGGGTCTTTATCATCGTTGACACGGCCTTCTGGGGCACCCTGTCGCTCCTGTCCATCTTCATCAGTCCCGGGGGCACGCTGTCGAAATTCTGCGAAAAGTGGTGGGGGAGGACCATCCTCCGGGTCTGCCGCATCAAGGTGCGCGTCACCGGCCTCGAGAACATACGCAGCGACCAGGTCCAGATATTCGCCTCAAACCATCAGAGTTTTTTCGACATCTGGGTCCTCTGCAGCATCATACCCGTACGGTTCGGTTGGATCATAAAGAAAGAATTGAAGAAAATACCTTTCCTTAACGCCCACATGAAAATCATGGGCTATGTAACCATTGACCGGAGCAACCGAGAAAAATCCCTGGCCAGCATGGACCAGGCAGCGCAGCAGATCCGCAGCGGCAGCAGGATTGTCATCTTTCCCGAAGGGACCCGCAGCCGGGACGGGCAGCTGCAACCTTTGAAAAAAGGACTTTTCCATCTCTGTATAAAAACACGGGTGCCCGTGATACCCATCTACATCCACGGGACCTGGAAAATAATGAAACCGGACTCGCTGCTGATTACCAGCGGGACCATATATGTTTCCGTGGGGAATCCGCTACCAACGAGCGGCTACCGGGAGGACGCCCTTGACCAGGCAGTCCTCGACTTCCAGAATGTGATGACAGACCTTCAGCGCGAAACAGTAAGGCTGCTGGGTGATAACCAGACCGGCCGGTGAATATTCCCCGTGATCGAAGCGGGACACGCGCGGCGGCGCCGCTACACGTCTTTCATGTAGGTTGATTCAAATTTCTGCCTGGTCATGACCGGTATGACCTTGTCCAGCTTTATTACCTCGAAGATCTTTTTCAGCGATTCGAAGATATCGTAGATTACCAGCTTGAAGCCTTTCTCTTCGGCCGTCCGCACCATTTTGAATAAATGATTTATGCAGATTGAATCAATCTGGGTGATGTCCCTGAAGTTAAGGGCGATTACTTCCGGCGAATGGCTGACCTCTTCATTCCAGGCGTCATCCAGGTCTTTCAGCTCCTGACGGGTAAGCACGCCATGGAAATTCATGATTGTCACATGCCCGTACCTTTCAGCATTGATATCTATCATACACAATCACCCTGCCATTAATAGATTACACAAATCCTGACACGTCGTCAACAGGATTAATGTCCGCAGAGCGATATTTTACGGTAAACTAAACAGCGGTTAATCGATGCCTAGAGAAGGGAGTTCACGATGTGTTTCACTTCAGCCGATGACAGCCGGTAATTATCCATGACGAAGGCGTCAACCTCCTCCGCCAGACGTGCCCCGCCCAGGACGCCGTCAGCCAGGGACACGAGCCGCTTCAGCGCGTTACCTCCCCAGAGCGGCAGCGGCAGCTGTTCGAGATGGCCCCGGAGGACCTTGATCGAAGAAAATTTTTTCTGAAATATAAACTGATAGAGGGACGAGTTGAAGAGCGCCAGCACCGCCTTGACGGGGTAGATATCCTCCCGCGGTATCAGCGCGTTGGCGCTGTTCAATGTCAGGCACTGCCGGTCGTCATAGGCCACCACCAGGTTCTTGGATATGAACCGGTATACCAGCTTTTCCGGGGCCCGATATTTCCTTTCCGGCGCCGACTGCTGGAACCTCTCAGGCTGGAACCTGATGAAACTGGAAGGCTCTCCCAGGAAATACGGATTGACTTCCCTCCCCTTGTAAACCGGTTCGCATATGCCGTCTTCCATGGCCCCGCGCAGATACCTGCCATTGTCGCCGGTTACAATGCCCAGGATCCAGTCCGCCCTGCCGCTCAGGGTGATATGATCATGGGAGTATACCTTTTCCAGAATGCCGGCGTCCAGGGTGCCGATATCGATGTCGAAGACGCAGTTCCTGTTTTTCATGAAACGCTTCTGGTCCAGGACCCGGACATCCTTTCCGGAGACGCAGAGAAACCGTCGCTTCCCCCGGGTCCTGGCCAGGTCAAGGCGGATGACCGGGGTGAAGACGTTCTTGAACACGCGCCCCAGCCGTACGATACGCTCGATCCGCGCGTGTTTCAGGATATATTCCCTGATGTCGCCGTGGGCCTTCACCTGCAGCACTGACTCAGGGAGAATAAAGGAGAGGGCCCCGTCCTCCCGCAGCAGGTCGATGCTTTTCTTCAGGATATACGAGTAAGATTCTAATGACCTGATTTCGGGATAGAGCTGTTTCAGCCGCTCCAGCTCCCCGGCGGAATAGTGGAGTCCCCAGGGCGGATTTGTCGCTATCATGGTAAAGCCGCCGTGCCCGGCGGCGCCGAACCTGTCTTCCAGCAGATAATCGCCGCGATAGATGCGCGGTTCAAAATCCATGTCCCTGAACTTCAGCATCATGTTGATGCGGGCGATACGCACCGCAAGGGCGTCAATATCGCACCCGTACAGCGAGAGGGGATTTCCGGTCTTTTCCGCGAAGGCGAGCAGAAACTGGCCCGTGCCGCAGCAGGGATCCAGGACCCGGGCGCGGCTGCCGGGCGCGGTTCCGGCAATCTCATTGACGATCCGGTCAGGCGTGTAATAGGAACCGCTCATGGCCTTGTCCCCTTCCAGGATGAGGGACTGGTATATCAGGCCCAGAACGTCCCTCTGCGACGGCATGTCAAGGCCGAACAGGGGACTATACTCCTTCGTTACGCGGAAACGCCCAAGTTCGTTATGCCAGGACCGGAGCTCCCGCCCCAGGAAGTTCCTGCCGGGGATATGAAAATCCTCCCTGATGAACCGGCCAAGGTCCCGCTCTCCGCACACCCCTTCGGCATAGAGCCTGCTCAGGGCCAGCACGAAAAACGCGCGGTCGATGTCGATACCGCTTTCGGCTATATATGAAACGATCCGCTCGATCGTTCCGCGAAAACCCTTTTCCCCCATGTATTCTTCCGGAATGAAGGAGCGCTTCGCCGTCGCCTTGTTCGCCCGGCGGGCAAGACGCGGTATCGACCCGTCCATAATCTTCTCATGGAGCCGGCGCACCTCATCGTACCTGAACAGGACGCCGGAACGGCGGCCCGCGGGGCGCAGGTACTCGTGCTTGATCCAGTTACGAACCGTGGCGGAAGACACCGCGAGAATCGACGCGGTTTCGTCGAGAGTGACATAGCGGTTTTCCGGGATCATTGCGGCATTCCTCCGCGCATATTCCATCAGCAGCATGGGTGGTTGAGCAGCGATGATCCGGAATGTGTCCGGCATGCTTCCGGCCATTGCTGTCATGGTTAATAAATCGACCGGGAGGAGAGTATTGCATTAATACTTTTGCGGAGGTTATGTCGCGTAAGGATAATTATGCGTCGTTGACGGAGAATATTTTACAAGAATTTCCTGCATGTACTTGGATGTATTTTTAGAACAGGGGGAGCTTGTGTCACTCACGCTCACCCGCCAAAATACTACGTCCCTGTACTATGGCGGGCGGGAACATCCTGTTCCCTGTGAGCGTGAGCAGCACAAGCTCCCTCAACACACTTATAGAAATCACACATGCCCCCTCGGGGGGACGGGGGGGTCAGCGGAACAGCTGTATGAGGGGGATCTCGATAAGATGGGTCTTCATGGTTTTCAGCTCTTTCTGCTGGATGAGAAAACTTTCCCGTGAATCCGACTTGACCACGACGATGGCCTGGCTGTAGCCGGTCTGGAAAATCTGTACCTCAAGGTCAAGGAGGCTCAGCGCCTCGACCACGGTGAGCACGTTCCTCTGCGCGACGTTCCTCGCCAGGCTTTTCTCCTTATACGCGGCGCCGAAAAGCCCCAGGCAGCAGATCTTGGACACGTTGAGATCGGTCATGTTCTTGTGGAGCTGGCCGATCTGCGTCAATGCCATGTCGCTGTTATCCTCGCGCGACTTGAACAGGTGGTTCACGCCGAACCAGACCCTGCGCCTGTCATCGATGCCGCACAGGATCACCGACACGCAGGAACCGAGGTCGACATGGATCACGTGGCTCTCGTCCCTGACGATGGCCTCGTTGATGTGGACGTAGCAGACCTTCTTGCCCCTGCACTCCCTGCTGAAAATCATTTCATCGTCCATCGCGCACCTGTCCGGGAACCATGCTCCCTCTGCCATGGATGTTATACATTCCGATCCGCGCCAACCCTGTCACGGCAAACACCATGATTACCGTGTTACCTGTTTGAAACCGGTTCACCGCGTCCCCAGCAGGCGCGATTCACCTGTTTCAATTAATTAATGCGCCAACTTAAACAAAACGTCAATAATTATATACCCGGAAGATGTAAAATATTGGCGGCATTGACCGGTTTATTTCTTGACCAAACACCATGCATGGAGAATTATATTGAAGCATTTACAGGGTCATTATGCTGAATCCAGGATACCATGGACCAAACTGATAAAATCAAACTGATGGGTGTTAACGACACCGAATCGGGGAAAAAAATCGCCTTCGCTTCATTCCTCAGGAAGGATTACGTGGCCAAGTCCCTGGTCATCTATCTCGACGAGGCCAATCTCATCACCGGCATCTTCTTCTCATCCGATACCCACGGTACCGTTGAATGGATCAACGGTACCGGGTTGAAGAACTCCCACCGCTGGGAGAGCGAGGACCAGGCAAAATCCCAGTCATATCTCACCCGGCGCTACACCGCCATCCTCTCCGACGGATCGGCGGGCAGCGATTTCGCCAGGGACTTCATCATACCCGATATCCTCGACAACATGGAAAACGCCGATGTGGCCGAATGGGTCGGCGACATCCTCCGCACCAGGGAATACCTGGTCCCGGTGGATATCTCCCGCTTCAAGCCTAATTGAAGGAACTGCCGGCTCCCGGTGGTCATTTCTTCACAAATTTCATCGTAAACGCCGCGTTCTTCGCCACCCGCTCCCGGGTGAAATAATCCGGGTGGTATTTCCCGTTTATATACAGGTCCGTCTGGTCGCAGTAGTGGCTGCTGCCCGGATTACCTGACGTTCCCGTCGGGATGACCGTGTAGGAATTATCCCAGTCCGCCAGGTCATAGGCATGCCGCTGGGAGGCCCCGTCGTTCACGTCAAAGGGCTTGTTGATGTCATAACTGTAGGGGCACACGGTGTGATAACTCCCGCCGACTTTATACGCTCCCCGGTTCAGGTTCAGCAGCAGGTCAAGGACCTTGACGCTTCCAAGGGGGTGTTTGAGCGTGAGGGTGTGCATCTCGCCCCACTGCCATCGGTTGGTGTTGCCGCTGAAGCGGCCTTCAAGCAGCGCCACTGCATCGCGGAAACTCTTCGCCACGGCGTCGCCGAAGGTCTCTTTCTTCTCTTTCGTGGCCGGATCGTCATACCACGCCGACCCGGGATTGCTCCACAGCTGTTCGACCGCGTAGGCGACGGTCACGTGCTGCCCGGTATACCTGTCAAAAAGCTCCGTCCCCATCCTGTTCCGGAAGGCGTTCCGGATGAATTCCGAATAAAACTGCTCGAAGAGTGCCGCAGCGGCGCTGTCCCTGTCCAGGGTCCCGTCCCACTGCCGGAGCAGTTCCAGGGCCTTCTTCTCCACGCCGTTCAGGTCTTTCTCCTTTTCGACAACGGACAGGATCCCGGGCTTCATCGCGGCCACCAGGGCCGATTTCTTATCATTGTGCATCCTGGTGAAATCCTCGACCGTCAGCCTGTCTTTGGCCAGCAGCATCTCACGAATGCGGTCAAAGCGGTACGGCGGATAGTACCAGCGGCTGACGTAATAGGGAAAGCCCGGCGAAATCCTGTTATTGGCGGAAAGGACCATCCCGGACGGGGGATTGTACAGGTACGGCTGCCGCTCGAAGGGAACGAAACCGCTCCATTCGTACTCGTCGGTCCAGCCCGGGACCAGGCCCAGGCCGTCACCCTTCTTCCTGATGGGGATCGCCGATGCGCAGAAGATGCCGATGTTTCCCTTCACGTCGGCGTAGACGATGTTCTGGCTCAGGGCCCTGAAGGTGCGCAGGGCTGTCTTGAACTCCTCGAAATTCGCAGCACGGTTGAGGCCGTACAGGGTCTCCACCTCGTTGCTGAAATAGTTGCCGGCCCAGTGCATCGACACCACGGCGTCCCTGATCTTCTTGAATTCGGACACCACCGGACCGTGCACGGTGAAGCGGAGTTTCTTCTCGACGGTACGGCCGCCCTTGATTGTTATCTTTTCCTTCTGTATTTCCATGTCCCGCCACCGCCCCCGGTACAGGTACCTGTCCGGCTTTGACGCGTCGGTCTTCTCCA
>CAZZHU010000053.1:0-800 GCA_964654045.1 uncultured Leptospirales bacterium
GATAGGCGATTGTTGTCCGAGGCTGCGCAGAGCGAAGCGAACGCAGCCGAGTTAAACGCCAAGGCGGTCGCGCCGCCTGAGCGACCGGGGAGAAGGGGAGCCCGAGGGGAGGAGGGCGAGGAGCCCTTCGCCCCTCGGAACAATGCCGGCCCGCACCGGGTCTAATAATATTCGTTTATTTCCGAATCCTCAAACAGATACTTCTGGTTGTCATCGCCGTACTCGTCCAGTTCGCACGGGTAGTTTCCGTCGAAGCAGGCGCAGCAGAAATGCATGTCCGGCTCGTTCAGGGCGCCGAGGAGGGTGTCGACGGTCAGGTACTGTATCGAGTCGACGCGGAGGTACTTCCGTATCTCCTCGATTGTGTGCGTCGCCGCGATGAGTTCCTTGTGGGTGGGGATGTCAATGCCGTAGAAGCAGGGGAACCGCGTGGGCGGCGCCGATATCCGCACGTGTATCTCCTTCGCGCCGGCGTTGCGGAACATCTTGATGATCTTGCGCATGGTGGTGCCGCGCATGATCGAGTCGTCCACTACGACTATCTTCTTGCCCGCCACGGAGGCGCGTACCACGTTATACTTGATCTTGGCGCCGAAGTCGCGGATCTTCTGCGTCGGCTCGATGAAGGTGCGGCCGATGTAGTGGCTGCGGATGAGCCCCAGCTCGTAGGGAATGCCGGACTCGCGGGAGTAGCCGATGGCGGCGCACACCGACGAGTCGGGGATGGGAACCACGATGTCGGCCCGGACGGGCGCCTGGCGCGCCAGCATCCGGCCCATCCGTATCCTCATGTCGTAGAC
>CAZZHU010000053.1:810-23655 GCA_964654045.1 uncultured Leptospirales bacterium
TATTCGAACACGCAGAGCGACTGCTCCCTCTTTTCGAAGGGGCGGAACGACCTCACCCCGTTTGCCGATATTTCGATGACCTCGCCCGGCTCCACCTCGCGCGCGTATCCGGCGTCGATGATGTCGAAGGCGCAGGACTCTGACGCCACCACGTGGGCGGAGCCGAGCTTGCCCAGCACCAGCGGCCGGAAGCCGTAGGGATCGCGTATCGCGTACATTTTCTCGCGGTTCATTACCAGGAGCGAGTAGGCGCCGCGCACCTGCTTCAGCGCGAAGATCAGGGCTTCCAGGAAATCCTCGATGCCGGACTTGGCCATGAGGTGCACGATGACTTCAGAATCGATGGTGGTCTGGAAGATGTGTCCCTTTTTCTCGAGTTCATAGCGCAGGGCCCCGGCGTTGGTCAGGTTGCCGTTGTGGGCCAGCACGATGGGCCCCAGGATCGATTCGGAGCGGAACGGCTGGGCGTTCCGGAGGAAGGACGACCCGGTGGTGGAATAGCGGTTGTGGCCGATCGCCATGTGGCCCTGGAGATGATCGAGATGCTCGCCCGTGAAGATATCGACCACTTTGCCCATGCCCGCATAGCGGTAAATATGGTGCCCGTCGGAGGACGCTATGCCGGAAGATTCCTGGCCGCGGTGCTGGAGGGCGTAGAGCCCGAGATAGGCGAGGTTGGACGCCTTCTGTTTTCCGTAGATTCCGACTATCCCGCATTCATCTCTGGGTTTGCCGTCGTGCGGACGGTTGCGGCGAGGCGTTCTGGTCATATGGCTCTCTGTAATACCCGGTTACCGGTTTATTTCAATACCATGGGGCGCATCATTTCTATTGCACCTGTCATTGAGAGGAGTCCCGATGCAATCAGTGCAAAGAAGCAATCCTTATCATGGTTCACATTACCTGATACTAATATAACCATATTCCGGGGAATTTTCAGGATTTCTTTGATTTGCTCACAATGACATGATAATAAAATAATATCTTGACACACAATATTTTTTTACTATAAACTATGTAAATGTTACATGTCCGTAATAATCTTCTCCTTTGCGCCGGTATCCTTCTCCTGTCCGCAACCATGATCCAGGTATCCTGCGGGCCTTCCGCGGTGTTCGAGCCGGTGCGGGGCTTCAGCGACAGGACCAACCGCGAGCTGGAGCGCTTCCTGGAAAAAACGGCGGCCGGCACGGGACGGAAGGTCGCGGTGTTCGACGGGGACGGCACCGTCATCGGGCAGGCGCCCCATTACCTCGCCGATGAGTGCCTCTTCCGGGTCGCCCTCGATAATCCGCACAAAAAGCCGGATATCATTGCCCGGATGCGGCGGCTTTCCAACGTGTCGATGGAATACGTCCAGCTGCGGGTGCGTTTCTTCGAGGGGGACACCGTGCGCCGCGTGGAGGAGATCGGGGATGAGTGCTTCCGAAAGTATTACAAGGACAAGATTTTCCCGCCGATGCGGGACCTCATCTCGCTTCTCAGGAAAAACGGCTTCGAGGTGTGGATCATATCCGCGAGTCCCGAGGCGATGTACCGGCCGTTTCTCTCCCGGGCTCTCGGCATTCCCGTTACCAACGTCATCGGCGTCAAGTCCGTGGTCCACGGCGGCAGGATAACCGGGACCATCGTGCAGCCGGTGCCGCAGGACCAGGGGAAGAAGGAGGCGGTGGAGACCTTCGTGCAGGAGACGCCCCTCTTTGCCGCGGGCAACAGCCGCGGCGACCGGGAGATGATCGAATCCAGCAGGGGGATGCGGATGATCATCAATCCCGACGAGCATATCGAGCAGGGCGAGAAGGAGAGCATCGCCTCCTACGCGCGCCGCAACGGCTGGCTCGTGGAGCGTGTAACGGACGCGCCGCCGGCGGATTTTCCCGCCGTCTCGTCAAAGAGCTTCGGCATCAGGATTAATAAGACAAACCGGTAGGGGGTGGGCGTGTTCCAGCATATCGCGCGGTTCTTTAAGCCGGCTCCTCATATTGAACGCCGTTCGCCGGAGGATGTGAAAAAGCTTTACCCGCGCTACCGCTGGAGCATCCTGGAGTCGACCTTCATCGGCTATGCCGTCTTTTACGTGGTGCGGAACAACCTCGCGGTCGTCGCCCGCGAGATGGGAACGGCCCTCCACTATGATCACGCCATGATCGGCGACATCCTTTCGGTCAGCGCCATCTCCTACGGCCTGGGGAAGTTCCTCATGGGGGCCGTGTCCGACCGGTGCAACCCGCGGCGCTTCATGCCCTTCGGGCTCCTCCTCACCGCGCTCATCAATTTCATCTTCGGCGGGGTGGAGAGCTATCCGCTCCATGTCGCCCTCTGGGGTCTGAACGGGTTCGTGCAGGGGATGGGATGGCCGCCCTGCGGCAGGTCGCTCGGGCACTGGTTCAGCGTGAGGGAGCGGGGCGCCATCTTCTCGATCTGGAACATCGCGCACAACGTCGGGGGCGGCATCGCGGGGGTCGTGGCGGCGTGGGCCGCGGGGAAGTGGGGGTGGGGCGGCGCCTTCACGGTGCCGGGGATCATCGCCTGCATCGGCGCGGTCTACCTCTTCCGGCGCCTTCGCGACACGCCGCAGTCGGTGGGGCTCCCGCCGGTGGAGGAATACCGGAACGATTATCCCCCGGAGATGAAGGAAAACCATGAGCGGGAGCTCTCGACAAAGGAGCTCTTCGTCGACCATGTCTTGAACAACAGGCGCCTCTGGCTCTTCGCCTTCGCGAATTTCTTCGTGTACATAGTGCGCTACAGCATGCTCGACTGGGGCCCGACCTACCTGAAGGAGGTGAAGGGCGCGACCCTGGCGGGCGGCGGCCTCGGCGTCTTTGTGCTGGAGTTCGCCGGCATCCCCAGCACGATCCTCATGGGGTGGCTCTCGGACCGGGCCGGCGGCCGCCGCGGCATGGTGAGCCTCCTCTGCATGGTTCCGATCCTCTTCGCCTTCATCGGCCTGCACCTGAATCCGCCCGGGAGGCTCTGGCTTGACATGGTCTTTCTCGGGGTCATCGGGTTTTTCGTGTACCCCCCGGTGATGCTCCTCGGCGTGGCCGCTCTTGACATGTCGACGAAGAAGGCGGTGGGCATCGCGGCCGGGTTCGTAGGCCTTTTCGGCTACGCGGGGAGGACGGTCCAGGCCAAGGGGCTGGGACTCCTCGCCGGGAACCCCGCGTATGGATGGGACGCGGTGCTGCAGTCCATGTACATCGCAACAGTCATCGCGATCGTGCTTCTCTCCTTCACCTGGAAGATCAGGCCACGGGGGTGATTACGCCAGCTCGATCACCGGCGGTTCGTAATCCGCCGGGGGCGTGAAGCCCATGAGCAGGAGGAGGGTGGCGGCGACGTTTGCCAGGCCCGGGTTGTTCACGACTTCCGAAATGCGGTACTCCTTCCTGTTGTTCGGGTCGTAGATGATGAGGGGGACCGGGTTCAGGGTGTGCGACGTCTTGTTCTTCGGGAGGCCGGTCTTCTTGTCGCGCTCGATCTCGCCGCTCTTTTTGCTGACTTCGAACATCTCGTCCAGGTTGCCGTGGTCCGCGGTGATAACGGCGATGCCGCCGGAGCGGTCCACCGCCTCCAGGATGCGGCGGAGGCACAGATCGACCGTTTCCGCGGCGATGATTGCGGCGTTGAGGTCTCCCGTGTGCCCCACCATGTCGCCGTTGGCGAGGTTGAGCCGGATGAATTGATATTCACCCGCGCCGATGGCGCCGATGACCGCGTCGGTGATCTCGGCGGCCTTCATCCAGGGACGCTGGTTGAACTCGACCCTGTCGGAGGGGATCTCCACGTAGATTTCACTCTTCTCGTCGAACTTGCCGCTCCGGTTGCCGTTCCAGAAATAGGTCACGTGCCCGAATTTCTGCGTTTCCGAGATCGCGTACTGCTTCACCCCCGAATGGACCAGGTATTCGCTCATGGTCCGGTCGATGGCGGGGGGCATTACCAGGTATTTCTTCGGGATCTTCAGGTCGCCGTCGTATTCCATCATGCCGGCGTAGATAACGTCGGGGCGACGCCCCCGGTCGAACCTGTCGAAGTTCTCCTCCTCGAAAGCGCGGGATATCTCGATGGCGCGGTCGCCGCGGAAGTTGAAATATATCACCGAATCGCCGTCGGCGATCGTTCCCACCGGTTTCCCGCCGTCGACGATGGTGAAGGAGGGGAGGTACTGGTCGGTGATGCTCGGGTTATCCTTCCGGAAGGTCTCGATCGCCGCTTTCGCGGAGGCGAAGGGGCGCGCCGTGCCGAGGACATGGGCTTCCCATCCGCGCTTCACGATGTTCCAGTCGGCCTCGTAGCGGTCCATGGTGGTGACCATCCTGCCGCCGCCGGAGGCGATGAGAAAATCGAGGCCGCGTCCGCGGTGCGACGCGAGGTGCTTCTCCAGCGCGTTGACATACGTGAGCGCCGAGGTCTCCGGCACGTCCCGCCCGTCAAGGAGGATGTGGACCCGCACCTTTTTTATGCCCGCGTCCGCGCAGGCGTCTATCATTGTAAAGAGATGGCTGATGTGGGAATGGACGTTGCCGTCGGAGAGGAGGCCCAGGAAGTGAATCGCCGCGCCCTGGCTTGCGGGCCCGGCGGTCAGTTCCTTCCATGTGTCAGTGGTAAATATGGCGCCCGATTCAATGGCGCGCGATACGAGCTTCGCCCCCTGGTCGAAGATGCGGCCGGCGCCCAGGGCGTTGTGGCCCACTTCGCTGTTGCCCATGTCGTCGTCGCTCGGAAGCCCCACCGCGGTGCCGTGGGCCTTGAGCGTCGTGTATGGGCAGTCGCGCATGAGCCGGTCCAGCACGGGGGTGCGCGCGAGGTAGAAGGCGTTCCCCTCGTTCTCCCTGCCGATGCCGACGCCGTCCATGATGATGAGTGTCACCGGCCCCTTCCGCCTGATCCTGTCGTTTCGCGTGAGCTGTTCCATGGCGGGCTCCCCTATTCCAGGAGGAATTTTTCCAGCCCGGAAAGTTCCAGGACCCGGAGCACCGTCTCGTTGGGGTTGATCAGGTGCATGGCCCTGCCTTTTTCCGCGAGCGCGTTCTTTATGCGGATCAGGGTCGCGATGGATACGGAATCGATCTTCCGCACGTAGTTGAGGTCAATGATGGCGTCCCGGGTATCGTTCTTGATGAAAAGGTTGAGTTCATCGGCCAGGAACGTGACGTTCTGCGACACCAGTTCATCCATGATCAGGAAGGTGCTTTCGTATTCGCTGTCTTTTCGTTCGATGTTCATGGTTCGGACGCTTGTTTGTTTAAGTAACCGCAGCGGCGGAACCGCAACGATCCTGTGCTCATAATTACAGCAGGGGGCGATATTGTCAATTAAATAGTGCCGTCTGCCGCCTGCCGGAACGGGATTTATTTCTGGTCAAGCGCGGTTTTCAGCTCCCCTGACCGCTCCTTCAGCCTTACGGAGAGGGACTGCATGCCGCGGAGGCTGCCGGAAACCACGCTCCCCGGCTGGTTCATGTTGCCGGGGCTGATTTCCGCTTGTATGCTGATGCCGCCACCGCCATGAACATGAAGATGAACACGCAGCGCGTTTTATTGATCAGTATTATCGTCTGCGGAGAGTTCATGCGTGATCTCCCTGTTTTTTTCTCCGTCCCGCGGCCGCGTCGAACTCATCCAGCGCCTCCCTGAGCTCCTCCGCGCTTTTCCTGGTCTCAGCCGAGAGGCTGACGGCGTCCCCGGTCCCTCCCGACGCGAGTATGTCTTCCATGACGGCCCGGTTCAGCCGCGCGCTGCGGGCCTGGCATTCCCCGGACAGGGCGGCGGCTTCCCGCGCCCCGATCTCTCTTCTCCTGCCGAACAGGGAGCGGACCCCGCTGCGGATCCTGACGGCCAGCGGGGGAGCGGCCCGCGTTATGACCGCGACGACCGCCAGGGGGCACAGGACGATCAGGTTGGATCTTATCATGGAAATAATGTATTCGGCAGGCGGGGCATTGAAGCTGACATTCCAGAGCACCCAGAGAGCGTCCGCCGTGATCAGCGATGAGAAAAAAGAGGCTTTTCCTTTCGGTAGGCCCAGTGCGGAATACCCGGCGGAGAAAACGATCACCGCGAGGAAAAGAAGAATTGTGCCGAAGCCGATTGTTTCGGAGATGAAGGAGACGCCCGCCAGGAATGAATGTATCCCCCGGACGGCGTCCGTCAGTTCCTGCAATGATTCGGTGATATCGGTGAGGCCGGCAAGGCTCGCGGCCCCGGGCGCCGGACGTTGACCGGGTGCCGCTACTACTGCCGCAAGAAGTAGAGGCGTTATATCTGCGGAGCACCGTTTTATCATTTCGGCCGGCTCAGGTCCTGCGCTTGATATGGAGGTCTATCTGGTTTCCTTTTTTATTCCAGGAAATATCGCAAAATTGATTGATGATGTAAATCCCGCGGCCCCTGTTGCTCAGGATATCCCTGTTTTTTAGCTGGCCTTCGATCTCGCTCGTGTCGAATCCCTTGCCCTGGTCGGTGATCAGTATGTGGATCTCCCTGTTATCGGCCTCCACCCTGACATTGATTGTTTTACGGGCATCCCACTTGTTGCCGTGCTCCATGGCGTTGGTTATTGCTTCATCAAGGGAAAGGTAGAGTTCTTCCGGGGTTATGGCCATGCGGATGGGACCTTGAACTATCTTATGGCACAGGGAATCTATTATTTCCTTTCTTTTGCTCTGGTCGGAGGGAAACGATTCATTCAGTATATATGTCTTTTCCTGCTGCACCATACATTATTTAATCACATGGTCACGTGCCGTCTTAATAAAATCATGTATTTTCGCTTTCTAAAAAAGAACAGAAGGACAAAAATGATCTCTTTCCTGAATCATTTATATATATTTCGGGATGGGGAGATTTGAACTCCCGACTTCTTCGTCCCGAACGAAGCGCGCTAACCGGGCTGCGCTACATCCCGTCAGTCAAAAATGACTCTCGGCCATTCTATGTACAGCATATTTATATTTGCAATAAAAATTTTTTTTAAAAATGCACAATGAAGTGTTTTTATATCAGTTTTTAATTGCAACATATTCCAGGAAATGTTGATATTATGACGGATTTTATTATTTTGGATATAAGTCCGGTTTAGAAAAAATAGTTGCAGGTTGAGATGTGTTTTATACACTTCGATGCACGCTTCTTTTAGCTCAATAGCTGTTATCAAACGGGATGCTTCCGTAACAATCGGCACTCTTTGTCGTACTAAGAGGTGAATAATGGACATTAAACATCATTGTTCCGGCAAGGTGCTTGTCGTGGATGTCCCGGAAGGAACGGGGCATCTTGCGGGCACTGATATTGATGAGTTCATTAATGGCATTCTTGATGCGGCCGGGTCGTCAATAAAAACGATCGCTTTTGATATGGTGCGGCAGGAATTTCTAAACAGCACCGGCCTGGGCGAACTGATCAAGGTGAAAGACAACCTGCTGGACAGGAATATTGAACTGGCGCTGATCAATCTTACCCCCCGGGTGACGTCACTGATTGAAATGGCCGGCGTGGATCGTTTTTTTTCCATCGTCAAGAACGAGGATGAACTTCTTCAGAGGTAAACCATGGATAAGACTCAGACTATAACTTCGCTCTATATTCAGAATTCGATGGTGGATACCGGCGTCAACGCTTTCGCTGAGAAGGTCAGCGGTATCTTCTTCAGAAATATTGAATTCGACAGCGAAAGCCTTAAGACGCTGCAGGAATTCCAGGGCAAAGGACGGGTCGTGTACGCGTCCTTCCAGAGCACCAATACCCCCCTCATGATCCTGGTAAACCTGCTTAAAAAGTACGGGTTCCGTACTCCCGATCTGGCCCTGGACTTCACTCCCAATATCCTTCATATGACTGTCAATTTTTTCCACACCGTGTCGGTCTTTTTTAACAGGCTTGCCGGCAGGAAGAAATATGAAAAGATATCCGACTTTGACTATATCCTGGACCTTCTGCGCGGCGACAGGGCGCTTATCCTCACCCTCCTTTCACGGAAGCTTTTCATCAGGCGTTACATCCAGATAAAATCAGACACGCTCCAGTATCTCGTGGAGGCGCAGAAGCTCATTGACGAGCCGATCTACGTGTTCCCGCAGATCATGTTCTGGAACCAGAACCCGGAGCGTACCAGGGCGCTCATCACCTCAAGGGCCACTGGGGACCGCGGCTTTTTCTCCGGCTTCTTCACCGTACTGAAGAGCGGCACCCCGGCCTTTATGCGCATACCCCCTCCCTTCAATATTAAGGAAGAAATCGCGAAGTCCCCTGCGGATGATCCGCGGCAGATCGCCCGGAAACTCCGCAACAGGCTGCTGGAAATGTACAATGACGAGAAGCGGACCGTGCTGGGCCCCACCATCAAGTCCCAGCAGGAAATGATGGAAAAGGTTCTCTACCATAAAAACGTCCTTGATGAGATCAGGACCCTTACGGAGACGGAGCACCAGTCGGAGAACAGGCTGCGAAAAAAGGCATACAAGTATTTCCGCGAGATCGCAGCGGATTTTTCGATCATTAACATCAAGTGGTTCAACAGGGCCGTCCAGTACATGTTCACCAAAATATTTGACGGCATCTATTTCAATATCGACGACCTGAAGCTCGTGCGCGAGGCGGCGCAGCGCGCCCCTCTTATACTGGTCCCGAGCCATAAAAGTCACATAGACTATCTGCTTATCTCCAGCCTTTTTTACGAGAACAAGATCATCCCGCCGCACATCGTGGCAGGGCAAAACCTGGCATTTTTCCCGATGGGGCCCATCTTCAGGAGGTCGGGCGCCTTTTTCATGCGCCGCTCCTTCCGCGGGCTGAAGCTCTATCCCACGGTCTTCAAGCAGTATATCAAGACCCTCATCAGCGAAGGGTACCCGATAGAGTTTTTCATCGAGGGTACCCGGACCAGGACCGGCAAGCTTTCGTCACCCAAGATGGGAATCCTGAGCTATCTTATCGATGCCGTCGAGGAGGGATACAACAGCGACATGATATTCGTCCCCATTACCATCACCTACGACCGCATCCTGGAGGAATCATCATATCACATGGAACTCAAGGGGAAGGAGAAGGAAGCCGAAACGACCTCCGCATTCGTGAAGAGCCGGAAGCTCCTGAAGCGCAAGTACGGCAAAGTGTACCTCTCCTTCAACCAGCCCTTCAGCTTCAAGGAATACCGCAACGGCCTCAAGGAAGGGGAGGACATCGCCGATTCCCTGGGATACTTCATCACGCGCCGGATCAACGAGATCGTGATGGCCACGCCCTTTTCCGTAACCTCGGCGGCGATGCTCCAGTCATCGGCCCACGGCTTCACCCGCGAGATGCTGAAAAAGCGCATTACCCTGCTCCTCGATTACTGCTCCTTTGCCGGCGTCAGGATGAGCGATCACCTCGCCGCCGCTGCCAACTACGACGAGATCATCGATTATGTCCTGGAGTCCTACCTGCAGGACAACATCGTGGGCGAGCCGGTGGCAGGCGTGGACCGGGGGTCCCGCGAGGTCCTCGAAGGGCTCTATACGCTCAACGAGAATGAGCGGTCGAGGATAAATTTTTACAAGAACAACACGATACATTACTTCCTTCCCGTCATATTCATCTCCCTGGCCCTGCTCAGCCTCGCGGAGAAAGATGAAATGGAAGAAGGAAAATTGACCGAGGCCTTTTCCGATCTCGCGGACCTTCTCGCCCTGGAATTCATCTACCCCGAGAGTTTCCTCGATACGGCCGGCACGATGGCGAAGGGCCTCGAGTACCTTGAGAAGCGGTCGACCCTGGCGCGCGACGGGGGGAAAGTGCGGATACAGCCGGACAGGCGCGATGAACTGGTGCTGTTCGCGAAAGCCGTGCAGGATTTCCTGGAGTCATACCTGATCGTATGCGACTGCGTCCTGCAGGTGCGAAAGAAGGTGAGCCGCAAGGAGCTGATTTTCGAAGTGAGGAAAAACGGCATCAAGCTGTTCCACCTGGGCGGTGTGAAGCTTACCGAGTCCCTGTCGATGCCCAATTACGAAAACGCTATTGCCCGGCTGGACCGTGATGACGTGTTTGAAAAGGTCCCTGCGGGAAAGAAGCAGGTGGACATGCTCCTTAAAAATGAAGGAAAAGCGGCGGAACTGAAAGGAAGGGTCGAACGTTACCTCCTGCCCCTGCAGAAGGTGTAGACGACAATATTCCGCTGTCTCTTCTCCTTTTTTGACCTCACCCCCGGCCCCTCTCCATGAAATGGAGAGGGGGATTAGAAAATAATATTTCAGCAATAAGCCCTCTCCTTTTTAAGGAGAGGGCGCGCCGGAGGCGGGGTGAGGTCAATTAGGGGCCGGGGATGAGGTTATCCTACCACTTTACCTTTTTCCCGCCCTTCTTGATCTTCTTCCGGTCCAGGGGCGTTCCTTCCCACGCGTGCTCCAGGACTGACATGGCGTCATCATAGGTGAGTTCCTCGGGATTGTACACCAGGGTACCGTCGCCGATCGTGGTCTTTGCTATGGCCGGCAGGGCCGACATCGGCACCTGCTGCGCGCCGTTCCGGTCGAGGATCTCTTTCAGGAAGCGCGGGTGCCTGCCGCCGGTCGCATCGTGGAGGTCCTGGTTCATCTTGCGGATAATGTCGATGACGCGCTCCGGACGCTCCTTCTTCGGCGTGGAGTTGTACACGTCAGGACCCGCCAGGGGGAAGAGTATCTCGCCGATGATGTCCGCGCACCTGTGCAGGTTGTATTCGAGGCCGTACGGGAGGAATATGGCCATGCAGTTTCCGTGGGGAACCCGGCACACGCCGCCCACCGAGTGGCCCAGGCCGTGGACCATGCCGCAGGTGGAATTGGAGAAGGACGCTCCCGCCAGGGTTGCGGCGTTGGCCATGGCAAGGCGGGCCTTCATGTCACCCGGGTTTTTGACCGTGTGGAGGAGGTTTTCGCTGATCCCCTTGATGGCCAGGTAGGCGTGGGAGTCGCTGATCGGGTTCTTGCCGAGGCAGAAATAGGCCTCGCAGGCGTGGGTCATGGCGTCCATGCCGGTCGCGGCCGTCAGGAACGGCGGCAGCGTTTTGGTCATGCGCGGGTCCAGGATCGCTATGTCCGGCAGGAGGAAATAAGACGCGAAAAGCATCTTGATGTTCTTGTCATGGTTGGCAATGACCGCCGCGTTGGTCATTTCGGAACCCGTTCCCGACGTGGTCGGTATTATGATGAACGGGTTGAGTTTCTGCTTGATGATGTTCGCGCCGGCGTAGTTGAGCAGGTTGTTCCCGCCCAGCGACACGAGGACGTTGACTCCCTTGGCCGTGTCAATGGCGGAACCGCCCCCGACGGCCACCAGGGAGTCGCACCCCTTCTTCCGGTATATATCAGCCGCTTCGTTGACGATCTTGTATTCCGAATCGACGGGCACGCTGTCGTATAACACGCTGATTTTCACCCTGGCGCCCATGGCTTTTTTCACATGGTCTATGAGACCGGCCCCGACGACCCCCTTGTCGGTTATGATCATCGGCTTCCTGGCATGCATTGACGCCAGCATTGCCGGTATCTTTTCCAGGGCCTTGTTCCCTGATATGGTTTTAACGCGGCAGCAGTATTCATAATAGCTTGGCAGTATCATGGTGTTTCCCCTTATCTTGTAATGGTGTAGTTATTTGTCATGATCGGAATCCGGTTAAAACGTAAAGGCCCTGATGTAGATGAGGATCCTTCCCGCATATTTCCGCAGCGGAGACATTTCGGACCACTTGGGATACCGCTTCACGGCCAGTTTCGTTATGATCTTCGGTAGCAGGTATACCTCGACGATGTTGAGGATGCGGACCACGGCGAGGCCCTGGACGATGTCCCCGTCCACGGTAAACCGGTCATGGGCAAAGGCCGTCGTGGTCGATTCCTGGAAGGTGAAAACCTGCATCGCCGCGGCCATGCTCTTGATGTTCATGGTCAGCGTTATTTTTTTGCCCCGGGGGTTCCACCCCATGTACTTGACTTTGCCGTTCTTGTCCTTGCCGACCACCATGTGCGGCCCGAAGGGGAGGATGCTCATGCACATGATGAAGTCGGCGGGAAATTGCTCGAATTCCTTTTTGACTTCCCTGTCGATGCGCGACGCCGCCTGTATGGCGCGGCCCACGATCCACAGCATGACGGCAACGTAGATCCTGCTTATCAGTTGTTTGCCCGGCTTGATCTCGGGATAGTTGTTTATGTTCATGGTATGCTCCTTTTCAGTGTAATGATGGATTAAAACGCCTTGCCTTCCCAGGCGTGGTCCAGGACGGCCAGGCAATCGGTTTCGGAATAGCGTTTGTCGCTCCGGGCCGACGCCGCCCCGGCGATTTCGGCCAGTTTATGTTTCGGGATCTTAAGCTCCTTCATGGTGTCGGGCAGTATTCCTTTCGTTACGTTCAGGAGCCCCAGGACCCTTTCAGCGCCGGACCTGCTCCTTTCTTTCGCCGCCGCGGCCGAGTACTCGTCGTAGCCGGCCAGGGCAAGGAACAGTTCCTCCCTGATCCTGACTTTTTTATGCATCATATGGGCCATTTTATAGGGGAGAAGTATCCTCATGAATTTCCCGGCCGATATGTCGGTGGCACGTTCCAGTTCAATCGCCAGCAGGTGCACCATGCCGGCCGGGGCGTTGGCAAAGGCGAGGGCTGCCAGGACATAGGCGTTGTGAAGGGCCAGGCTCGTGCCCGCATGGCCCGGTTTTTTTATCCCCTTTGCCATGTGCAGGTCAAGGAACCGGAGCGCCGAATAGGCATAGGCCTCTATCATGGGGCTGTGGGATTCCATGACGGTAGCCCCGACCGCGTGGGTGAGGGCGATGACCGACGATTCGGCCACGCATTCCGCGCAGCGGGCGGGCGTCATGCGCGGGTCTATTATGGCGACGTCCGGATAGAGAAAATCGGACGTAAGCCGGCGGTTGTCGATTGTTACCGTGTTCGTAAATTCCATTCCCGAGGAACAGCATACCGGCACCACGATGAGGGGTTTCAGGTTGTGCTTCAACGGCGCCTTGTCGAAATACCTGAACAGGTCATCGGTCTTTTCGGCGGCCAGGATATTCGCCGCCTTGGCCACATCCACTTCGGCGCCGTTTCCCACGGCGATAATGGAATCGCACCCGCGCTCCTTGAAAAGGAGCGCTGCGTCGCGCGCCAGGCCTATGCTGGCATAGTCGCGCACTTCATCAAAAATTCCGCCAAGGACAACCGCTGAATCTTTAAAGGCGGAGATGAACTTTTTTATCAGCCCCCTCTCGGTCTGCGCCCTGCCGGTTATCACAAGGGGTTTCTGCGCGTCATAGCCCCTCAGTTCGAAGGGGATATGCTCCATGGCCTTCTTTCCGGAGATTACTTTGGCCTGATTCAGGAATTCATAATAATCGGGTATCTGCATAATTGCTCCTCGCTTTTGTTTATTGTGCCGGCCTGCCGGTGAATGTGATCCGGCGGACCGTAATACCATCCGTCATTATACCGCTATGCCGAGACGCTTCAGTGTCCGTTTTTTGGGGATGCCGTTCGAATCGTATCCCCGCAGCCGGTAGTATTTTGACAGCATTTTTTCCAGCGGCACCGTTTGCTCCTTCGGGTCGCATTTGCGTCCCTCGGTGAGGAAGCGGCGGGGCAGGGTGTCGTCCTTCTTCGATATCCCCTCCCGCGTGTTCATGTGCCGCTCCAGGACGTGGACCCGTTCACCCGCTTTCAGGAATTTCAGCATGCTCAGGTACGGGATATAGGTTTTCCCCAGTACCGCATGCCAGATTTCGGGCCAGAGGCTCACATCCATCAGGTTCAGCGCCAGCGCCGTAAGGTTCTGGGTAAGGGCCCAGAGCATCGGAACGGGCGAGAATTTAATGAGGGGCGGTTCCAGGAAGACCGGGAAGGCCGTAAAATGACAGATGTGCATCGAGTTCATCGCCGCGAAAGTGTTTTCCATGAATTTGACCATGGTGTGCTTGCCCCGCCTGGCGTTGGGGCTGGCCATGCCGAAATAGGCCTCCAGGCTGAATACGCTGGCGGAAAGGTGGCAGGCGCCCCGGTTGGCCGTTGCGTAGGAGAGGCCGTGGCCGATACAGCCCCGCGGGTCGTAGGCGGCCATTTCCATTCCCTTTACATGAATGGCGAAATCTTCCCCGCCGAATTTTTTCGAAGCCGCTTTTGATCCCCGGGCCAGGTCATCGCCGATTCCCCTGCGGTAGGCAATGTCCCGGATCATCTCCGCCACGCCTGCGGTCGAACCGAATTTCAGGTTCGTCGTAATAAGGCCTTTCACCGTGGCCTCCATGGCCCAGGCAAGGGTGCCCCCCAGGGAAATGGTGTCCATGCCGTATTTTGAGCATAGCTCGTTCCACTCGGTGATCACCACGGGATCGAATATGTCCAGGTTCGAGCCCAGGAGGCCGATGGTTTCATATTCCGGGATGTGAAAGTCCTTGCCGTGAATTGTTCCCCGGTGGCCGCACATTATCGCGCAGGGCTTGCAGGTGTCATACTTGGTATGGAATCGGTCGGCTATGTTTTCACCGGAGATCTTGTGCGCTTCCCCGTGGGAGCCGCCGGTGAAATTGTGGACCGGGAGGATGCCGGCGGCGTTGGACAGGTTCACGTTGGCATTGGTGCCGAAGGAACGGTAGGAGGCCGAGGTAATTGAATTCCGGTTGATGTATTTGAAGAACTTCTTGTTGGCCCTTGCAAACGACTTTTTGTTCGCCGGTACGATCTTGAATTCGCCTCCCCTGGCGACGATTCCCTTCAGGTTTTTCGATCCCAGCACGGCACCCATGCCGCCCCTTCCCAGGAAACGGTGACCGGAGGCTATGTTGGCGAAACTGACAAGGTTCTCACCGGCGGGTCCGATGACCAGGGCCCCGGCACCCTCTTTCTGAAGCGCCGCCTGGGCCGCCATGGTGTCTTTTCCCCATATTCCCTTGGCCGGCTTGAACTGCGCCCCCTTCGAGTCGATGTAGAGGTAGGTGGGAGCGCTGCATCTGCCCCTGATGACCATGGCGTCCCACCCGGAGGTCTTGAAGGCCATGCCGAAGGGCCCGCCGCATGAAGCGGAACACATAATGCCCGTCAGGGGCGACTTGGTCACCGCTTCGAAGCGTCCCGAGCAGGGCGCGCCGGTGCCCATGAACACGCCCGTGGTGAAGGCGATCATGTTGTCCGGTCCCAGGGGGTCAATCCCCGGTTCCATGCGGTCATACAGGAGCTTGAGTCCCAGGCCCTTGCCGCCGAGGTAGAGATCGCGGTCTTTTTTATCTACTTCTGTTATCTGGAATTTTTTTGCGGTGAGATCGATTTCGAGTATACGGTTGTTGGTGCCGATGACTTCCTGCATGTTCATTCTCCTGAGCTTAAATTTATTTATAGTACTGACCCGGCAGTGCCGAATCCGTGTAAGGAGCTGACATTTATTAGAAAGAGTCACACCGGCGCGACCGGAATAAATCAACCGCCTCCCGCCGGCCTGAGGCAGGATACTTCATCCCCGTCTTTCAGTTTTGACCAGGTGCTTATGCGTTCGCCACTTCTGAAATAGGCATAACCGGAAAAATTTGTCATGCCCGCGTTCCTCAGGGCCCACTTGAGCCGTTTTCCCGATGGGATGCTCATGGACAGCCCTTCGGCTGGATTATAGTTTTCGAGTTTGAGTTCCTTGTCGATGCCGGAGAAGAATTTTATTCGGACAGTGATAGTATTTGCCATGTAGCCAGACCCCGTGCTGTCTACATTGGACGCTGGCAAATAAATTTCAAGAATAAAATTTTTAACGGTTATTAAAAGTAAAAAAGCACCTGGTCGGGAATATGCGGGCAGGCCATTACGCGCGGTACCAAACAGTATACAGTATTCCAATAACGCTGACAGGGCGCAACCATGGGAACGGACGATTGCGGAGTTATCGGGACTTCTTGACGTAATCTCTCAGTTTTTTCTGGAGGTCGTCGCGCCGCTTCTGCAGTTCCGTCCCCTTGTACACGTCCTTGACCTTTACCGGTCTTTCAAACTTTGCTATCTCTTCGAATTTAAGGCTCGCGTACTTGGCTTCCTTGATCTCGTCAAGGGACGGCAGGATGATGGCGTAGAGGGAGTAGGGCGTGTGTATCAGCGAATGGCCCCGTCCCAGGTAGGCCTCCGAAAAACCGCCGTCGATGTTGATCGACCGCCCGTCGGGGGAGGCTATCTTTTCGCCTTTCAGGATGTCAACCGGCGTATGGCCGTACACGATGCGCTCCGCGCCGAACTCATCCATGATAAGGTCCATGAATTCCTTCTTTTTCAGGTTTTCGCCCCAGTGGAGGGTCTTTTCCTTGTGGGTGACCTTGTCCTTGAAAAAGTAGCGCTCGAATGTCTTCATGGCGTGCTTCCCGAAGAAGGGCGACTTCGGTCCGCACCAGAGGTAGAACATCACCGCGAGCTCGAAGGGGTCCTGCTCCGCGCCCTCGAGGTAGCGCCGGCCGACGTTTTTAACCATCGTCTCGATATGCTTCAGGAGGTCGCGCCCCTTTTTCCCGAAGAGCTTGTCGAATTTGCCGTCCTCGGTGCTGGGGATTAGGGCGTGTATATTGAGGATGTAATTGTTGATGTGATACAGTTTTCCGTCCTCGAAGAGGTACTTCATGAGGTCCTTGATTTTCCGGCTCGAGGTGAACTGCCGCACCAGGTCGTTGATCACATCCTCCTCTTCGGGGGTGAGCTCCAGGGGATTCTCCAGGTTCAGGGTGGGGAAGTCGGTGTCGGTGAGGCCTTCAGTGTTGTTTTTCTTGAGCATCTCCGCGAACTTTTCCAGGTTCAGGCGGGACTCCATCTGCAGATCCGGGAATTCCTTAATGGTTTTTTCTTCAAGCTTGAACTGGATCAAGGCCAGGGTCTTTTCCATTTTCCTGGATATTTCCATCTTCGCCTTGAAGAGGCCGGTGATCGCGCCGGGGTAGAGCTTCTCCGCGTACGCCTTCAACTTGTCCAGGTTGATGCCGAGCCGCTCCAGGAAGGCCAGGTTGTCGTAGCGCACGCTGATGCGCAGGGCCTCGGCGATGAGGGACCTGTTGCCCGCCGCCGCTCCCATCCAGAGTATGTCATGGTTGCCCCAGACGAACTGCACCCAGGGCCGTATTGACGGGCTTGAAAGGATGCGCAGGATCTTGTCCGGCTCGTCCCCCCGGTCGAAGACGTCCCCCAGGACCACCAGCTGGCCCAGGATGACCTGCTTGACGATCTTCGCCAGCGCGGTAATGACCTTGTCGGCGATGAATTCGTCCTCGTATACGAGGTTGGGCACATGGAACCCGAGGATGAGGTTTTCGATCACGGTCTTGAGGTCCATGTTGATGTCCGACCGGATCAGGTCGAAATCGGTGATGTCTTCCACTTTGTAGCGTATTATTTTCACCAGGGCCGATATGATGTCCTGCCGCTCCATGGAGTACTCGTTGGTCCGGGGAAGGTAGCGCTCGGCCTGGATGACCTGGTCAAGATAGTCGAGCTTGTCATTGGAGAAGTGTTTCGAAAGGGCCTCCTGCGCGGTCCTCCATATGAGGCCGAAGCGGCCCTTCAGGATCGTGGTGAAGCGTTCCCCGGCCCCGTGGGTGTCGCTGATCCACATGGTGGTGTTAATGTTGCGCTCAAGCTCTAATTCGATCAGCGTGAGTTCCCTGATGGTGTCATGGATTTCGGTGAGGCTTGGTTTGGGGGCCATGTCGTTCTCCCTGCTGCTCTGGTTTATGCGGCGCGCCACCGTCCGCGTATCGCCGCGACTCCCCATGGTCTATCAGAATTCCCGCGGTGTCAATTTTTTTTCTCCGGCTCGTCTTTAAAGACTTTGGGGCGGTAGGAATTGCCGGGAAAATTGACCCTTATCCCCTTCAGTGACAGCTTTGTCCCGTCATAGGAGGCGACATAATACTGTGTGAAGCTCCAGTGCCAGTCCTCGTAATTATAGCCGTAGCATCCTGCCGCGGTATAGCGTATACCGTCCCTGTCGTACTCGTAAGTGTTTTTCACGCTCCCGGAGATGACCGCTTTTACCGGATACCGGGCGAAAAGTTTGTGCAGTTCGTCGCCTCCCTGGTAGCGTATGCCGCTATGCGGAGATGAAAGCACGGGGTAATGGGTGAAGACGAAGATGGCGGCGGCGTACCGGTTCGTTTCAAGATCGCGCTTCAGCCATTTCATCTGGTCCGGATCGAGACGGTGGTCCCTGGCGAGGACGTGGAGCATGATGAAATGGATGTTGCCGTAATTGAATGAATAGTAGAGCCGTTCCCCGGTGTACTGTTTAAAAAGGTCCAGGGATTTGTTGTACAGGTCTTTCTCTCCCGCCAGGATATGCAGGATGGGACGGAGGATTTTTTTCTGCCTGAGGAATTCCCCGTACTGCCGGTCGATGTCTTTGACCATGATGCCCATGGATTCCATGCCGCCCTGGATGATGTTGCCGGTGTGGATGACCAAGAGCGGATTTTCCTGGTTGATGGTCTGGAAAACGTACTCGAGCTTCTCCGCGTAACCGGTGAAAGGGGACGCGGGGCTCGTGTTTCCCATGATAACGAACTTCATCTCATGGCCGGGTTTCTGCTGCGGCGCCGCGCATCCCGCGGCCGCAAGGAGGGCGGCCATGATCGGCGCTAAAAAGCTTACTTGTCTGCTAAAGGATCGCATGGGGTAATTCCACATTGAATTTTTGTTTAATGAATAAATTGAATTAGATGAAGGGATATGCCGTCAATTACATTTTTCATCTGTTGGTGATGGTTCTTTTTTAACTGTGCGGCATTTGATTTTTTTCCTTGATATTTTTCCTGATCGCTGCTTTCATATTCAGTGCGGGGACGCGTCCCGTCGCTTCGTGCCGTACAATACGCCGATACAACGCGAGGATTATCATGAACAGGTGCTGTTGCTGCGTAATGATTTTTTTGCTGCTCATTGCCGGCGTGGAGACCCGGGCGGAGAAACCATCCATACAGAAAATAAAGGATCTCTACGGACGGATAGAATCCGGCATCAGGGCCGGAAGGCTTGCGGCCAGGTCTTTCGGAAAGACGGGGGGCGATCCCTCTGTCGATCCATCGGGTTACGAGGGGATTACCGGACGGTACTTCTCGCGCAGGGGAAGCAGGGCCGTGGATAAAATCGCCATCTCCACGGAGATGACCAATGTCACGATATACCGGGAATACGTGTATTACGAGGACGGAAGCCTGGCGCTCTATTACGCGTCGACCCGGACCAGGTGCGGCGGCCCGGCGATCTCGGAAGAGCGGTATTATTTTCTGGGGGACGCGTGCATCCGGGTGATTGAAGGCAGGTTTGCCGATAACAGGATGAAGCGTGAAGTGTTCGATCCTCCCCTGCCGGAGCATAAAAGGGAGGCCGTTATCATTCTTGAAAACTCAAGAACCTATCGCAGCAGGTGCGTCAGCGAAAAATCGCCGCTCGATTGACGGGATGCGAATCCTTCCCCCGCATCGGCGGCATTCGAATGATTTATTCCAAGACCCGTGAAAAGGGGAAATCGCGATGGTAAACCTGTCAATCCGCAGGAAGAAAAAAACCGGGGGCTGCTTCAGGCATTTCATGTTCATAAGAATTATTCAGGCGGCCCGTTGCATGGACCGGGGCAGGCCGCCCTGCCGGAGGAGACGTCGGCGCTATCGCGAGGTTTGCGGATGATGATACGGAAAGCGGAACTGATTGACAGGGATGATGTGAGCAGGCTCCACGTGATGGCCGGCCCCAATGTCTACAAGTATTTTTTTGCCTGCGATGACGCGGGGGCGGTTGCCATTAACTGCATGCTCTATGATACACCGGACACCTTCTGTTCCCGGTCGTATTATTATATGTGCGGGTCCCCGGGCGGTATTGAGGGCGTTATCGGACTTTACCCGGGAAAGGACAACGCCCGCCTGGGGAAAAATGTAGGGCGCTATTTCCGTGAATTGGCGGAGATAACGGGCTACATGGCGCTCTTAACAATGGCGCGGAGGTATCGGATCGGCAGCCGTTTCCCCCCTCTCCGCGATGATGAATTGTACATCGAGGCCCTGGCGGTGTATCCGGAATTCAGGGGGCGCGGGGTTTCATCGGCCCTGCTCAAATTCGCCTTTGAGGAGTGCGCGCGGATGAAACTGCCTTTCGTGTCCCTTTTCGCCGAGATCAACAATGACAGGGCGATAGCCATATACCGCGGCCGGGGTTTCGAGGTGGAGGATACCACGGTTCTCCCGAAGCGCTTCCGGAAGCATAACCTCTACGGTTTCCATAAAATGATAGCGCCGGTTGACGCTCTTTCCTGACCGGCGAGGGGCCGTCGAGGGGCTCCGTCGTTTCCCGGATGTCATCGGTGTACGTGTACCCGTTCAGCGCGAATTCCGGCAGCAGGATCAGGCGCGCCTTTTTTTTTGTGGCCTGCGCGATAAGTACTCCCGCCCGGGCCCTGTTGCCGATGATATTATGATTTTCAGAAACCATCTGTATTGACGCGACCCGTAATTTCATAGCCCTGCCTCGTAACTGTCGGTTTGGATACCGGAATGGCGCGCATCGGTGCGTTCGGGTTTATGAATAATTCCGAATTTCCGGTGGCCGCTTTCGCGATGCTCCGGGCAAAGAATGATGCCATTCGGCGGTATTTATTGACAGCATACTGAAGCGAGTTAAAACTTCTACAAAAAAATATTCCCGGTGATCCCGCTGGTTGATGGCAAGACGCAATCCAGGGGGAGAAATGACGCTGGCGGCCGATATGGGCGGAGAATAAATGTAACTTTTAAAGCGCCGGCACTATCTTATGAATAGTGACGGATTGTCAGGAGCATGCATTATTATCCTCAATAGTAAGGTTGGAAAAACAATTTTTCCTTTTCTGTGCCCCCGGTGGTATGCGTGCGAAGAAATCTTATAATAATCATTAATGTCGTTGTATTATTGTTTGACTGTTCCATATCTGGTATGCACCCTTGAAAAACATTGCACTAAACATATATATTTATCCGGAGGGGATTATTCTATGAAACGGGGAAGCGTAATTGTAGCCGCATCCATCATTCTTGTCATATCCTTGACTTCCTGCATAACCACCGTTGTCAGGCCGGCTAACGGCGTCGTGGGCAGCGAGGACACAGCAATCGCGAAACTTGGCGACGATATCCTTTTTATCAAAATGCTTCTTGCTAATAAAAAGATCGGCGTGTTGAATTTTACCACGCTGGACTGGCAGATACTGGACGCCGGTAAGCGTATATCGAACAGGCTGACCGATTACCTGGCCAGAAAGCAGGGCCTCGCGGTGGTTCCGCGGGCCGTACTGGATGCAAAAATGAAGACCCAGGCGGTTGAACAGGCCAGCTTGTATGACGTTGAAACCATGCAAAAAAGCAGGAAGTCGCTGCCGGTGGATGTCTTTGTCATCGGCACGGTCATGCAGGACATGGGAACGGTTAAAATCGATCTCAAGGTTGTTGACGTGGCAACGGGCCGCCTGATGCTCCTGAGCAGCGTGCGGATGCCCGCTTCCGGGGAATTCAACTCCCAGGATAAGCCCGAGATGATAGAGCTGTATAAAAAATCGCCCGATAAAATCACCGACATTAATAAAAGCTATTATTTACTCAGATGGATGAAGGAAAAACAGCCGCTGGTTTTCCTTCTCGTCACACTCAATACCAGCGAGATGAAAGCGTTGGCGGCAACCAACACTGTCCTTACCGGAAAACTGGACAGGCGGAAAGGGCGATATCAGAAGGAACGGCCCGATGTCATAAAAAAAATCATGGCCCTGCAGCATGGCCTGTCTCTTATGGAACGCTATGACCAGCAGCGGTTCATTGAGATCATGAAATTGAAGAGGGAACTGCTCGGGAAGATGAAATGACGCGCATATATCATGGCACGGCTATTCATACTATTATTGTTGCCGGGCGTGTTCATCGGCGCCGCTTCCCCGCTTAATGCAAAATTAAAATTCCTATCCGCCGACAAAGTTTCGCAGAGCTGCCACGGGGCGCTTCTTCGTTCGCCGGCCCTGGACACGCTGTATTTGTATTCAACCGATACCGGGAAGCACTACCTTGCCTTCGATTTCGGGGCGAAAATGCCGATTATATCAGGTCGGGGCGAATCGCTGAATTTCGACATCGGCGGTGCCGGCGGCATATACACCCGCTTTGAACTCTTTTCGGAATCCTTTAATTTCGTCCATGCCGATTTTACCGGGATGCTGTTTTCCGATGTGCAATATAAGAACATCCTTTTCGAAACATCGGTATATCACACCAGTTCGCATATAGGCGACGATTATATCAAGTATCGCCACGGCAGGGTAAAAAATACGGGATGGGAAGCCATACGGCAGTATGTGTCATACGTATCGGACATTTTTATCTTCAGCATCGGCGCCGAGTATAAAATTTCCCGCCGGCCCGAACAAACAGTATTCTACCCGCTATCATTTTTTCTCGGCAGCAGGATGGACCTCCTTGAAGCGGGCATCCCGTTTTTTATGGAACTGGAGGTTGAGTTTATAGCGGGCCCCTACCTGCCGAACATCGGCATCCGGGCGGGAATCTATCTGAAGTACATATTCAACACGCTCATTCTTGGAAACAGTCCGGGCGGGAGTGAGCCCCACGAGCTTTCCATCTATTATTATAACGGTTTTTCCCGGATGGGGTATTTTTACGACCGGAGAGAAAGTCTCATCCTTTTCGGGCCGACGTACCGTTATTGAAGTCGCATGATGGGGTAGTGCAAATTGCAGCATGTCGCCTTTCCCGGGATGGTAAAGGCCGGTGCCCTTTCCGGAGCTGTTCCCGGCCGGTAAGGTCCGTCAGTTCCTGTAACTCTGCAGCGGCGCCGGTATCC
>CAZZHU010000054.1:0-23654 GCA_964654045.1 uncultured Leptospirales bacterium
GAAGTTGATGTCGCTTATGGCCTGTAATATGGCCTCATGAATGTTGGTGCTTCTCCCGCCGGTGGTCGTATAGAGGACCTCCTCGATGAGCCGCGGGAAGTCCTGCTGCTTTTCGACCTTCATGAGGTTGCCGGCCCTGGAATCGAAGGGCCGGTAAAAGATCTTCGCCCGCGTGTTGTATTTCCTTCTCAGGAACTCCGCTATGATGCACTTTGAATAGAAGGTCCTCATCTTCGCTTCCATCGACTTGGACCGGTCGAGGAGTATGAAGAACTTCTGCTCGTAGCGGTTCGCCTCTTTCCCCTTTTTGTCACGGGACGTTGATACCGGCTTGAACCGGTCGGCCTCGGTTTCGTAGTGCCGCTGCACCAGCAGTGTCTTCGTGTACAGCTTTATGTTGAAGATTTCATCTTCCTGCGCCAGTTCACGGGGGAGCGCCTTTTTCATGTCGATGATGTACCGGTACCGGTCTATTTCCATCCGGTCCGACAGGGGGGAAATTTTTTCCAGACGGTTGACCTGGATGCTTTCCTTGCGGTCGGGCTTGTACTCGCGGTCGTCGCGGGAGATTTCCTCAATGGCGCTGAACGCATCGTCGAGGCGCTCATCGGAAAAAATAACGCGGGCTATTTCGAACAGGGCGAAAAATTGAGGGGGAAGGATCGTCCGGGAAAATTCAAAAAAACCGAGAGAGTCCCAGTACTCGAAAAAATCAACATCCTGAGCGTCAGCCCTCTTGTGTTGCGCCGCATCGACAGTCACGGCCGGCCTCGCTTAATAAAGTTCACGGTAATCCTGCATGATGCCGTTTTTCAGTTCCTGCACCTCCTCCACGGCGGGGGTGAGGTCGAGGATGTTTTTCTTGAGGGACTCGATGGTGAGCTTTTGCTCGTCCTCAACCTTCCTGGCGGGGAATATCTTCCTCAGAAAATCCATCAGGCTCTGCAGTACACCCTTGCGGGCGAGTATGGCGTCCCGGCGCTCCGGGTTCTGCCGTATTTCCTGGAATACCTGGCGTATTCCCAGGAGTAATTCGATCTGCTGGAACGCGCCGGTCGCCCGGTAGTGTGCCATGGTCTGGTTGTAGGTATCAAGGTAAAGGTCGACTTCGGACTTATCTTTTGCCTTCACGGAGATATAACTGTTCAGTGTGGTAAGGCATTGGTACATTTCCTTCAGGTCGTCCGTGTTCACCTGGAAGCGGTTGTTGAGCAGCGCCGACGCGCGCAGGAAGTCCCCCTGCTTGGCGATCTTCCGCGGCGACAGGAAATAGTTGTAGTCGCTTTTCCGCATCTCGCTCATGAACTTGTCGATGAGCACGTTCTTCATGAAATAGATGAAGTCGGGTGTCTCGATCCTGATGGTCCGGTTCTTGTTCTTGATTATTTCGTACAGGTACAGGATCTGGTTGAAATATATCTTCTGCTCGGGATCAACGGGTTTCCCGCCGCTCATCGAGTAGGTGTGGTCAATGAGGAGCTGGTGGTACACGTTGGTGTTTTCCGGAATGATCGATTTGTAGGTGAAGCGGTCCAGTACGGCCTCGGTGACCTCGTTCATGCGCATGTAGTTGGCCGTCGCGATGGCAGTGTGCACGGCGGTGTCGATCTGTTCGGAGCCGTTAATGAACTTCCGCTCGTTGAGGACCGTCAGCAGGGATCGGAGCACCACGTCGCTTGCGTCGAAAAATTCGTCCAGGAAGACCAGGTTGGCTTCAATGATGGAACCCATGATGTTATGGCGGATCCGGCCCTTCTTGAATTCCTCGATATTGTACGGGCCGAAATAGTTATCGGGTGTCTGGTCCTTGCTGGCCTGCGACGAGAAAATGCGCGCGCCCTCGAAGGTGTTGAAAATATACTGGGCGAGGTACGACTTGGCCATACCCGTCCTTGAGAGGAGCAGCATGTGCTCGCCGGTCAGGATGGCGAACATGGCCTGGCGAATGATATCGGACCGGCCGATGACGTTTTCGCTGATGCGGTTCATGTGCCAGTTCAGGTTTCCCACGATGGTGGGGATGTCAAATTCGTCGGACTTGATCGACGCGAGTTCGCTTTTCCGGTCAGGGACTTTCTCGACAGGAACGACAGGCGCTATTTGCTTTTCCCGGTCGCTTTTCTTCTTGAGAAAGTTAAGGTAATCCTTCGCCCGGTCCGACTCCTGGAGGTTGATCTGCTCCTGTGCCTTGTCGGGGAGCACGGTCTTGTTGATGATGCCGTAGCCGTCGTTTTCCAGGATTTTCTGTATATCTTTTTCCTTGTCCATGCCGGTTCCTTTCAGGATATTTTTTCCGCAATGGGGAGAATGATCCGGAATGAAGTTCCCACGCCGGGACTGCTCTTCAGGCCGATGGTGCCGCCGAGGTTCTGGACTATCGAGGATGTTATCATGAGCCCCAGGCCGGTGGCCTGCTTTCCCTTCGTTGTGAAGAACGGCTGGAATATCTTCTGGAGATTTTCTTCCGGGATCCCGATGCCGGTATCGGTTATGGTCAGTATCGCGAATTTACCGCTGGCGGCCTGCACCGTCTCAATGGTGATGGTGATTGCCCCCTTTTCGGGCATTGCTTCCTCGGCGTTCTCGATGAACTGCACGAGAAGCTGCTGGAGCTGGTTCTGGTTCGCCCGGATCGGCGCCGGTTCCCGGGAGGGCTCAACGGTGATGTCGAAACCTTCGCTGCGGAGGCGCTTGAGCATTATGTCCACCCGATGGCTGGAAAGAATCTTGTTCAGGTCGCAGATGTCCTTGTTTTCCTCGTCTGCCGTGGAGAGGCTGACCAGTTGTTCAGTGATGTTCTTTAACCTTCCGACCTCATGGTTCAGCGAACCGATGTATCCTGATACCGGGCTGCCTTCACCCAGGTTGTTGTCGACGAAATTCAGATCCATCACCATCTTGTTGATGGAGTTTTTAAGCTCTGACGCAACGCCAGATGCGAGTATTCCAAGGGCGGATAGTTTTTCCGCTTCGTACACGCGGTTGGTAATAATTGACTGTTCGGTATGGTCCTCCACCATGAAGATGATCCTCTCGATGGTGTTGCTGGAATCCATTACCGGGACAACGGTGGCATTGATGATCAGGTCGCGGCCGCTCGTAATGGCGCGATACGGGATGTTGAAAGCCCGGTCTGTCTTTTTGTCGGCCCTGCACTTTTCATACAGTTTCCCGAATTCGCTTTCGGTGAACAGAGGCTCGTTGAGTATGTTGACGCCGACCATGGTATCGCCCTTGCCGTGGCTCATGATCTGCTTCAGCGCCGGGTTTTCCGAAAGGACGATCCCCGACGGGTCCATTACGAAGATGCCGATGGGAGCATGGTTGATGATGTCTTCGTTGAAATCGCGCAGGTTTTTCAGCTCCTGCTGCTGCTTCAGCTGTTCCTTGACCTTGATCTCGAGTATGCGGCTGTACTCTTTGGCTTTCTTTTCGGCCAGGTGCTTTTCGGTGATATTTTTCATGATGCCGACAAGTCCGATGATGTCGCCCGCGACGGACTTGATCGGTGAAAGGCTCGCGGTAAGGTAGACTTTTTCCCCTTTCTGGTTGTATGTCTTTATCATCTCATTTTCAAAGGACTTGCCTTTGTTGATGATCTCGTCAAACACGAATGCGGCCCGATCGTGTTCGATGGACGGTAAGCTTTTTGAATAATGGCCACTGCTCGGTTTTTCCGCCGAGGGATGGAAGAAATCCCTCCATGACGAATTAATATAAATCAGGTTTCCTTCTTTGTCGAGAACGAATATGAGATCCGATGAGGCCTCAACGAGGGAATAATAATCGATCCGGACCTTATGGTCATTGACCTCGCCGTTGCCGATCTGGTATTTTTTCTGAAGATCTGTTATTATCTGAATCAGTTCTTCTTTGGAGCAATTGTTCAGGTTTTTCAAATCCATTGGCGATTACAGAACGGTCCCTATTATTTTGTTCCGGCAGATTTTGATTCTGCTTTCAATTGTCTCTGCATCCGGTTGGCGGATATCAGGAACCATACTTCGACAAACAGGCTGAGGATGGTCCCGAGGAGGAACGAGGCGCCGAAGAATATCTGGTTCATGTCTAACAGGAACAACCCTCCCAGGGCTATAATGGCCAGCATGACGATCTTGATCGGGAATGATGCCAGCGTAACGGTAAACATGACCATTATGTTGGAGGTGATCGCTTTTCGGGCAATGAATATCCACACCACCGAGAAAAACAGGCTCAACATGGTCCCGAGGAAATATCCTTTGAATTCTGGCAGGCTCCTGGTGTAAAAACAATACACGGTAATCGCAACATTGATTATGATGGGTAAACAGATAAGAATGACCGCTTTAATGAATAGCTTTTTCATTTACACTCTGCAATGTAGTTATAATTTTATTGAATAAGTACGTCGTGCAGGAAAATGCTTACTACCTATATGGGGTGGAGAAGGATAGGCGGTCTTGCCGACCATCCTCCTCCATTTATTTCCATATTTTCAACCTGCACGCCGGCTCAGACTTACGGTATAACGCTTGTAAATGTCGTGTGCCGGGCAATCCACGCCGCTTGAACAACACCAACCTGTCATAATTCGAATGGTATGTCAAGACTATTTGTGCGTTACCATGCAGGTCTTTCTATCCGAGTTTTTTCATCAGGTCTTCGCTGACTTCTTTAACTCCCGGTTTGCCGTCAAGTTCAATGATCCGTGGGACGCCGTTGTTGTCTTTTGACAGCTTTTTAAAATATCCCACTGCCGCGAGGGTTCCGTCCTTTGTGTTATAGTAAATATCATGACGCTTGCCGATGGCGGTTTCATCCTGGTCATCAGAACGCGCTGAAAGTTTTCCGCCGCATACACGGCATACCATTTCGCCGTCCTTCTCGGCCGGTTTTATGGCATCTATGAAAATATTATTGGGATGGTTGTTGTCCGCCGCGCAGAGCCGGCGTCCCATGATCCGGTTTTTGGCGATTTCCCTGTCCAGTAATATCTCAATCACACAGTCAAGTTTCATTCCGGCTTTTTTCAGGGCCGCGTCAAGGGCCTTGGCCTGTTCGTCATTGCGGGGAAACCCGTCAAGGAGCCAGCCTTTTTTGCAGTCATCTTTCTGAAGACGCTCCAGGATCATGGGGATGGTAATATCATCGGGAACCAGGTCGCCCCGGTCGATATATACTTTGGCTTTTTTGCCAAGTTCAGTGCCGCCCTTTATGTTTTCCCTGAAAATTACACCAGATTCTATGTGCGCGACATTATACTTTTTTTGAACCACTGCGCCCTGCGTGCCTTTACCGCTTCCATTGGGCCCAAATATGAGAATATTCATAAAAACACCTCTCCAGATATTTTTTTTACAGAATGAAAAGTAGCTATATAAAAGTAAAGAAAGTTTTGGGTATATTTCTTAATTAATTGAATCATTTCACATGTATTTCAGGATAGTTAAATCTTATCACTGATCTTCGGGGAGATACCATGGAGATTGAAATTTGATGCTTTTAAATAAAAAGTTTTTATTTTTATTATCAACAAACGTATAACGGGTATATGCCATGATTCGAAGGTGCGTGTATGTTTATTGATACCACCATTAATGTGCATGCCTGTACTATAAAAAGGATTTCGGATGTTTCCAGGAAATCCCGCCTGTCAAGGCGTTACATAGTATCATGGCTGCTGGGTAAAGCTGCCGGTGGGGACATGATGCCGGCAGTGACCTGGTCGCGGATACGGTATCAGGATCGCGACAAGAAAACAAACTGGGATCGTATGCATGTTATGCTCTCTCCCGCTGAATATGAATTGCTGCTTGATCTGAGGAAGGTGTATAAGTTGTCCGGTTCCAGGATTATTGCATATGCTGTGGAGCATTATATTGATGAGTTACTGGATACTTCAAATAGTAAAACCGATAACTATCGATTTTCATGTTATGTTTTTTCCAGGTTTATTATGGATGGAGTTATTTGCTGGGCTCAATACTGGGGAATGCCAAGAAACCCGCATGCATTCCCGGATCTGCCGCTGCCGATCAGAAACCAGGTGCCGTCACGCGGTAGTTGATTACTCGATAGTTATCGTCTCCATGTCCCTGGGGAAAATGAAGCGCCTTTCAATTTTCCCCAGGGACTTTCTATTCAACAGGACCTGCTCGTCAAATGATCGGCCTGGGGAAAGATACATGTGAGTAATGTAAATTTGAGGCGGTAATATATCAAGGTTTATCAACTGCTCAATATCGGTCATAGAAATGTGGGAAGGATTTTTCGAATAACCGGAGTTGCTCCACTCCATAACCGCGATATCAGATCTTGACAGGATCGTCACAAGGTTTTCGCAGAAACCAGTATCACCGGTTACGGCAAGTTTTTTACTGCCAGTAGTGAATATATAACCAACCGCCGTATCTCCATGTGCAACTTTAAACGCTTGTGCGGTAAAAAATGATCCTTTGTACAATTCTCCATCGGCGATCTCTATGGGATTGATCTTAAATGAGATCGGATAGTTTCCTATGAAAGGGATAATGCGATTGTTGATAATGTTTGCAAGTCCCCCTGGTCCTACGATAGTTATCGGTTCGGTTCTTGGACCCCGGGAGTCCCACATTTCACCCCAGATGAGATCGGCAAGGCCCGACAGGTGGTCGACATGAAAATGCGTTAATAGAATAGTGCTGATCGCGTCATATCTGAAGTGATCGTCATTCATTCTGCCGAGCTGGTGATAACAGCCGCCACCGCAATCAATCAGGATGACTTCTTTTCCGTCGGACATGGCCAGGGCCGGAGGATTCCGAGGCGTGGAGTTGCAGGTGCCAGTTCCCAGGAATGCGAGTTTTATGGACATGTATTGCTTCCTCGAACGGTATCGATCTGAAGTACGATAACTATCTTGCATTCATTCAACAGGGTCTATATTGTAACAGGCCCCTGTTTATTGTTCTAAATCAATTTCTTTCCATTCGGACGGAAGGGCCCCGCCATTCTCGGTACGTATGCCGCGGCGGACCTGGGCCACGGTATGATATTGGGCACCGATAGTTATCCGTATGTGGTTTAAGGCCGCCTTGTAGTCGAAATCTGAGCAACTGAAGAGATCCACGGCGGTATAGCCGTGCTCGGGCCAGGTGTGTATCGCGAAATGTGACTCCGCTATGACGATAATACCGCTGACTCCCTGGGGGCTGAACTGGTGGAAAAAAGGCCTGATCATGGTGGCGCCAGAGAGTTTTGTCGCGTCGATCATGATCTGTTCGATGAAGGCCGCGTCATCGATCTTGTCGCGGTCGCAATCGAAGAATTCCGCCAGGTAATGTATTCCCAGGTGCATGGCTGTCCTTTTTCCGAATCCTGTTAATTTCAATGCCGCATTGTAAATCATTCGACGATAATCCGTCAATACTAATATCCCTGCTGGAATGTAACATCCAATGTGGTTGCAGATACGGATTGATTGAAATATCCTTGAATAAAAAAGATGCATGATGGCTACATGGATCCGCCATGCTGATAAATATATAGTGCATGATATGGATTATAAGAAGTATTACCTGGAGTGTGCCATGCTGGATAAATCTATTGATGACCTTTTTGATTTCTATTCGCCGGATGATAAGCAGAATTTTTTCGTCGCGTACCTGTACCTCAAGCACATGGATCATTTTGCCTACTCGGTGCTGCAGACATTGGGCATGCCCACGGCCGAGCCACGGAACCATCCCGGTCCCTCTGTTGACGCCATGCTCAGGTCTTACGTGAAGCAGATTGCGATGCTTGCCCCCAACCGGGAGACCAATATCTATCACGGCAAGGTGGTCAGGCATGATGATGCCCGTAAACTGGTCTCGCTGGACGTACCGGTCAGTTATCGCGTGCCGGAGCGGGTGGTGCCCTTCAGGATTGCACGCGATGTCATCCTCGAAAACCCGGGCGCCATGGCCGTCGGCATCTGCGCGTGCCGGCAGAACCAGCCGAATCCCTGCGTTTCCGGATCGGAAATGGAGGCCTGCCTTATTATGGGGGATCCCTTCGCCTCCTTCATCGCGGCCAACAATCCGCGATTCAGAAAATGCTCGAGGGAAGAAGCACTCGCAGTGCTCGAAAAGGCCCACGCGAGGGGCGATGTCCATACCGCGTATTTTAAAAAGGAGATGGGAAACCGGCTCATCGCCATCTGCAACTGCTGCAGCTGCTGCTGCATGGGCATGATCATGTGGAACAAGCTGAAAGGAGCGGTCCCCTTTCTCGCTCCGTCGGGCTATGTCGCGGAAGTCACCGGAGAGTGCACGGGGTGCGGGAGCTGCGCTGATAGTTGTCCCTTCAACGCCATCACGATGGACGAAGCGGCTGGCAGGGCAGTGGCGGACCATGCGACATGCATGGGGTGCGGCGTGTGCCAGGGCCTGTGTCCTGCCGGAGGCATACTGCTCCGCAAGGATGAGCGGAAGGGAGAACCCCTTGATCTTGATTTGCTGAAGAAAGAATGCGGTGATACGCGGTAATTATCGCGTGAACTGATACGATATCATTAGTATTGATAAGATAATGCGGCTTGCTTGGGAATTAATAAAAAGGCTTGCTTTTTCATTTGATATATGATATGCAGATATAAACATGTCTTTGTATATTTTCACAGCCCGACCGGGTGGAGAATATACCGTGATTTTCCAAGAGCTGCGCGGTCCCGCGCGGCGGATTGATATAGATAGATGAGCATTATTGATAACTACACGAGGATCGAGAAGGAGATTGCGGCGATAGCCGCGTCATCCGGAAGAAGCCCCGGCGTGATTCGCATAGTTGCTGTTAGTAAAACTTTCGATGAATCTGCCGTGCAGGAGGCTATTGACGCGGGGATCAGGGTGTTCGGGGAAAACAAGGTCCAGGAAGCGAAGAGGAAAATCCCCAATTTGAGAGGTGACTTTACCTTTCATATGGTGGGGCACCTCCAGTCGAACAAGGCCCGTGAGGCGGTCATGTTCTTCGACCTGATCCATTCCATCGACAAGGCTGACACCGCGGCCGCGATTGACCGGGAAGCGGAAAAGATCGGCAAGAAGCAGAAAGTTCTCATTCAGGTCAATACCTCGGGTGAAGAAAGCAAGAGCGGTATCGCGCCCGTGTCGGCGATGGACCTGGTGAAGCGGGTGCTGGACATGAAGAACCTTGAACTTTGCGGATTCATGACCATGGCTCCTTTCACTGATGACGAGGGCATAGTTCGCGCGACATTCAGAGCGGCCGGGAAGCTGATGAAAGAAATAAACGGGTCGCTGGGTCTCACCCTCGGCGAACTGTCCATGGGGATGTCCTCCGATTACCGGATTGCGGTGGAGGAGGGCGCGACGCTGGTAAGGATCGGGACGGCAATATTCGGACACAGGAACAGGGAATGACAGCTGGAAAAAAAAGGATCGGGTGCATCGGCGCGGGCAACATGGGCGGGGCAATCCTGTCGCGCCTGGCTGCGGGGGCCGACCCGTCCCATATATCCGTTTATGATATAGACGCTGGCAAGGCTGACGCGCTGGCGCACGGCACCGGCATATCAGTTGCGAAATCTCCGGAGGATCTTGCCCGGACATCCGGCATCGTGATAGTCGCGGTTAAACCGGATGCGGTCGCGGCAGCCCTCGGCGCCATTAAGGGGGCTGTCTCATCAGATGCGCTAGTCGTTTCAATCGCTGCCGGCATCGGCATTGCGGCAATGGAGACGATACTGGGCCAGTCCAGGAAGATAGTGCGCGTGATGCCGAACACGCCGTCCATGGTCGGCGAGGGGATGTCAGTCCTTTCGCCCAATGGCGCCGTAGATGACAATTCACTGCTCGAGGTGGAGCAGATATTTTCGAAGATCGGAAGAGTCCTGGTCCTGCCGGAGAAGCTCATGGACGCCGTTACCGGGCTTTCGGGCAGCGGGCCGGCCTATGTGTTTACCTTTATCCAGGCCCTGGCCGATGGCGGCGTTAAACTTGGCATTCCCCGCGACAAGGCCCTGATTCTCGCGGCGCAGACGGTCATGGGTTCAGCCCGATACGTTCTGGAGACCGGGCAGGATCCCATGGCATTGCGGGGGAAGGTGACTTCACCGGGCGGGACAACCATTGAGGGAATCCATGTCCTGGAGCGGAGCGGGTTTTCCGGTATAGTGATGGATGCCGTTGAAAAAGCAGCACAAAAATCTCAACGACTAGGAGAAAAGTGATGTTGCACTGGCCGCCCTTTAGCAGGTATCAGGTACGTCAGATTAAATTCTATTCGATAATTGGTTCGATAGTTCTGGCCACGGTTATTATCGTTGGAAACATTATTGCCGCGCTGGTCTGCGATCATGTTACGGTGAAAAAGGGAAGTTATATCACCAAGCAGGGCTTTCCCCTGTTCACCGATGCGAAAGAATATATCAGCATGATTAAAAAGTATCCACACAATGCCGGTGTCAGGCTCTTCACGCACCGCCTCGCCGGGGGTGAATCATACTGGGATGTGGCCTATCAATACCATGTAAACATTGATACGATTATCGCCGCGAACCCTTTTATAACGTCTCTCGTTCCCAGAGACGGTATCGAGGTGGTAGTGCCCGCCGCTGACGGGGTTCTCCTTGCCTTCGACGATATTCTTGACGTGCGGCGCATGCGGAAATTGCTGGAGTTTACCGGCGAGGTGCGGGGGGACTACCTGCCCACGCCATTCAAGATAATTTCAACCGATGACATCAGGCTCGTTTTCTTTAAGGGCGTAAAACCAATTATCGTAAACAACTCCCTGGAAAAACTGTACCGGGTCAAGAATGTATTCCAGTCACCGATAGCCAGGGGGAATTTTACATCCCTCTTCGGCGACCGGGTACATCCCTTCATGCAGGACGGGGATTTGCGATATCATAACGGCGTTGACATCATCTCGGGATGGCGCACTCCCGTGCATCCAACGCGGGACGGGATGGTCATATTTACCGGATGGCGCGGCGGATTCGGCAATACTGTAATGATCCAGCATCACGAGGGATATACCACCCTCTACGGACATCTCGATTCCATCAACGTGAAAACCGGAGATTGGGTCACCAAGAAAGACATGATCGGTCGGGTCGGATCCACCGGATGGTCAACGGGCCCCCATCTCCATTTCACCGTTATGAAGCACGGATGGGACCTGGATCCTCTCCTGTTTATCTGGTAGTAGTGCCGGTTCACCAATCATCGGCAGTATTTCGGGAGATCTGCTTTGCGAATTATCCGTGATTCTGTTGTGCGCCGGAAAGGCGGAACAAGAAAGCGAATTCCCCGTATAATTCCCAGCCACGCACGAATATTTTTTCTCTAAAATGGTTTATCTCGGATAATGGAATTTGCAACTCGTAGATTGTTCGATATTGATTGCCCCAACTAAGGTTATATGTACATCCTGTTTCAAGAGCTATTGTAAAATTGTTTCCAATGTTAATATTGACGCCGGTGGCGATACCCAGGTTGACACCGCCATGATATATTTTTCTCATTTTATCGAATAAGGAGAGTGACGGCCAGAAATCGATGATAGATACCGGGGGATTGAATAATGCTTGGTGTATATCGCTTTCTTTAGTGATGCCATAGTAGTGCCGATCGCTACGTTTCCCCCACGAGTATATTCCGCCTAACTGGGGACCGAGCCACCACCGTATAACTCCAGTGCGAATTATTCCAAAGCCGAAAATATTGCTCAGGTTCAGCCGGGCCATGCTGATCTTTTTTTCCCTGTCAATCCAGCGCTTACCGCCGCCCAGTTTGAGCCGGTAGTTGAACAGGCTGTCGGCGGCAAGGTTTGTATCGAGTATCAATCCTGCGCCGGCCGTAAAATCGCTTGATGATGCTGTAATATTTGGATTGTAATCCAGTGTTGTGGTTTTGAAGGTTGATCCGCCTCCGCCCACCGTCGCATAGGCTCCTATGCCGAAGGCCATGGCATCGGAGACCATGAATAAGAATCCTGCGCACAGTATCGGCAGGATGATTTTTTGTATCATAATCCTCTCCGGGATGATTATCAGGACCGTTACGGTGTTAATGTCCTTCTACATGTGAATGATGCAGCAAAGCCTAACCTGCCTTCCAGGCGCCACTGCTGCGGACCGATAACTATCGGTTGATACTGCCGCCGCGTGGAATTAAGACTGTCTTCTCCTCCTGAGATGGCGCTGGAGCATGATTATCGACAGCGGCAGTACCATGATGCCGAGGAGGCCCATGATCTCCGCGGTGAGCCCGGCCGGGGTTCCCCGGTAGGAGGCCGCTGTTGCCGTTGAGCCGCAGCCGGTGGACCCGCCGGAAAGCAGGTATTCGTCAGCATCCTCGTTGTCGCCGATCCATTTCCAGGTATCGTCCTCACGGTCCGTATTGGGCGATGTGAAATCGACCCGCGCTTCATGTGCTTCGTCAATCACGATCGTGTTTTTTGAAGGCTGAAGGATGGGCAGCAGGTGCGGAAAATCGGACGCGGACAGGCTTACCCGTATCCGGTGGCCTTTCTTGAACATATTGCTGGTCGGCCACAGTTCGATGCTGTACTGGTACAGTTCACCCTCGCTGATTGCCCTGGGATTCTTGTCAGGGTTATCATAGAAGGGGTCAAAAGGAACATATGCCGGATCGAGGGCATGCTGGACTACCTGCGCGTCATCGAGCATGCAGGTGCTGGTCGTGCGTGCCGGATCATAGGGACGGTGCCACGCCGAGAGCCAGCCGGAGGTGACATTGCGCGCCCTCCCGTCCGGGAACACGTCGTTCAGTTCGGCCACCCATTGCACATCCAGCCTGTTCATGCCATCCAGCATCAGGTTAGTGTCAACGTTGAACTTGGCCTTGATTAGATTGAAGATCAGGTCAATAGTGGACTGCGTGAGGGGGCCGGAAAACTTCGTCCTTGCCCAGAAGGTGAGGGTAAGGGGACCGGTGATTTCCACGTCCCCGGTCAATTCTTCCGTGGTGAAGGTGAGGCATTCCTTCTCGTCGTGCCGCTCGTCCTCGTACCATTGCTCCTCGTCGATGTTTTCGCCCAGGAAGTACTTGGAAAGGTCCGGGATCATCGCTTCCATGCCCATCAGCCAGCGCACGCTGGAGCGGGAATTACCGCCGTGCAGGTTGAGGCCCTGCAGCAGGGAGAATACATCGTGCTTCAGAACCGGGTTGTCCCCGGAGGTGTCCATGGTTTCGCTCAGGCCGAAGTTGTTGTTCCTGTATATCTGCAGCAGGGTTTCGTCGTCGGTATACCAGTCGCCGTCGATGGCGGTCGGGGCGTGCTTGGTCAGGTAGAGGGTCCTGTGGTCCACCCTGCTTTCCGGCAGGGGCCATGATTTCTCCGCCCGCCACTTGTCTTCGCCCATGATGTAGAGCATCACCGGGAATTCCTCCATGAGGGGGTCGTTCTTTTTCTTGATCTTCCAGTCGAACCACCGCACCGGGACCTTGCTGCTCATGATGGAATTGAGCCCTATGCCGATCGCTCCTTCCAGGTGGTAGTAGGGGCCGATTATCATTTTTTTATCGGTCGTGGCGTGCTTGCTCAGCCCGTACTGGTACCAGTTGCAGGTCCCCCGGGTGAAAATATCAAACCAGCCGCCCACTTCGAATACCGGCAGTTTGCTCGATATGGTCTTGCTTCCTTCGGGGAATGACCATCCGCCTTTCGGCTTCACCGGCCAGTATATCATGGAAGATTTTTTCTCGTAAAAATCGTTCTTGTTCATATTGGCCGGATCCATGACCCAGCTGACAGTAGTCATGATATGGTTCAGGTGCCCGGTCCAAACGGTCCGGGCGTTGGCAAGGTCTTCCTTCGCGAAGGTTCCGTTGACTCCCAGGTTCACCATCGAGGGAAGGATGCCCAGGACATCCACGATGCCGAGCCACATGGGGATGAAGAGGAGGTCGCAGTTGCCGCCGTGCATGACAATGTCACGGTACGCGTCTGCCATGGGGACCTGCGGAAATATCGCTTTCAGGTGCACAGGTTCGCCGGTTTCCGGGTCCTTGTCGACCAGCCCGGCGGTGAGGAACTGGATGATAGCCTCATAAGAGCCGCCTATCATGCCGACGTTGCCGTCTGACCATGTCTGCGAGGGAATAAACGTGTCGACCACGTACTTGATGTCATATTGCTCAACAAGGTCGAAGGATTCCCAATCGCCGGAAGAAGATCCGGTACCCCTGATGTCTATCCCCATGAGATTATAACCGTTTGCTGCGAGTGGAAGGCTGAACATCATCATTATCTCGCGGCGGTAAGGCGTCACGATAAGGATGGTGGGGAGTTTCTCACAGCCGGCCGGCCTGATTACCGTGGCCCACAGTTCGACATCACCGCTGCTGTGGGGATTGGCGGATTTAGGTATGGCGACCCTGACATTCAGGTCGATTTTGCTATTTGCGATATTATTTGCCGCCAGTTTACCGGCTATAGTTTCTTTATCAGCGCTGGTTAGCTGCCCGGCGCATCCCTCGCATGAATCATCGGTGGCTGATTCGGTGCATGATGCGGTGTCGCTGGCTGTGTCTGATGCGCTTCCGGTATCGGTCCCGCTGTTTGTATCCGGACCCGGGTTGCCTGTTGTTCCCGGACCATCTGTGGTTGCATTGCTTGCCGATCCGAGGAACGGGAGCAGTGAATTTCCGTTTTTATCCTGGCAGTTAAGGTTTAATGTAAGTGTTATAGCGATGAAAAAAAGCAACAATTTCCCGGAACGAATCATAAACCCCCTCCATCTTCAAGTCATTGCGGCCTGTCTGTTTTTATATGTCCATGGTAATATATGTCATATTAAAATCAACAAAAAACCGACCGGCCGGTCAGTTTTTTTAAATAACAAGAATCCGCTGCCGATTTGGAGGATTAAATCTCTGGAATGGTTGTTATCAGGAGAGAAACTATCATATAGAAATAATAATCTTCCTGAGTTGTGAATTATGGTGCGGGATAAAATTCAAATAATAAATGTTGATTTCAACAGTAAACTGTCATCACCGGGGATGGTGTTGACAGGCAATCGTGTGATAGTCGTCTGCTTTTTTTACCGGTACGGCTTACCGGCAGAATTGATGTATGCTTGCCGCCACCTGCTCGGCCTGCTCCCAGGGGGCCATATGAGCCGCCCGATCGATGAGAATAAACTTTGAATCTGCTATCAATGCATGATACCGCTCTCCCATGGAGGGAGGGACCACGCGGTCATACTTTGCCGAGATGATGAGCGTCGGTGTCTTGATCTCCGCGCACCGCTTGTCGAGGAAATTCCGGAAAAGACCTTCCCGGGTAACCTTGGCGATGGCTTTCCGGTCCTCCTTGCTTTTCAGGTTGCTCATCATGATGTCTTTAACGAATTCATCCGGCATGGGATTTTCCTTGTAAAACATGAGATCCGGCACGTGGCGCCGTATCATCCCCTCGTCCAGCATGTCTGCGGCAAGGCCCTCCATTTTCAGGGAACGGGCAAAGCGGAGAAATCCCGGAAGGAGCCTGGGATTTTCCTCCATGCCCGCCGCGCAAATGAGCACCAATCCCTTCACTCTTCCGGGCGCCTTGAGGGTGATCTTGGCCGCGATCTCGCCGCCCATGCTGTGCCCCACCAGGTAGGCCTTTTTTATCGAGAGGGCGTCCATGAAGGCGATAATTCTATCAGCCTGGGCATCGGTGCCGTAACTGCAGTTCTTGTCGAGCGGTTTGTCGGAGATGCCGTGTCCCAGGAGGTCGGGAGCGTAAATATGGTGCCTGTCGCGTACCCGGGGGATGATTTTTTTCCAATATGCGCCCCAGCAGATCCACCCGTGGATCAGTATCATCGGTTCGCCCCGGCCGTCTTCCAGGTAATGCAGCGTATGCTCTCCTATTTTAACAAAGCGGGACGTGCCGATTTTTTCCTGCTGAAGTTCTTTCTTTACTTCTTCAGTGGTGAATTGGATGGATGTACATCCGGTCAGGAATACGAATAGAATGAATATATTGAAATATCTCATAATGATCCCCGCGTTTATTTTCATGATAGAGATACAACCCGTCTGTCCGGTTGTCAAATCTATTATCCATTTTTAATTTCTGACCAAAAAAAATTTACTCTGACCCCTTGAAATGCGATTTACTCTGACACCTCCCCCGAAGAAAACGGCGATAACAATCGCCGTTTTTCATTATCATACCGATAACTATCTGTCAGATGGCATTAGATAGCACTGGTCAGGCCTTGTTTTTCCTCCTGATATGCCTCTGCATCATGATGATCGACATCGGAAGGATCATGACGGCCAGGAGCCCGATGATCTCTGCCATCATTCCGGCGACGGTTCCCCTGTGGGAAGAGGCCGACGCCGCGGTGCCGCACCCGAGGGACCCGCCTGACAGGAGGTACTTGTCCGCGTCCGCATTGGAACCGATCCATTCCCAGGTATCCCCTTCGTCCTCGCTGTTGGCTGCGGTGAAGTCGATCCGGGCTGCATGAGCGGCGTCGATCACGATGGTATTGTTCGACGGCTGCAGGATCGGCAGCAGGTGCGGAAAATCGGATCCGGACAGGCTCACCCGTATCCGGTGGCCCGCCTTGAACACGTTGCAGGTCGGCCACAGCTCCACCGCGTACTGGTACAGCTCGCCTTCGTTGATGGTCTTCGGATTCTTGTCCGGTCCGCTGTAGAAGGGATCGAAGGGAACATATGCCGGATCAAGGGCATGCTCAACCACCTGTTTCCCGTCGAGGGTGCATACTCCCATTTTACCCGATGGATCATACGGCCGGTGCCATGCCGACAGCCAGCCGGAAGTGACATTGCGCGCCCTGCCGTCAGGGAACACGTCGTTCAGCTCCGCGATCCACTGCACGTCCTTTTTGCTCAGGCTGTCGGTGACAAGGTTGGTTTCGACATTGAATTTCGCTTTGATCAGGTCCATGGCGCCGGTGATGGCGGCCTGGGTTATGGGATCCGAGAACTTTGTTTTTGCCCAGAAGGTAAGCGTCAGGGGACCCACGATTTCCATGTCTTCCGCCAGTGGCTCTGATGTAAAGGTAAGGCACTCCTTCTCGTCATGGCGCTCGTCTTCGTACCACTGGGCCGCGTCGATGTTCTGGCCGAGGTAGAATTTGGAAATGTCGGATATGATGGCCTCCATGCCCATGAGCCAGCGCACGCTGGCCCGCGAGTTTCCGCCGTGCAGGTTCAGGCCCTGGTACAGTGAAACGACATCGTGCTTCAGCACCGGGTTGTCGCCGGATACATCCCGGGTTTCACTCAGGCCGAAGTTGTTGTTTTTGTAGATCTTCCAGATAGTTTCGTCGTCTGTGTACCAGTCGCCATCAATGGGAGACGGGGCATGCTTGGTCAGGTACAGTGTCTTCGGGTCCACCCTGCTTTCCGGCAGGGGCCACGATTTCTCGGCCCTCCATTTCCGCTCGCCCATGACATAGAGCATGACCGGGAATTCCTCCATGAAAGGATCCTGCTTCTTCTTTATCTTCCAGTCGAACCAGCGCGCCGGAAGCTGGTTGGTCATCAGGGTGTTAAGCCCCATTCCCATGGCTCCGGAGAGATGGTACCACTCGCCGATGATCATCCTTTTATCCGAGGTTGAGTGATTGCGCAGTCCGTGGGCGTATACATTGGTGGTGCCGCGGGTGAAGATGTCAAACCATCCGCCCACTTCGAATACGGGCAGTTTGCTTGATATCGTCTTGCTGTCACCCTCGGTAAAGCCCCATCCGCCCTCTGGTTTGACGGGCCAGTATATCATGGTCGATTTTTTCTCGTAGAAGGGGGTCTTGTTCATGTTGTCCGCATCCATGATCCACCCGATGGTGGCGGTTATATGGTTCCAGTGCTCCAGCCACATGGCCTGCGCATCGGCGGCGTTTTCCCTGGTGATGGTGCCGTCAACGCCAATGGTAAGCAATGACGGCATGACGGCCATGATGTCCACCATGCCGAGCCACATAGGAATGAAGAGAAGGTCGCAGTTGCCCCCGTGCATGACGATGTCGCGGTACGCGTCTGACATCGGCACGATGGGGAAGATCGCCTTCAGGTGGAGCGGTTCCTTCGTCACCGGATCGGTTTCCACGAGGCCGGCCGTGAGGAGCTGAATGATGCCCATGTAGGACGGGCCGATCATGCCGACCGTGCCGTCGGACCAGACCCTGGCGGGGATGAACGTATCCACGGTGTATTTGATGTCATACTGTTCCACCAGGTCGAAGGATTGCCATTTTCCTTCCGAGGAACCGGTGCCGCGTATGTCGATTGCCATCAGGTTGTAACGGCTCAATACCAGGGGCACGTAGAGCATCATCATCATTTCTCGCCGGTAGGGGGTCGCCACCAGGATGGTGGGAAGTTTCTCGCTGCCCGAAGGGCGGATGACGGTCGCCCACAGGTCAAGGTCGCCGTCGCTGTAGGGATTTTCCGATTTCGGGATCGTGACCCGAACGTTCAGGTCTATCTTCGCGCCGGAAATATTATTTTTAGCTAGTTCGTTTTGCAGTTGTGTCGCGGCCGTGTCCGAGAGCTGGCCCGGGCAGCCGGAACAGGAATCATCGCCGGCCGGTTCGGTATAATACTTCGAATCCGAGCCGGTTTCTCCGCCGATGTTGTCAGTGCTTGTTTGACTGCCGGATGATGAAGATGCGGAAAAGGGGAAGAGGGGCTTTGATCCATTTTCCTGGCAGTAAAGGCCCGAGAATATTGTAAAAGCCGCGAGAATGAATAGAATCTTTTTTGATTTAATCATGATCCCTCCCTGCTGAAAATCTATTTCTGTTGGTGTATATAGTTTTATCCTTAATAAGTTAAAACTGATATGGAATTGTGCCTGTGGGGAAATAGTAATAGCTAGTATGAAATCCCTGTCAATTATAAAATCCGACTGGACGGTCAGTTTTTTGCGGATTATAATCGCTTTTTGTTATTTAATTTTGCATATGTAAAATTAAATATTGTCTTGAATTGAATAGTCCGGATGATAGCTGATAGGGTGGATATTGTAGACAGCAGATTTGATAACAGAACAAAATCGGTCATATATTGTCCAATTATGTTATGCATAATCTTTATGAGGGCGGGTTACATAAAAATAAATTGAATTTTTTTAACTGCTGAAAGTATATGCCCAGTATCGGTGTTGATTATTTCTGTACAGATAGTATTTTATAGAAAAGATCTGATGTAAAATAATATAGAGAATTTCTCCCGTTGCCGAAAGGGAAGAAATAATTATCTTCATTGAAATATCAAAAAGTTTCAATTATGTACCGCTCATTATCATTAATATGCAACATATGAAAAAAATTGCCGCAGGAATTATCATCATAACCTTCTTTTTTGCATTTACCGGGACCACGGTATCGCAGGAAGACAGAAAGATCGAATTGAATGCCCAGGGAATTCTGGCCCGGGTGGACAAGATACTCGAATATCCGAAAGGCCTTATCAAGGGGTTGCTGAAACATATCAGGCCGGACGGATCCGCCACGACCATTAACTTTACCGGCTGCATATCCCAGGAGGATTATCTCTTCACCTTCAGCAGCCGGGAGCGCGGGGACCAGCTCAAGGTCCTGTACAACCTCAGCGGGGAGGATATATGGGTCTACAATATTCATTCCCTGAAGCTTTTCCACAAGCTGGCCATCGACAAGTATGACGAGGTCCTGTCGACGAACTTCACCTACATCGACATGTCCAACGCGGATTTACAGAGCAACTATACCGCCACCATCGTCGGGGATGCTTTCGTGAAAGGGATAGACGTCTGGAAACTGGTCCTGAAGCCGATCACCAAGGGGGGCGAGTACGGCATGCTCACCCTCTACGTGAGCAAGGACAGGTTTATGCCGATCCGGATCGATTACCATGACCGCGACAAGGCCATATTCAAATTCATGACCCTCGTGAAGGTGAAGGAAAACGGGAACAGAATTATTCCACTCCGCTACGACATGATGAATATCAGGCAGGGAACGGTCAGTATCGTCTATTTCAGCGAAATCGACGAGGGAGCCTCCTTCGATAAGCAGATATTCAGGTCGGAAAAACTGGGCGAATAACCGGAAACCGCCCATGCCCCAGTTTTTCGTGACATCATCGGACATCAGTAATAACCGCTGCAGGATTCAGGGGGATGATTTCCATCATCTCGCGGACGTCCGGCGGGCGAAGCCCGGCGACACCATCCTGCTCCGTGACGAGAAGGGAACTTCCCTGGAAGCGCGGATTGAACGCATTGCCGCGGATTTCCTGGAAGCGGTAATAATCAGTGAGAGCGTAGCGCCGGACGCGACGCCCGACATCACACTGTGCATGTGCCTTCTCAAGGGCGGCAACTTCGACCTGGCGGTGGAAAAAGCAGTCGAGGTGGGGGTGTCCCGCATCATACCGGTGGTGTCAGAGCGCACGGTGCCCCGCCCGGCGGACGCGGAGGCGAAGGTGCGCCGGTGGAACCGCAAGGCCGCAGAGGCCGCCAAGCAGTCACTGCGCGATCGCGTGCCGGCAGTGGAGGGCGTGCGCTCCTTCAGCGAGGTTATCGGCCTGGATCGCGGCCGGCAGCGGATCATCGCGCACCCGGGGGCGCCGCTGTCATTAAAACAGCACCTGCGCGGGACCGGGGCCGGCGCCGTGAGCCTCCTGGTGGGGCCCGAGGGCGGGTTCAGCACCGGTGAATTGAGGGCGGCCGCCGATGCCGGGTGGATCGCGGCCGGTTTCGGGTTTTCGCAGCTTCGCGCTGAAACCGCCGCGGCGGTCCTGTGCGGTATCATCGTGTACGAGTGGGGGGACCTCACCCCCTGACCCCCTCTCCCGCAGGGAGAGGGGGAAGCTGGTAAATGGGAGGATACGATTGTGGAACAGCGGATATACGCGGCCATTGACGCGAACCTGAACCGCGCCCTGGAGGGTATCCGGGTGTGCGAGGATGTCATGCGTTTCTGCCTTCGCCAAACGGATCTTTCAACGCGCCTCAAGGAGGCCAGGCACCGGATAAACCAGGCGGCGAAACGTTTCCCCTCCGGCAGGCTTCTGCACGGACGGGACGTGGAGGCCGACGCGCAGAAGTTTGTCGACCTCGGCGGGGAGGGGACCAGGGGATCGCTGGGGGACCTCTTCTCCGCGAATATCCACCGGGCCATGGAGGCATCCCGCTCCCTTGAGGAGTTCGGCAAGCTCGCCGTCCCCGGGTGGGACGATAATCCCTTCCAGGAAATACGCTTTTCACTATACGGGCTTGAGCGGGAAGCGGCTCCCCTGATGAAGCGGCAGGCAGTCATGGACCGCTTCAACCGGTCGCTCTATGCCATCCTTGATACCGCCTGCATTAACCGGGAATCATTCGATGACGCCGTCACAAAAATGATACGCGGCGGGGCGACCGTCATACAGCTTCGCATGAAGGGAAACAGCAAGGAGGATATCCTTGCCACGGCCCGGGATGTTGCCGCTCTCTGCAGGGAGGGGAAGGCCCTTTTCATTGTCAACGACCATGTCGATATCGCCCTGCTCGCCGGGGCCGATGGCGTGCACCTGGGTCTGAATGACCTCCGGGCCGGCGAAGCGCGGAAACTTCTCCCTCCGGACATGATCATAGGTATAACGGCGTACACGGCCGAAGACCCGCCTCGCATCGAATCAGACGGGGCCGACTACGTGGCGGTGGGGCCGGTTTTCGATACCGTGTACAACCCCGGTTCCGGTCCGGTCACGCTCAAGGGGGCCGGAGTGGAGGTGGTATCGCGGGCCCGCGCGGCAGTATCCATTCCCATCGTTGCCATCGGCGGCATCACGCCCGCGGGAGCGGGCAGGGCGATTTCCGCAGGCGCCGACTCGGTCGCGGTGACATCATATATTTATAAAGATGATAAGATTGAAGAAAATTGCCGGGCCCTGGCGGATGCGGTGACTGCAGTTGCAGGCGGAGCATGATAAAGCCGGATGAGTCCGGTAGACCATATATGGCGGTTTGAATCAGGGCTGAATGATATTTAAGCGTTCCGATAGTTATCGGTATAAAAGAATTTTATAAAATGGCAAGGAGCAAAATATGAAAAAAGCAATGATAATCATAGCAGTGGTACTGGTCATAATCATCGTTCTCCTGGTTATTGGTAAAAAAATCCTTTACACGGAAATAATGATCAATGCTCCGGTTGAATCAGTCTGGAAAGAATTTTCCAATTTCCCGGAATATCCCAACTGGAATCCTTTTTTAAAGAAAATTTCCGGGGATATGAAACCCGGCAGCACTATCAATATAACAATCCAGCCAAAAGGTGACAAACCTGTGGACTTTACTCCCGTGATAATTAAATATGAAGAAAAAAGTATTTTACAATGGGAAGGGAAATTATTCATTCCCGGAGTTTTTACCGGAAAGCATACCTTTCAGCTGATCAGGATAGATAAGGATAAGACCAAATTCATCCAGAAAGAGGATTTTAACGGGATACTGGTTCCTTTTATCAACCTGAATGCGACATTGGATGGATTTAATGACATGAATAATCTTCTCAAAAAAAGGGTAGAGATGAGGTAAGCATGATAATCAGTAAGCCGATTGTTATCGGTCATGTATAACTCCTCGAAAGATCAGGAGTTATAAGACCACTGTAATTACCGATAACTATCGGGATCCCAACCGGGGGTCAGAGTAATTATGTATATGCAAAGTAACGCATACTATCATTACTTGGTGGGATCAGAGTAACTAATGAATATCAGGTGTACCGATAACTATCGGTGAACAATTTTTCTGCTTCAATCCCTATATCGGCAAAATCTATACAAAAAAATAAATATGCATAAAAAAGAACCACTCGAATCAATTGCCGCCCTCCGCCATGAGTGGCGGCAGGCCAGGGAGGAAAAACTGTCGCGCAAGAAGGATCTTCTCGCGGGTGGCCACGATATGGCAACGGTGCGTCATGACCGCCTGTACCGCGACCTTCGCAAGCGGCAGCACAGCTTTGCGGTCCGGATCGTCCACCTGGAGCGGACCATGAACAGGAAGAGGGCCCGTGAAAAAGAACAATAAGGACCTGTGCATGGCCTATGCGGACGGGGAAGGGAATGTCTGGGACTTTCCCGGCTTCGAGCCCGCCTTCCGTACCGGCAACCGTGTTGTCAATGCCGATCGGAACGACCTGATCCCGCTCCCTTACGGGAGCTACCTCTTCTCCCTGCCGGGGCGCTACCCGGTCTTTTACAATCGCAGAAGCAACGATTTCCGTCACATGACGGTTTCACCTGAAGGGGATGATATTACCGCGGCATCGGCCTTCCTGGCTTCTGCCTATCTCAGGACCTATCTCCCGGCCTTTGCCAGGAAGGATGATGCCCCGGTGCTTCCCCTCTGGGCCTATGCCGGCGTCGCGGTTATCGACGGCGAATTTTACGTCCCGGCGATGCGGATCGACGAGGACCCCCGCTCCGATCCCGCCATCCATGAAAATGACGATGAGCTGAAATCGGCGATCGGTGAAACGAAGAAGCTTTTCCCGGAGAACCGCCTCGTGAAACAGCTGGCGAAGTGTTCCACGACGCACCGGTGCCTCTGCGCCAGGAACTTTTTCCTGGGTCGGTACGAGGCGCCCCTGCCCACGACCATGGCCTGCAATGCCCGCTGCGCCGGGTGTCTTTCCCTCCAGGGGGACGATTCCCCCT
>CAZZHU010000055.1:0-18544 GCA_964654045.1 uncultured Leptospirales bacterium
TCTGAGGCTGATTCCGCGATCCAGAAACTGAATGGATCGGAGATAGAGGGACGGAATATCCGGGTAAATGTGGCACGGCCGAAAAAGAATGGAGAGTGAGATTTTACGCGGTGTGTTATAGGGGTTATGTAGAGTTACTTTTTATTTTTTGTAATAAAATTTTCACTGAATCATTCTTATAGGAATCGACTAGTTCACCAAGTAGCTCGTCGTCAAGGACGATTTGCTTGAGTATTTTGCCGCGTCTTTCGGAAGATAGATCGGTAAAATCATTGTCTTCACGGAGCAGAATCCGGGCCTGCTGAAGCGCGTCCAGGGTTTCATCGATTGAATCAGGAATGTTCTTTTCGATGTCTCTCCTGATACGGGCAGACAGCGACGGGGATATCCCGCTAGTTGAAACCGCGACAACCAGGCCGTTTCTGCAGAACCATGAGGGCATGAAAAAATTGCAGTTGGGCGGATCGTCCACCGCATTGATGAGCATATTTTTTTCGACCGCTTCATTGTATACTTCACGGTTTGTCCTTTCATCATCGGTTGCTGAAAAAACGAGCAGAGAACCGTCAAGATCGCCTTTTCTGAATTGTCTTCGTATTATTTCAACAAGCCCATTGCGGGATTTCTCCAGGTCGGTTATTGCCTGATGTATTACCGGCGCGATTACGGTTACGCGGGCGCCGCATTCTACGAGGTCTTGAACTTTGCGAAGGGCGACGCTCCCTCCGCCGATAACGGCTGCTTTTTTCCCTGAAATGTTCAGCATTACCGGATAGAGTTTCATTTTACTGACAGCTCCGGCGGCACAGGAAATACCTCACCTGATCGAATAAGTTCATTCTTTTTATCATCGTCAAGACCGATTTCATTATCGGACAGGTAGCACTGAGGATCCGGGGCCCAGGGATCATTATAGGTGCGGAAAGCGCGGACCCTCATGGCGCCGTTGCAAAGTTCCCGGAAACGGCACAGGCGGCATCTGCCCTTGATATAGCCCGCCTTGTGTTTAAGGCCGTGCATGAGGGGGTCCCTCTCATCGGTCCAGATATCGCCAAAATTGCGTTCGCGTACATTACCGAAAGTATAATCCTGCCAGAACTGGTCCGGATGGACATTGCCGAAGAAATCGATATTCGCTATGCCGACGCCTGTTGAATTGGCGCCTCCACCGTTCCATGCAAGAAGACGGCGGACTTCGTCCGCCCTCGCCGGATCATTTTCCTTGAGCCTGAGATACAGGTAAACGCCATCCACATGGTTGTCGACGGTCAGAATATTTATATCGAGGCCGCGGCGGAAATAATCCGCGGTGCGTTCCATGATGGTATCCATTGCCCCGCGGGATTCCTGATGGGTGAGATCATCTTTGAAGATGTCCCCTCCCCTGCCGGAATACACAAGATGGTAGAAACAGGCGCGGTTTATACCTTCTTTCTCAATGAAATCAAAAATGCGGTCAAGATCGGTGTAATTGCGTTTTGTCAGGGTAAGGCGCAGTCCGACACGCTGCCCAACCGCCGTGCAGTTTTCGAAGCCTTTCATTGCCCTGGAAAAGGCCCCCGGGACACCCCGGAATCTGTCGTTGATGTCCTCCATGCCGTCAAGGCTGATGCCGACATAGACGATGCCCGCGTTCTTGATGTTCTGGGCGGTCTGCCGGTCAATGAGGGTTCCGTTCGTTGAAAGGACGGGACGGATGTTTTTATTGGCGGCGCACTCGATGAGGGTGAATAAATCTTTTCGCATAAGAGGTTCCCCTCCGGAGAAAAGAAGGGATGGAATCCCGAAAGCGGCAAGATCGCTTATGAGGGAGCGGCCTTCGTCGGTCGAGAGTTCGCCATCGTATTTCATGTTGCACGAATCGGTATAGCAGTGCACGCATTTGAGGTTGCAGGTCCTGGTGGTGCTCCAGACAACGATGGGCCTACGCTCGCTGGCCAGCTTTACGGGTTCATGGGGCCTGTTGCCGTGGCAGTCAGGCCCGGCATCGGTGCCGTACCTGAGAGAATCGCCGGTAGATTTTCCGCCGCAGTATAATTTTCCGATATCAATCATAGCCCAGCCTGCCTCTCCCACTCCTTAAATCTCGGTGAAAAGTAGACCACACGTTCCTTCTTGAATTCCCTGATTGAATGAAGGACCTGGTAGTCCCGTATGCCGGATTCCATGGATAGTTCTTCGATTATGTTCGCCATCTCTTCGTCGGTCCGGGCGTGTATCATGGCGAACAACGGGTATTCCCATCTTCCGGGATAGAGCGTCCGGAGATAAAGGTGAGATATCATGTGGGAGCCATGAAATAATTTTACTATATGCTCCATATCCGTGCCGGGACCTGGTTTCCAGACCGTCATGGCATTTGAACGGTACCCGGCTTTGCGGTGGCGAAACACGGCAGCATAGCGCCGCAATATCCTGTCATTCTTAAGACGGTTGAAGCAGGAGAGAAACGCGTCAAGGCCGATGGAGCTGTTATTTGTTTCGATGAGGATGGAAAATGGATTTTTTTCAAGGGGAAGATCCTTTTGCAGAATGCGGATACACTCCTTTTCTTCATCGGACAGGGGCCGTACCGGCGCATTCACGGAAACTTCCCTGGAATGCGAAGTACTGGTGAACTGATCCGCGTCATCGCCGATATTCAGCACCAGACCGATCTTTATAAGTTTCTCATTACGGAGGATAATGTAATCATAGGCATTTGATCGTTCAGCAAGGATACTGACGGTCTGCTCGAGCCTGGTATCAGACTCGGCCGCGAGGGTAAACCAGATATTGTAATGATGGTCTCTCTGGTAATTGTGGCTCACGCCGGGATGGCTGTTTATTGCCGTCGCGGCGCGTTCCAGGTCGCGTTCATCAACGCAGAAGGCAACCAGGGAGGAAGTAAAACCGAGCCTGTCGGCGTTGAAAATCCCGGCAATATTGCGGACTATGCCGCGTCTTTTCAGGTCGCGAATTGTGCCGAAGAAATCATTTTCCGGTATTGACAATTCTCCGGCCAGAGCGGTAAGCGGATCGGGAACGGCAGGGAAATCCTTCTGTATCCTGTTCATGATTTTTGTTTCAAGAGCGTTAAAGACCATCAGCACCTCGCCCGGGACGGTATATACGCGCAGTAGGGCTCATCTGAAAGATAATCGCCGTTTTCATAATAGGCACGGGCCCTGCAGCCGGCGCAGAAGGTCTTGTATTCGCAGAGGCCGCACTTGCCGGTAAGATTGTCCAGATCCCGGAGGGACCTGAATACGGCTGAATCTTCCCATATCTCGTGAAACTGACGTTCCCGGACATTTCCGACCGGTATCGGCAGGTATCCGCAGGGCTGCACATCGCCGCGGTGGGAAATAAAACACACGCCGGTTCCAGCAAGGCACCCGCGGGTCACCGCCGCCATGCCGTCGCTCTCGAAGGTAAATTTCCTGCCCTCCTCGCGTGCCCGCTGACGTATGATCCGGTAGTAATGAGGGGCGCAGGTGGCCTTGAGTTCAAGGTTCGTTTTTTTTGATCTGTCATAAAACCAGTTTAAAACGCTTTCATACTTTTCCTTGGAAATCATTTCGGATTCGGCGATCTCGACACCGCATCCGACAGGGACCAGCATGAAAATATGAAGCGCTTTAGCACCGATTTTCTCGGAGAGTGTCATGATATCTTCAATCTCGTCAACATTTCTGCGCGAAATGGTAGTGTTTATCTGGAAGTCGACGCCGGAGGACCGAAGATGCCCGATACCGGCTAGAGCCCGGTCAAACGAACCGGAAATGCCGCGGAACCCATCGTGGGAATCGGCGCTGCTGCCGTCAAGGGATATACTTACGCGCCCAATTCCCGAATCCTTGATGCGTCGCGCTATCTCACCATCAATGAGGGTCCCGTTGCTTGCAAGTGCTGTTTTCAGGTTCCGTTCGCGGGCATAAAGCGCTATCTTGAAGATGTCCTCGCGGTATAGCGGTTCGCCGCCGGTAAGGACCAGAATGGGCCTGTAATAAGCTGCTATGTCATCTATGACGCGGGTGACTTCAGGGAGGGACAGTTCTCCCTCAAAATGTATATTTTCAGCCTCCGCCCTGCAGTGGATGCAGTCAAGGTTGCACTCTTTGGTTAATTCCCAGAAAATCAGCCTCGGGACATGGTCCATTTTCATATTTTGAAAAGTTCCTCGATGATCTTGATTTTCTGCTTGATATCTTCTTTATCGTGATACCCGTCGACATGGAGGGCCTTGTTCTGCTTAATAGCCATAATCGGATTGTGAAGTATCTTGGATATTATCTGCCTGGTAAGGTCATCGATGTGCTGCATCTCCTCTTCGGAAAGGTGCTTGAGCTGCCGCCTGCGGTACTTGGAAACTTCATTTTCGCGGATTTTATCGAAGCTTTCCTGGATGTGCACTATCATCGGTACCATTTCAAGGCCCTCATACCATTCGATCAGTTCATTTGCGTCCGAATTCACTATATCCATGGCAGCTTCAACTTCTTTCATCCTGTTTTTCAGGTTCTTGTCTGCGATACCCTTCAGGTCGTCGATATTATAAAGGGTCACGTCCCTGATTTTGACGACATCAGGATCGACATTCCGTGGTACGGCAATGTCTATGATGAACAGCGGCTGACCGTTTCTCCTGGAAATGATCGACTCTATCAACTTATATGAGAGAAGATAATCGTGGCATGTTACAGATGTTATAATAATGTCAACCCGATCAGCCGCCGAGGCGATTTCGCCGAGGGGTATGATATGTGCATTTTTATTGATGCGTTCCACGATGGTTTCAGCGTTAAGAAGCGAACGATTGGCTATGGTGATGTCCTTGATATTATTTTTTGTCAGATACTTGAGTATTAGTTCGCCCATCTCGCCGGCACCGATGAGCAGCGCGTTCCTGCCGGAAAGGTCTCCGCCGAACCTTGCCAGGGCCTGTTCAACAGCGATGTATGCTATGGAGAGCGGGTTCTGGGATATGCCGGTGCAGGTACGGACCTTTTTGGATGTGTTAAACGCCTGGTGGAACAGCCGGTTCAGGAGTATGCCGCTGTTTTTGTGGAGGACTGAATCACGGTACGCCTGCTTGATCTGGCCCAGTATCTCGTTTTCGCCGATAACCATCGAGTCAAGGGAGGAAGCGACGGACAGGAGATGAATGACAACTTCGCGGGAATATTTTTTATAGATGTACTGGGAAAAGTTTTCCCGTGAAAGGCCGGTAAAATCCTCGAGGATTTCCGTCAGCTTTTCTACTGACCGGTGCAGGTCACGGGCTGAAAAATAAATTTCGACCCGGTTGCACGTGGCCAGGTAAACTATTTCATCGATACCGCTTTTTCTGGCACGTTCATGGAAATTTTTCAGAGTGAGGTCTTCAAAAGTGAACTTTTCACGTATTTCCAGCGGCGCCGTTTTGTGACTCAGCCCCAGCAATATGATTTCAGATATGTCGTCGCGTTTATTCATATGATTATTTTTGTGAAAAATCAGGTATTCTTCCTGGCCGGAATCGGCATCAGCCGTCAGAAAATTTCCGCAAGGCTCGCTTCAACAGCCGCTGCGGTCTGTTCAATATCCGCTTCAGTATGCGCCGTTGAGAGAAATCCAACTTCGTAACCTGACGGGGCCAGGTACACGCCCCGCAGAAGCATCTCCTTGTGAAAACGGGCGTAGGCATTCATGTCGGATGCCTTTACTTTAGCCAGAGTATCCATGCTCTTCTCAGCTGTAAAATTAAAAGCGAATATGGACCCGATGTTAGTGAAAAGGAACTTACCGGTATATTTATCCAGTACCGGCCGTAACAATTCGCTGAATATTCTACTCCTGTTTGTCAACTCATCATACGCATTTATTTTGTCCAGTTTTTTTAGTGTCTGAATGCCGGCGGTCATCGCCAGTGGATTGCCGGAGAGTGTCCCGGCCTGGTACACGGTTCCAAGGGGCGATATATGGCCCATGATTTTTTTGGAAGCTCCATAGGCACCGACAGGAAGTCCTCCGCCAATGATTTTACCGAGCGTGGTAATATCGGCGTTGACGTTGAAAAACTCCTGGGCCCCGCCGGGAGCGAGACGGAAACCCGTTATAACTTCATCGAAGATGAGAAGTATTTTATAGCGGTCGCACAGGTCCCGGATATCCTGTAAAAAACTCGTACCGGGCAGGATAAGCCCATAATTGCACGGGACCGGTTCCATGATTACCGCGGCTATGTTATCATGTTCTTCAATAAACACATTATTTACCGCATCAATATCATTATAGGGGATAACAATCGTATCCTGTGCCGATCCGGGCGTTACTCCTGCCGAATCGGGCGTGCCCAGCGTGGCCAGGCCAGAGCCTGCGGCAACGAGCATATGATCGACGTGACCGTGGTAGCATCCGTCAAACTTTACGATTTTGTTTTTTCCTGTATAGCCCCTCGCGAGCCTGATGGCGCTCATCACAGCCTCGGTTCCGGAATTGACGAACCGGACCATTCCTATCGATTTAAATTTCCTGGTAATGAGCCGGGCAAGCTGGACCTCAAATTTATTGGATGTGCCGAAGCTGGTTCCGCTTTTTGCTGTTTTGCGTATCGCGTTAATGACGTAAGGATCGGCATGGCCGAGGATCAGCGGACCCCACGACATGCAATAGTCGATGAATACATTGTTGTCCTCATCAGTCATGCGGCACCCTTCCCCCTTTTTCATGAAGAGGGGCTCGCCTCCGACTGATTTGAATGCACGGACCGGCGAATTTACACCGCCCGGCATCAACCTTTCGGCTTTTTCCTGCAGCTTTTGCGATTGTTCGATGTTCATATTTAAAACCAGTCGTTCCTGTAGATGTCACGGGTGTGGTAGGATATGACCATATCGGCCCCGGCCCTGAAGATTGATGTTATAATCTCCCTGGTAAGGCGCTCTTCGTCACCGTAGCCAAGCTTCCCCATGGCTTTAACCATTGAATATTCACCGCTGACGTTATAGGCGCATAGGGGAACGTTTACAAGATGCCGGGTTCGGTAAATGACGTCGAGATACGACAGGGCAGGTTTCACCATGACGATATCCGCGCCCTCGGCGATGTCGATAAGAACCTCTTTTTCAGCTTCGAGGGCATTGCGGCAGTCCATCTGGTAACTGCTGCGGTCTCCGAACTGGGGGGCGCTTCCGGCAGCTTCGCGGAAAGGTCCGTAAAATGCGGAGGAGTATTTCGCGGAATAGGCCAGGATGGGCATATCGTCAAAGCCGCCGGCGTCAAGAGCGGAACGTATCGCGGCGACACGGCCGTCCATCATGTCTGAAGGCGCGATCATGTCGGAGCCTGATTCTGCGTGGGAGAGGGCAACACGGGCAAGGATTTCCAGGGTCGGATCGTTCAGGATGTTACCGCCGTCCACCATGCCGCAATGCCCGTGACTGGTGTATTCACAGAGGCATACGTCTGAGATGACCAGGATACCGGGAAGGTGTTTCTTTATTTCCCGAAGGGCCCGCTGCACGATGCCGTTGCGGTCGTAAGCGCCGCTCCCCTCCTCGTCTTTCTTGTCGGGAATCCCGAACAGCAGGATTTTATCGATGCCGGTTTTATGATCGGTTTCGATATCTTTAAGAAGATTTTCTATGGATACCCTGTTAATGCCCGGCATGGATGCGATGGGCTCCCGGAGGTTTTTGCCTTCAAGGACGAAATGAGGCATGATAAGCTTTCGTTTGTCGAGAACAGTCTCCGCGACAAGATCACGGATCAGATATGATGCCCTGTTTCTCCTGGGCCGCTGGTTGTTAACAGTCATTGGCGGTTCCTGCCCTATCCACTTGTGGTAGTATCATATATGGACAGTATATTTGGCAAGAAAATATTTGTTTGACCCGGGTCAATTATAGGCAAATATTGTTATAACTGAATCATTAATTGGGTCCTGTTCCGTGGATGATGGATATCCCGGGAATAATGCTTGATTTGTATCATGCATTTTATTTATCTGATCAATGACCTCACTTATGGAAGCGGTATAACGTGAAAAAAACAATACGTATCGGGACGCGCGGCAGCAGGCTTGCCATGGTGCAGAGTGAGCAGGTTCGAGACATGCTGCTTCGCGATAATCCCGGAATTACATTTGAACTGGTAACGATCAAAACAACCGGGGACAAGATCCTGGATGCCCCGCTATCAAAAATCGGCGACAAGGGGCTCTTCACCAAGGAAATTGAAAAGGAACTGCTGGAGGGCTCCGTCGACCTGGCTGTCCATTCGATGAAAGACATGCCCACCGCCCTGCCGGAAGGACTGAAGATCGGGGCTGTGACCAAACGTATCGATCCCCGTGATGTATTCATATCACGAAACGGAAAGAAACTGGGTGAATGCGCCAATTCCGAGACAATCGCGACCAGCAGCCTCAGGAGAAAAGCTCAGTTACTGTCATATAAACCGGGGCTGAATATAATCGATATACGGGGGAATGTTCAGTCACGGCTGAAAAAAATGAACGATAACCCGGAGATATCGGGTATCATTCTCGCCTACGCGGGGATAGCCCGTCTTGATATGCTCGATCTGATAACTGAAATAATACCTGAAGATATCATCCTTTCAGCCGTAGGACAGGCGGCCCTGGCCATTGAAATACGGCAGAACGACAGAATGATAGAAGATATTATCGGAAAGTTAAATGACCCGGAAACCGAGCGATCCATAACCTGCGAGAGGATATTCCTTTCGGAACTCGGAGGCGGGTGCCAGGTCCCCATTGCCGGAATGGCAAAAATATCCGGCGGGAATCTTGTCCTCAGGGGCATGGTAGCGGGTCTTGACGGCCGTGAAGTTTATTCCGGCGCTATGGATGGAACGCCGGATACTTATGAAAAAATTGGGAAGTCCCTCGCCAGGAAGCTTCTTGACGAAGGGGCGAAGAAAATCCTTGAACAGATATATGGACGTTCGTTATAGCTGATATCTGACGAAAATATTCTATCCATGAATAGAGTATCCAGGACTCTGGTATGAGGCAGTTACGGTAAATAGTCATACGCACAGGTGGAGTAGCGAATGAAAACAAAAGGAAAAGTATACCTGGTCGGCGCCGGTCCGGGAGATTTCGGTCTTCTGACGATACGCGCTAAAGAGCTTCTTGAAAAGTGCGATATACTGATATATGACAACCTGGTGAATGAACGCGTGGTAAGCACCCTGGCGTCGGCGGCCTGCGAGAAAATCTATGTCGGTAAAAGCGGCGCCTCGCACACCATGGAGCAGGAAGATATCAATAAGTTAATCGTTGAAAAAGCAGGCGACGGCAACAAGGTGGTACGTCTCAAGGGCGGAGATCCCTATATATTCGGACGGGGCGGAGAGGAAGCTCTTTTCTGCGTTGAAAACGGGATTGACTTTGAGGTTATAAACGGGATATCATCGGCTTACGCGGTCCCGAACTATGCGGGTATTCCCGTCACCAACAGGGGATACAGCGCCTCAGTTGCATTCATTACCGGCCATGAAGATCCGACCAAACTTGAGAGCGATATCAAGTGGGACAAGCTGTCGACCGGCGTTCAGACGCTGGTATTTCTCATGGGCGTGAAGAACCTGCCTCTCATAATAGAAAAGCTAACCCGGCACGGCCTCGATAGTTCCACGCCGGCTGCAGTCATAGAGAATGGCTGTCTGCCCGCACAGCGATCGGTGTCCGGCACGCTGGCGGATATTGCGGCAAAGGTGAAAGAAGCGGGCTTACGGCCGCCGTCAATCATAATCGTCGGGAAGGTCGTCTCCCTCAGGGAGAGGATAAACTGGTTCGAGAAGCGTCCGCTTTTCGGGAAAACAATCGTGGTGACAAGGTCCAGGGAGCAGGCATCAGAGCTGACTGCCCGGCTCGAGGAACTGGGTGCCGGAATTATCGAAACGCCCGTGATAAAAATTATTCCGGCCGACAAAGGTGATTCTTTTGAGAAAATAGTCAAACAGATAGCGGGTTATGACTGGATTATCTTCACTTCCGTTAACGGCGTTGAGCACTTCTTCAGCCATCTTTATAAAAAAGGTCTTGATGCAAGGGCCCTCTCTTCGGCGAAAATCTGCGCCATCGGCCCGGCAACGGCTGAAAGGCTTATTTCCTTCGGGATCAGGGCCGACCTTTTACCGGAAAAATACGTGAGCAGCGATATTACACGCGCTCTTGACGAACGGGGAGAAATTGCCGGTAAGACATTTTTGCTCCCGCGCGCCGATATTGCACCCAGGGAGATCAGCTCCACACTGCTTTCAAAGGGAGCCAGACTTGTTGACGATATTGCTATCTACCGGACTGTGGAAGAAGACCTGTCAGACATGCCGGGGCAGCTGGAACTGCTGAAGCAGCTGAAGTTCGACCTGGTTACTTTCACCAGTTCTTCAACGGTACAGAATTTTGACAGGATTTTAAAGAAAGCCGGCGTTGAAGAGAAGACCGGGATACGGTGCGCCGCGATAGGACCCGTAACAGCCGGAAAGGCCCGGGAGCTGGGTTACTCCGTAGAAATATCGGCCGATGAACATACCATTGAGGGGCTGATTGAATCAATTCTAAAGTATTTCGGGAAGTGAGGTCGCGGGCGGAAGCAGAGCCGCCGATTTCATCAGTATACGATCAGATCGTCCCTGTTAATTACTTCCTGGAAGACATTGTCGCCGAGGATTTTTTTAATTTCTCCGCTTTTCCTGCCCTTTATCATGGCCAGCTCGGCGCTGCTGTAGTTGACGATCCCCTTGCCGATCTTCTTCCTGGCGCCCTCGGTTATCTCCACGACATCTCCCATGCTGAACTCGCCGCTGACACCGGTAATGCCTGACGCCAGGAGAGACTTCTTGCCGACGCGGATAGCCTTGACGGCTCCTTCGTCGATGACCAGTGATCCCGTCGTTTTTCTAAGGGCGAGCCATCTCTTTTTCCCGAGAAGCGGCTTGTCTTTTCCGATGAAGATCGTCCCGATTTTATCACCTGACATTATGCGGCTCAATACACGCCTTGTCCCTGCGTTGGCTATGATCATCTTTTCGCCGAAGCGGATGATTATTTCAGCCGCGCGGATTTTGGACATCATGCCGCCGGTGCCGTAATCGGACCCGGAACCGCCCGCGCGTTCGATTATATGCTCGTTGATGGAGAAAATTTCCTCGACCGGCTCGGGATCATCCATGTCCATGAAAAATCCATCCACATCTGACAGGAGTATGAGAAGGTCGGCGTTGATGAGACCGGCCACGTGCGCGGAGAGCGTGTCATTGTCCCCGAATTTTATCTCAGTGACAGCGACGGAGTCGTTCTCGTTGACGATCGGAACGATGCCGAGGCGAAGGAGCGTTTCAAGGGTGTGGCGGGCGTTCAGGAACCTGGTCCGGTGCTTGACGTCGTCCTCGGTAAGAAGTATCTGTCCGGCGTGAAGCCCCTGCCTGGTGAACCTGGACCGGTATTCGTTCATGAGTATGGTCTGGCCAACCGCAGCGAAGGCCTGTTTCTCGGGAATTGTCAGGTTTTTGACGCTCCTCCCGACGGAACCCGCTCCGGATGTTATGGCGCCGGAGGTGACGATGACCACCTGGTACCCTCGCCTGATAAGCTCCGAGACATCGGAAACCAGAGCCGATATCTTTTTTCCCGAAATGATGCCATCCTCCGTAACCGAGGAGGAGCCGACTTTTACAACTATCCGTTTTACGTTTTTGATCAGATTCTTACGTGGCACCGTTTAACTCCATCAGGCGGTCAATAACATCCAGCAGCTCATGAATATTCCTGCCGCCGGCCGCAGAAATGGGAAGAACATTTTTATCCTTAAGCTGTTTTATCCGCTCTCCGATCTCCTCTTCATTGACAAGGTCGATCTTGTTAAGAAGAATGTAATACGGCTTTTCTGTCAATTCACTATTGTAGGTGTCAAGTTCCGACCGGAGAAGATCAAGGGTGTACCGGAGTTCTTCGCCGGTTATATCAATGATGAACAGTATCGCCTTGACCCGCTCAATGTGCTGCAGGAACGATAGGCCAAGGCCCTGTCCGCGGTGTGCGCCCTCAATGATGCCGGGGATGTCGGCGATCTTGTAAATGGAACTGTCATCCTTATGCACGACCCCCAGGTTGGGGATGAGCGTAGTGAAGGGATAATCGGCGATTTTCGGCTTGGCGTTGGTAAGTGCCGCCAGGAGGGTGGATTTCCCTGCGTTGGGAAGGCCCACGAGGCCGATGTCAGCGATAAGTTTAAGGTTAAGCGTTATGCGCTTCTCTTCGCCGGGCATGCCGGGCTGCGCGAAGCGCGGTGTCTGGTGTGTTGATGACTTGAAAAAAGCGTTCCCTTTCCCGCCGATCCCGCCCGGCAGCACAAGGAAACGCTCGCCGTCATCGAGAAGGTCGACAAGTACGTCCCCGCTTTCGTAATCGATTACCTGCGTGCCGGCAGGAACCTTGACGGTACAGTCGGCGCCGTCTTTCCCGTGCCTGTTATTGCTCATGCCGTGATGGCCGTCCTCGGCCTTGTACATGCGGTCTTTAAAAAGATGTGAAAGGTTATGGAGCTTAATGTCGGCCTGAACATATACATCACCGCCCTTGCCGCCGTCGCCGCCGTCAGGTCCGCCCCAGGCGATAAATTTTTCACGGTGAAAAGAAACAGATCCGGGGCCTCCATTGCCGGCCTTGACCCGTATGTATGTCGTATCCGTAAATTTGGGCACTGGCGATGGTCCTTTATTGAACGTGGTCTATTGAACCTGCTGTATATTGATGAACAGGTTTGAACATATACGGTTCGGTCTGGGAACTTTATACAAACAACAAATCGCGTATCATGATAATACGCGATTCATATACAGACTGGTGTAAAGCGAATGATTATACAGACGGGTATACGGAGACTTTTTTTCTTCTCTTGTCAAGTCTCTCAAATGTGACTATGCCGTCTATCAACGCATACAGGGTGAAGTCCTTTCCGCATCCGACATTATTCCCGGGATGTATCTTGGTCCCGCGCTGGCGGACGATTATGGTTCCGCCCTTGATAAGCTGGCCGCCATAGCGTTTGACGCCAAGCCGTTTGGAATTGGAATCGCGGCCGTTGCGTGTGGAACCGCCCCCTTTCTTATGTGCCATGACAAACTCCTCTATGTTCGTTACAGATTTTCTGCGACTGTATGTATCACGAATTCATCCGGATATTTTTTCTGCATGTCGAGCATTCCGATAAGAAAAGATTCAAGAAGAACCTTAATGATTGCCTGCTGCTCGACGCTGACGGCATCAACGTGCATACGGATTGCCATCAAACCTTCATTAATGGTATAATCGGGATTGATTCCCGCAATTATCGTTATGGACCGCAGCAGCGTCAATGCTGAAAAAGAAACTGCGGCGCATATTAAGCCATGCCCTTGTGCCGTACCGCCTTTTTTGCCGGTTTTGTTCTTCAGGCCCTCCGCGGTGAATAACGCATGACCTTCAACCGTTACTTTTATCGCGCCGCTTCCATTTACGTCGCAGCGAAGCTCTTCATCATACAGTATATTATGGTATGTTACTGTTATCAATTCTTCCGTCAGCTGACAGTAAGTTCATTGATCTTGATCTGTGAATAATTCTGACGGTGCCCGATGGTCCTTTCATGGCGTTTGCGTTTCTGGAACTTAATCCCTCTGACTTTTTCGCCCTTGATGTCGCCCAGGACCTTGGCGGTGATCTTCACGTTTTTCAGGTACGGTTGACCGATCAGGACCTTGTCGTCACCTGATACCATAAGGATTTTATCTATGGTTAATTCATCATTTGCGTTTTTTTCAAGTTTATCGACGTTGAGGGTGGAGTCCTTTTCCACCTTGTACTGTTTTCCGGAGATTTCAACTATTGCATACATATCATCATTTCCTTTCAATGGTTCTTTAAATGGGCCCAGAAGGAATCGAACCTTCGACCCCCTGATTATGAGTCAGATGCTCTAACCGACTGAGCTATGGGCCCTGTTTAGAAAATCAATAAATAAAACAAGTCAAATTATGTCAAGAAAATAATTCAAATGAGAGGCTTCATCTATCTTAAATTGAATAATTACAAGAAGGATACGAGATTACGTCCATTGCGTTTCGACATGTAGAGCGCCTTGTCCGCCCTTTCAATCAGGGTGTTTTTATTCTTATCGAGATCGGAATCATACTGGGTTACACCGATGGAGATAGTTGCATTCAGCTGTTTATTATCGTATAAAACGACGGATTTTTCTATATTCTGCCGGATACGCTCGGCCACGACCAGGGCTTCGTGGATCTCGGTACCGGGAAGGATCACGGAAAATTCCTCTCCGCCGTAGCGCGACGGCACATCAATCTGGCGTATGCTCTCCCGTATGATTTTTGCAACATTAATGAGCACCATGTCGCCCGCCTGGTGCCCGTGGGTGTCGTTTAATTTCTTGAAATGATCAATGTCGGCCATGATGACCGAGAGCGGCCTGCTGAGGCGTTTTGCCCGGCTTATCTCTTCGATAAGCAGCGTGTGGAAGTAATGGTGTATCTTCAGTTTGGTCATCATGTCGGTGGTGGCCATCTCATAGAGGGAAGCGTTATGGATGGCGATACCGGCCAGGGACGCTATGTCCAGCAGATATTCTTTTTCGGTCTCGGTGAACTCCTTGCTGTTGATCCGGTCACCGAGGATGATAATGCCGTTGAGGATACCCTTGCAGATAAGGGGAACGATGAGAGCGGGATTGAGCATCTTCAGTATGTCGTAAGACCGGTCGCAGCATGCGCCTTCCTCGAGTTCTCCCAGGGTGTAGCATTTAAAGTTCTTTTCCATATAATGAATGACTTCTGAATCAGGCTCAATCTCGTAATCAACGGAATGGTCGAGTTCAAAGCCCTTGTAGTTCCGGTGGAGTGCGAAATTCTCATGACCTATGCCTTTCTTGAGGAAGATGCCCGCCATGAGGAGCTGCATCTGCCCCATGCAGGTGAGGAGGATTGAATCAATGAGAATATTATATTCAAGGGTCGAATTGAGTCCCTTGCTTATTTCAATAAGCTGCTTGAGATCGTAAATCTTACGCTCGTACTGCTCGATCTCGGCGGGAAAGTGGATGATAAAATCTGTATCGTCTGATCCTTTCATTATGCAACCTTACTTGAAACGGGATAGTGCCTCTGAGAGGTTTATCCTGCCATCATAAATGGCCTTTCCGGTAATGCAGCCCTTCAACCCGGAACCTTCAAAGAGTGAAAGGTCTTCAAGGTCCTTCATTGAAGAAATGCCTCCTGATGCGATAAGGCTGATACCTTTTATATCATTCAATATCTCTTTTATGGCGCCCAGGTTCGGTCCCGTGAGCATTCCATCAGTGGCAATATCCGTGTAAATCACTTCACTGATGCCCGAGGCGGTCAGTTCCCTGATGAGATCCATGGCCTTCATCGAAGAGACCTTTTTCCACCCATGGGTCGCCACTATCGAATTTCTGGCGTCAATCCCCGCGATCAGGATATCGCGGAATTGTCCGATTATCGCCTTGAATGATTCTTCCAGTATGACCGTCCCGACAATGATACGCCGGATCCCCCGGTCAGCGTACATCTTCACCGTGTCCGTCGTCCGTATGCCCCCCCCTATTTCTATGGGTATTGATACGGATGATGCAATGGCCGCAACCGTGTCATGGTTGACGGGCCTGCCGGCGAAAGCGCCATCAAGGTCAACCACGTGTATCAGCCTTGCCCCGGCGTCTTCAAAGCGTCTGGCCATGTCAGCCGGGTTGCTTGAATATATGGTCTGCCTTTCAGGGTCACCCTGAAGGAGCCTGACGCAGTTGCCGTTCTTGATATCGATAGCCGGTATGATCAGCACACGGCCCTCACAAAATTTTCAATAATCTTCAATCCCACCGTGTGACTTTTTTCCGGATGGAACTGGGTCGCCACGATGTTTCCCCTTCCAACGATGCAGGGAAAGGATATCCCGTATTCAACCTCACCGATTACCCAGCTCCGGTCGCTGACTTCAGGATAATAGGAATGGATGAAATAAAAATAACTCCCTGACGGTATGCCGGCAAAGGCCGGCGCATCCTGGACAAGGTCCACCGTATTCCATCCCATGTGCGGGACCTTGAGTTCAATGTCATTGAACCTGACGACGCTGCCCGGGATTATACCAAGTCCGCGGTACGAGCCGAATTCCTCGCTGCTGGAAAACAGAAGCTGGAACCCGAGACAGATGCCGAAGAAGTGACCTCCCTTATCGATGAAATCGAGAATCGGCTCCACCCAGCCGCGGTCCGTAAGATTTTCCATGGCCATGCCGAAAGCCCCGTCACCAGGCATTATCAGCGCGTCAGATTTTTCTATCGATAGTGGATCATCTGAAACAGCTACCCTGTCAGTGTATTTCTCGACCGCCTTGACAACTGACCTCAGGTTTCCCATTCCATAATCAATGACCGTTATCATATTATTCCTTTGGTGGACGGGACCTCGCCTTCCAGAAGGTCATCACGCAGTGACGCTTTATAGAGTGAAATCCCCAGGGCCTTGAATATGGTCTCATGGACATGGTGTTTGTTCTGACCATAATAAACCATGACGTGAAGGTTGATTCCGGCGTTCATCGCGAAAGCCCGCAGGAATTCATCGGTCAATTCCTCGTCATACGTGGCTATCATGCCGTTTAATAACGGACCGGTGTACTTGTAAAAGGGACGTCCTGATAAATCGACCGCCACCATGGTTAGTGCGTCATCCATGGGAATTGTTACATCTCCGAAACGGATAATGCCGGATTTATCACCCAGGGCCTGCTTGTAGGCCTGGCCGAGACAAATGCCGATATCCTCGACTGAATGGTGATCGTCAATTTCCCTGTCGCCCCTGCAGGAAAGCTTGAGGCGCATCCTGCCGTGCCTCGACATTGCTTCAAGCATGTGGTTGAAAAAGGAAACGCCGCTGTCGATTTCTGATTTGCCGATGCTGCCCAAAACCAGTTCAATTGCTATGTCGGTTTCTTTTGTCTTCCTGGAGACAGATCCTTTTCTTTCCATCAGATAACCGCCTAATAAACGAATCCGATGCTGAATAGCATGGTATTTTTCCTGACTGTCTTATTATCAAAAGGCCAAGCAAAGTCAAGTTTTAAAATTAATAGGGGGGATATGGCGGCCCTGAAACCTATGCCGAAATCCATTTTTAAATCCTCGTATCGGCCTGATTTTTTGTCAACCAGACAAAATCTGCCATTCCATGCTGAACCGGCATCAAAAAATATCACAGCCCCTATGCTCCCCAGGCCTCCGTACCGGGGAAGGCCAAAGGTCAGCCAGTCGAGAGGAGTGAACAACAATTCGGCGCTGGCAAGGAACGTATTTCTTCCTGAAATGGAATTGAGGTCGTATCCCCGGAGCGTGTTAAAACCGCCGAGGTAGTATTGAAATCCGCCATGGTTCCGGCCGATTAATGCGGATCCGGCACCGCGCAGGGAAAGGATAAACCTTTTTCCCAGCAAAAACCTATGCCGCAAATCAATACCTGCGCTTGTATATGACTTATTGCCGTTACAATCAAATGCCTGTTCCACGCGGACATGGCAGCGGGACCCCTGTATGGGGCCAATCAGCCCTGTCCGCTGTGTGTCATATCCGGCAACGAGGAATAGTTTTCCGAAGGTCATGTGAAGGTCATGGCGCATCTCCGGGTAATGATAATTCTTTTCATAGCGGCCGGCCGAAGTTCCGATGGACAGGCTGAAGGACTGTCCCAATTGCTGCCGTACTGATACACGGGCTCCATAATGCTCCATGGCCTTGATTCCAAAATAAGGATACGCCGAATGGTTATTGATATCATCAGGGGAATCAACCGTCAGGGGATTGCTTTGCCTGAAAATAACGGATTCCAGGAAGGTCCGTTTGAATCGGTATATATAAGCAAATTTGGCATTAAAGCTGTCACTCCCGGATTCACGGACATAATGTGCGGTCAGGATAAGACGGTGACGCTCAAGATCATCGGAGAGGCCCGCCTGAAAGCAGCCGATATAGCTGTTGTTCATGGTGCCTGCCGATCCGAGATGGAGCCATTCCGGTTTGACCTTGGGGCGGTACAAGCCGAAATTGTATTCCCCAGGTGAAACATATGATTCGGGATACCGGGCTGGCGACAGAAAGTCCTTCATCGTGCCAGTTTCCGGGATGACGGCAGTATCAATACTATCCACACGAATTACATGGCGCAGATTTTTATACAGGGCATATATGTATTCATCGGATCCGGGAAGCCATCCCGGGTAAAAGGCCCCGGTTGCCGCATCTGAAAGCCGTGTGCTTTTACGGGTCGCGAAATTGTACAGGTGAATATTGAATAATCCGCTCTTATCAGAAACATAAATCATTTTCTTGCCGTCTGGCGACAGGGCAGGCTGAAGGCTCTGTCCCTTCCCTTCCACAAGAACAGTCCTCCTGCCGGTTTTAATATCAACCTGATGTATATGGTAACCGGCATTTGCCGGATTGCCGCTGCTGTTCATGTTGGTTGAGAAAATGACGCTGTTCCC
>CAZZHU010000055.1:18554-23378 GCA_964654045.1 uncultured Leptospirales bacterium
AAGCGATCGCTGAAATCATCATCGGTGATCCTGGCAATTTTATTGTTTTTACGATCAAGAATATAGATATCTTCGCCTGCACCGGTCGCGCCGGTGAATACGACATGTTTGCCATCGTGAGAAAGTGAAGGATGCCTGACCTTATAAAACGGGAGTGGTATCCGGGAGATGATTCGTCCCGATGCGCTGTCGAGTTCGATAAGAAACGCACGGCCATTGACATAACCAGCCGTGATAATAGCATGCCCGTCCGGGCTCCATGATGCGCGGTTGTCGGTGCCGGTTACCAGTTTTATCCCGGCGTATCTGTTTCCCCTGAAAAGCGTCTTCGGGGAATTGGCTGTTGATAACCTGCCGTTCGCGGCATCGAAACACACGAGATCTGTTTGATCGTCCTGAAGTGATAATACGGCAATTTTTTTCCCGTCAGGTGAAACAGCAGGCATCATGAGATCTGATGGAAAATCACTCTTTAAACCAGGTATAAGGCTTTTCTTCTTAGACTTCCTGTCTTGTTCGCCATCATAACATTCCATGAGAAACAATGCCATATCACGGTCAATATCCTCCACGTTTTTCCCGGTAGACGCCTGGATGGCATCACTTATAAATCCGATATCCCGGATATCCCTGACAAGTTCGCCGATTGTGCTTTTGCCAAAACGCTTTTCGATGAAATAACAAAACGCCAGTCCCTCATCGGGCAATTGTCCCTGATACTCGGCTTTCATATCAGTAAGGTCCCTGATCCCGATATAACGGCCGGAGAGTATGATGTCACGAATCTGCATATCGGCTGATCTGTCAAAACCGCCGGCCACATACCTGGCCATGCCTTCTGAAAACCAGTAGGGGAGCCGTGTAATGGAAATCCCGGGAATGCGCGACGGGGCCTCATCCATGATCGCATAATTGAAAACATGCACCAATTCATGGGTGATTGACCTCTGCAGATCGGCATAGGAGCCGTTAAAATATGCGGCAATGCTCCGACCCGGACTTGCGGGGCTTGAAGCGCAATTGCCCGGTGATGATCGGCGCAAGGAATCGCTGCGGCGGTCATGGCCCGCGGGATAGAGTCTCAGAGGGATGGTATTTTTCATTTCATGGCCCAGGTAGTTGGCCACGCGAATATATCCGCTCTCGGCCAGATCTGCGGCCTTGAGTGCCATCCCTTCCATGCCCGCGGGATAATGGATATCAAAATGACGGGTCGCAAGCGTCACCCACTCCCAGGAAGCGGGATCCGGGCTGTTCTGTTCATAAGAAATGGTTGGAAGTAGAAGCAGCGGTACACTGACAAGAAAAATGAATGCGCGTCTGATATTCAAAGGACAAGATCATCCTTGCCCAGGAAGTACAACGATTTGATTTCTTCAGTGGACACCCTTCCCTCGTTGATAATTGAAAGAGTGCCTTTACTGATATCCACCACGGAAGGGAGCGTGTGCTCTTTGCAGAATTCATCAATTATCAGGAGGCAATCGATTTTTCCTTCCAGGGCGCTGATGATTTCCTTTTTGCGGTAGAAGGGTTTTTTCCCCTTATCCAGCAGCGCGGAATAAAGACATGGTTTGCTGACATGTTCAATGATGTCCTGCTGATATTTGCTCCTGGGCATGCGGACAGGAATACCCCTGTCCTTGCCGGCTATGTCCTCCACGTAGACGATGAGTTCTCCCGGCCATATCCGGTGAAGAAAATCAAATTCAAGCTTATCAATGCTCGATATTTCATTAAGCATTTTAAATGATGATATCATGCGCACGATATGATCTTCAGTGTCGCCGGTAAGATGCGTGATCAGGTCGCGGTGATCGGGCTCATCAAGACAGACGATGCCGTAGATCGCGTCAACCGGCATCAGAACGACTTTGCCGCTTTTTATCATTTCTGAAAGCCTGCGGGTTACGGACGGTTCTATTGTCCCGTCTTTTTTAAGTTTCTTGATTGATATGGTTTCAGTTTTTATATGCATTGTTTATGAAATCAGATTCTGGAGTCATAGAGTGTTACAGTGCCGATATTGAACAACCATTATGTTGTCTGCTCCGAGATTTTTCTTCCATAAAATATCAGCGCGGCAATGACGATGGCTGATATTCCGATCCATGCTATTCTCAGATACGACAACGGGACCGGGGATGCACCTGACGGTACAATTATCCGCTGCGCGCCGCTATTTTTTTCCTTGATTCCCTGTAAAAAAAGGACGGTCCCGCCATTTTTTACATATCCTGAAGATACAATATCTCCTTCGGGATATTCGCCCTTACGGTATTTATTCAAAAGACGCTGATAACCTGTATTTTCGGACTTCAGCGTTTCTATGTCGGCGGCTATCCGATTCTTTTCCTTTTCGAGTACGATACGTTCGAGAAGCCCGCTTTCACTGAAGAGAAAAAAATAAACAGACCCGAGCAGAAAAACAACAATGAAAACCGCCCAGCGATAGTGTTGTCTAACCAATGCTGTAAAATACTCCCGTGCCTGAATATCTGGACATTACACCGAGTTCTTCCTCGATACGGACCAACTGGTTATACTTCGCCAGCCTGTCAGTCCGCGAGGCGGAGCCGGTTTTTATCTGGCCGCTATTCATGGCCACAACCAGATCGGCTATGGTTGAATCCTCGGTCTCACCTGAACGGTGCGATACGACCGCGGTATAGCCTGCCCGCCTGGCCATTTCAATGGCCTGAATCGTTTCGGTAAGGGTCCCGATCTGGTTTAACTTGATAAGAATGGAATTGGCGATGCCCCTGTCTATGCCCTGTTTCAACCGCTCGGTGTTGGTAACGAAAAGGTCATCGCCGACTATCTGGATTTTATTGCCGAGGCGTTCTGTCATCAGCTTCCATCCGTCCCAGTCATTCTGGGCAAGTCCGTCTTCAATGGAGATTATGGGATAATTCTTGACCATGGTAGCGTAAAAATCAACCATCTGGGCGCTGTCGCGCTCGCTCTTATCGCTCTTGGAAAAAACATATTTCTTTTTAGCCGTGTCATAGAACTCGCTTGATGCGGGGTCCAGGGCGATCATGATATCTGCTCCCGGTTTAAAACCTGCTTTTTCAATGGCGGCCATAATGTGATCAAGGGGCTCCTCGTTCGATTTCAGCGAAGGGGCGAATCCCCCCTCGTCGCCGACGCTCGTGGAATATCCCCTGGATTTGAGCACGGATTTCAGCGAATGAAAGGTCTCGGCGCCCATCCGCAAAGCCTCGCGGAAACTGGCGGCGCCCACGGGCATTATCATGAATTCCTGGAGATCGACATTGGAGTCGGCGTGTGAACCGCCGTTAATGATGTTCATCATCGGCACCGGCAGTTCGGACGCGCCGACGCCGCCTATATACCTGTAAAGCGGCAGGCCCAGGGCTTCGGAGACGGCCCTGGCGCAGGCAAGGGATACCCCCAGAATGGCATTGGCGCCCAGTTTGGCCTTGTTGGGGGTCCCGTCCAGCTCGATCATCACGGTATCGATCTCAATCTGGTTGACGGCGTCCATTTCCATGATGGCGCCGGATATGATCTTATTGACATTGTCAACCGCCTTCAATACTCCTTTGCCGAGGTAACGCTTTTTATCGCCGTCGCGCAGTTCAACTGCTTCGTGCTCCCCGGTTGACGCTCCTGACGGCACGGCGGCACGTCCGACAAAGCCTGAAGAAATCTCAACGTCGACTTCTATGGTCGGGTTTCCGCGGGAATCAAGTATTTCCCTGGCATGGACATCGGTTATAATGGTCATGGTCCATCTCCTTGCAGCATACTTCATTGCCTGAGGCGGTTACGAATATAATAATCATCCCATGTAAAATTGATTAACTATATAATATATCGATACGTATAATATCAAGCATAATTTGGGGAATGGGGTGGATGTCACGATATGCAATATAACCGGCGGATGGGACCGCTGGTCATGGCATTATTCAATTTGAAAGAGCCGATAATGGGATGTCTCAAAGAATCAATAACAGGTGAGATGATATCAGTAGGCTACACAAAGGGAATAAACATTGTTATCGCATGTCAATATTGCGTCACTGATGCCGGTGCCGCCCACCTGCCCGGAGAATGCGTTACTGGATTGATGCCATCCATCACAGGTGTCGGCGGAAATGCTGCCGTCGGCATTGCTTCCGGACCACCAGTTGGAACCTGTTATCCCAAGGGCGGTATCTATGGGATTATCAAGTACGCCGTGCCACATGTCAACCCATGAAGCAGCTATTGGTGTAACTGTCAGGGTGGCCGAAATTCCCAGGACCGGGTATTGCCAGTACCTGGCAGGAACAATGAAACGGATTTCCTCGATACCCGAAAAGCTTCTGAAGGCCTTGACGTTGGACGCGCTGACTAGAGAATGATAGAGGAGGCCATTGGTATAGCAATTATCGTTCGCATTTTTTATGCCATTTGTGTCACCGGATGCCGTGCCAATCTGGTACAGGTATATGGCGCTTTTAGGCGCCAGGCCGAACAGGGCCAGGTCATACATGTTATTCCGTTCGCAGGTGGCCAGAAGGATAACTGTCATCAGCAGCAGCAGGGCAATAATCAGTCTATTCATGAATTGAATACCTCTATCAGCATGTATTAATTTATCATAGTGCCGGTACAACGTCCATCTAAAAATTATTGCGGAACGGTTATTTTTTCTTTTCAGAAATACCCCCGGAATTAAAGCGGCTTTTCTTCTCGCAGCGTGCTATGCAATTGTCTCTCACGGAACCGGACAGGACGCTGCATCTGCTTTCGCAGGGGGTCGGATTTTCCTTCTTGGCAGGATCTTTTTTCACCGGGGCGATGTATCTT
>CAZZHU010000056.1:0-1382 GCA_964654045.1 uncultured Leptospirales bacterium
GTTTTAAATGTAAAACCATGGCCCTTGATTATCTGGCCATATGTCCCCGCTCGGCAATGGAGATGGAGAGGTATCTCGGTAAAAAAAAATTCAACAATGACATTGTCAGGGAGATCGTGACCGGTCTTCGCGACGCGGGATATATCGATGACGCGGATTACGCCGCGCGTTATATCAGCAACAAGCTGAACAAAAAGCTGGTCGGCAGGCAACTCCTTTCGAGTGAATTGCTGAAAAAGGGAATTCCCCGCGCGATCATAAATAAAATATTGAAAGAATCGGAGTCCCTTTACAGCGATGGTGACGCATTGTATGTAATGGCACACAAGAAGTATGCCTCCATAAAGCACAAGAAAAACAGCACGGCAAAACTTTCCTATTTTCTCCACAGCAGGGGCTTTGACACGGATATGATCATCAGCGTCATAGAAAGGATCCTCAGGGAAGATAAAGAGCGGGAATGAATGCTGCCCGGCGACTGCCTTGCCATCGAAAACGGCACTATCAATGCGCTGGTAAAATAGCTTCTGCTTAGGAAAGCAGGGCGTTCCTGTCGTTTATAAATGATTTGTAGATGCGGTAATGGTCCGTATCCTCGTAATCAACTTTTTCTATGGGCGCACTGTCGAAACTGAAAATTTCCGACCCGGGAAGGGCCAGCAGTATCGGTGAATGCGTGGCAATGATAAACTGGGCGTGACCGGCCTTCCCCATCTGATCAAGGAGTTGTAAAAGTTCGATCTGGCGCTTCGGGGAGAGGGCGTTTTCCGGTTCATCCAGAAGATACAGCCCCTTTATCCGGAAGCGGTTCTTGAAAAATGACATGTGACACTGGCCGTGGGACTGCTCAAGAAGGGATTTGCCGCCGAAATATTCAAGGGTGGCCGGCGACATGGAGGCCCATTCGTCCAGGTTTACGGCGAAATTGCGGAAAATCTCCGAAGCGAAAAATGAACCCGGCACCGGCGCATCCGTCCATTCAGCGGCAATATGCTTATGCAATTCCTTTTCGTACGGGTTATAATGGAACCTGGTACGTTCCATTCCCTCCCAGATATGAATGCCGCATTTTGTGGCTATCGCCCGCAGCAGTGTCGATTTCCCGCTGCCGTTCTCACCGACAAAAAAAACGACGGGCTTTGAAAAAATAATTGATTCAGTTTTCCTTAAAATAGCCAGGTTAAAGGGATATTGTTCATCGGTAGGATAGGTATCCGGTTTCAGCAGTATTCGTTTTAAGTGCATATCGGTATGTTTTCGAGGTCCCTCAAACATGCAGGGGACCCGCGTGTCATCCTTGGCTTCATTGTAAGTACTATGCATCATCATGTCCTGGCGGCAGCCCTTTTGTAAAGTTACTTTCTAAATAATGGCCAGGAAAC
>CAZZHU010000056.1:1392-23099 GCA_964654045.1 uncultured Leptospirales bacterium
TTCCTTGAAAAATATGGCAGGGTGTCTAGAAATTGCCACAATACCTCTTTCCATGAGGATTTTTGACAGGCGGTACGACATGCTTAACGTAATGGATTTACGGAAGTCCTTTATCGATTTTTTCCGGGAACGGGGCCACCGGATCGTCCCTTCCAGTTCCCTGATCCCCAAGGATGATCCGACCCTTCTTTTCACCACTGCCGGGATGGTCCAGTTCAAGCCGATGTTCGCCGGTACGGTGGATCTTGAGTACACCAGGGCTTCTTCCGTGCAGAAATGCCTCCGCACCAGCGACCTGGAAAACGTGGGAAAAACAAAGCGGCACCTGACCTTTTTTGAAATGCTGGGGAATTTTTCATTCGGCGATTACTTCAAGAAGGAAGCCATTGAATTTGCGTGGGATTATTCCACGAAGATAATCGGGTTTCCCTCTGAAAAAATATGGGTATCCATCTACCAGGATGACGACGAGGCTTTCACCCTGTGGAACAAGAACATCGGCGTACCGGAGAAAAAAATAATACGCCTCGGAAAGGCTGATAATTTCTGGGGTCCTGCCGGCGATACCGGCGCCTGCGGTCCCTGTTCGGAGCTCTATATCGACCGGGGAGAGGCGTACGGGTGCGGTACACCGGACTGCAAGCCGGGTTGCGAATGCGAGCGGTTCCTGGAATACTGGAACCTGGTGTTCAACCAGTACAACCAGGACGCTGCGGGTATCCTCCATCCGCTGCCCCGGCCCGGCATCGATACCGGCATGGGCCTGGAACGGCTGGCCGCTCTGGTGCAGAACCTGGATTCGGTGTTCGAGACCGATGAATTCATCAGCATAATAAAATTTGTGTGCGATCGCGCGAAGATCGACTACCGGGATGAGAAAAAGATCCCGGTAAACATAATCGCCGAGCATGCCCGCGCCATCACCTTTGCCGTATCTGACGGCGTGTATCCCTCCAACGACGGCAGGGGTTATGTGCTGCGGCGGATCCTCCGGCGCGCCATGCGGTTCACCCGGCAGCTCGGCATAACCGAGCCATTCATCTACGCAATGGTTGACCAGATTGTCGGCATCATGGGGGGTTTTTATCCGGAGATCAGGGATTCGGCAACTAACGTGAAGAAGGTCATAGAATCGGAAGAGAGGCGTTTCCTGGAAACCCTCGAGAATGGGATGGATCGCCTCGAGGAAATAATGAAAGACTGCACGAAAAACAAGTGCAGGAGCATATCCGGGGCGGATGCCTTTGTTCTGCACGACACCTTCGGGTTCCCGCTGGAAATGACGAGAGAAATTGCTCTCGAGCGCGGCCTTGATGTCGACATCAAGGGCTATGAAGGGGAGATGGAGAAGCAGCGGGAGCGGGGAAAACAGAGCTGGAAGGCGGCATCCGGCAGCCTTGATGAGGCCTGCGAAGCGATAGGAAAAACGGCGGCCGACACGGTGTTCAGGGGATATGAAGTCGAGAGCGCGGACACCACTATTGATCTCCTGCATGACGGCTCAGCTGTAACGGAGCGGCTTTCCGCGGGATCGAAAGGCCTCATGGTGCTGAAAGAGACGCCCTTCTACGGCGAGTCGGGGGGGCAGGTGGGAGATATCGGTCTGATCACCTCCTCATCCGGAGCGGTATTCAAAGTCGAGGATACGAAGAAAAGCAATAAAACGATCATCCACGCCGGCGAAGTGATCCGGGGGGAATTCAAAAAGGGCGATTCGGTCCAGGCTGCCATAGACGTGGTGAACAGGAACCTGATACGGGCCAACCATACGGTCACGCATCTTCTCCACGCGGCGCTCCGATCAGTGCTGGGCGCTCACGTCAAGCAGGCGGGATCCCTGGTAGCGCCGGACCGGATGCGCTTTGACTTCTCCCATTTTAACGCCCTGAGCCAGGACGAAACCAGGAAAGTGGAAGAGATGGTGAACCGGAAAATATGGGAAAACATCCCGGTTACAACGACAATTATGAAATATCAGGACGCGGTCAAGACCGGCGCCATGGCGGTCTTCGACGAAAAATACGAGGATACGGTCCGGGTCGTGTCCGTGGGCGATTACAGCAGGGAACTCTGCGGCGGCACCCACGCGGCGGGGACCGGTCAGATCGGCCTGTTCAAGATCCTGCGCGAGGCCTCGCCGGGGGCCGGCATGCGGAGGATCGAAGCCGCCACCCTCAGGGGCGTACTTGAAAGGTTCAACAGCCATGAGGAAATAGTATCCGGGCTCGTGAATATCGTGAATGTTACCGAATCAGCCCTTGTCAAGAAAGTCGAGGAGTTGCTGAAGCGCAGCCGGATGATGGAAAAGGAAATTGAGAAACTGAAGAAGGATTCCATGACAACCGGCCTGGACGAAATACTGGCCGGAGCGGAAAGTGTCGGCGGGATAACGGTGGTGTCCCGGACCTTCAGCGGGATGGGCCCCGATGAACTGCGGGACCTGTCGGATACGATCAGGGAAAAGGACCAGAACGCGGTGGTGCTCTTCGGATCGAGCATTGACGACAAGGCCCTGCTCCTGTTCGCCGCGACGAACAACGCGGTGAAAAAGGGAATTGATTGCGGCAAGATCATAAAGGACGCAGCGAAGGTCGTCGGAGGCGGCGGGGGCGGCCGCAAGGACATGGCCCAGGCCGGTGGGAAATCGCCGGAAGGACTTGCGGAAGCGGTTAAAAAAGCGGTTTCCATTGCCCGCGACATGGTCGGCAATAAAGAATAATCTGCCGAAGTCCATGCGGCAGCAATGAAAGCGCGTCCGCCGTGGCGCGCTTTTTTACGGCCTCTTTTTATGAGACATAATTGTATAAATATATTGACAAGAAATTTTTACAATTGTATTTGTTTCTTTATAGTACTTGTGCAGAGCACCCGTGAAACGATGAAGAACTGTCTGCCGATGAGGTATGCGAATGATTGATACAGATAGATATTCAAGATATCTGGTGCGGTCCGTGAATCATATATTCAAGCATTTCCTTGACGATGCCTCGGTGGAGGAAGTGTACGAGACCCAGTCGGGGAACAAGGACCCCCTGGTGGTTGTTGAAATCAACGGTACCATGAAGGGAGAAATCATCATCAACCTTCCGAAGAAGACCCTTGATGGCATCACCATGAAGTTCATTAATTCCAGCGACGTGAAGACGATCCGCAAATACCACGGGGATGTCGCCGGGGAGCTGGCAAACATGATTACCGGGACCTTCGCTAACCAGATGCAGTTCCTCAAGCATGATATAAAGCTCAATGCGCCGGAATTCAATGATGATCCGATCTCGATAAAAACGCTCTACGAGAATATCAATCTCTCCTTCAATTCGAAATTCGGGGGATTCGATATTGACTTTTATTTTAAAGACATGCACTAAAATATTATCCCGGCAGCAAAGATTTCATGGCACAATGCATGATAGAGCTGAAGATACACGCGGAGTTACTGAATATATTGAATCCTTTACCATGACCCCTGATCTGTAAGGGGAATTTTATTTGCATGAGAAGCGCCTGTTCTCCTTAACAGGTAATGGAAAAAAAACACTTTTAGAAACGATCACGCCAGGAATCAGGGATTCGGGTCATGGCAGCCATTGACATCATTCTCATAGTAATCTATTTTACTGCGAGTATTGCCGTAGGCCTGTTGCTGCGCAAGCGGGCGGAGGGTAGCACCGAGGACTTTTTCCTCTCAGGCAGGAAAATGCCCTGGTGGCTGGCCGGAACGACGATGGTGGCCACGACCTTCGCGGCGGACACGCCGCTGGCGATCACGGAACTGGTGGCGAAGAACGGAATAGCCGGGAACTGGCTCTGGTGGAACATGGTTGCCGGCACCATGCTTACGGTCTTCTTTTTCGCAAAACTCTGGCGTCGCGCCGGCATACTCACGGACGTCGAGTTTATCGAACTCCGTTATTCCGGAAAATCGGCCGCTTTCCTGCGCGGTTTCAAGGCGGTCTACCTCGGCATCTTCATGAACGTCATCATCATGGGATGGGTCAATCTTGCCATGGCTTCAATCCTCAAGGTGATCTTCGGCATCGATGAGGACTCGGTGCTTATCTATATCATCGGGGCAATGCTCATCGTGGGGATCTATTCCGCCATATCCGGCCTGTGGGGCGTCGCTTTCACCGACATGTTCCAGTTCGTCATCGCCATGGCGGGATGCATCGTCCTGGTTTTTGTTATTCTCGATTTGCCCGAAGTCGGGGGCATGACAGGCCTCATGAAGTCCCTGCCGCCCCATGTCTTCAGTTTTTTCCCCTCGGTCTCGTTCACTCCATCTCATGCGGTGACCGGGATAATGACGCTTTCCGCATCGGCATTCATCGCCCATATTGCTGTTCAATGGTGGTCGTCATGGTACCCGGGCAACGAACCGGGCGGCGGCGGTTATATCGCGCAGAGGATGATGTCAGCCAGGGATGAGCGCCATTCGCTCCTGGCGACCCTCTGGTTTGCCGTCGCCCATTATGCCCTGCGGCCGTGGCCGTGGATCATCGTTGCCCTGGCTTCGCTCGTTCTCTATCCGGATTTGCAGTATCCCCGGGAGGGTTACATCATGGCCATGCGGGATCATCTGCCGCCGGGTCTTCTCGGCTTCCTGATAGCCGCGTTCCTGGCGGCCTATATGTCCACCATAGCCACGCACCTGAACTGGGGAAGTTCCTATATCATCAATGACCTGTACAAGCGGTTCATCAAAAAGAACGCAGACGAAAAGCACTATGTACTTGTCTCGAGAATAGTTACCCTGATGCTGGTCATTCTCTCCAGCCTCATGATAAAGGCCATGAACAGCATCTCCGGCTCCTGGGAGTTCATTATTGAATGCGGAGCCGGCCTCGGCATGGTTCTCATTCTAAGATGGTACTGGTGGCGCCTTAACGCGTGGTCGGAGATAGTAGCCATGATTGTCCCGATCCTTGCGTATGGAATCCCCCGGCTGGCCGCTGCTATCCGGCATCCCGGTGAAAAATACGCGACCTTTGTGCAGTTTCCGGAAAGTTTATTTTTCATCGCCGGCGTGACCACGCTCTCGTGGATGGTGATTACGATGGCAACGAAACCCGTTGCCAGGGAACAGCTGATATCCTTCTACCGGCGGGTCAGGCCCGGCGGTCCGGGATGGAAAAAAATCAGGGAAGCATGCCCCTCCGATGAGGGGCCGGGAGAATCATTGTCGCGGCTCCTGGTAAACTGGCTCCTGGGAATTGTCCTGGTGTATGCCTCGCTTTTCTCAATCGGGAAACTGATTTTACGTTATTATACCCAGGGCTTTATCCTTTTATTTATAGCGGTGCTCTTCTTCATGGTGCTGGCATATCGTTTGAAAAAAATTCGACAATGAATCATACCCGCTACACGGCATACGTTGAACCGTATGTTCTTATAATATATTGACGAATCGGCTGGGATAGTGTATCATTAATGATTATACTATTCTAATTTCCCTTTCTCCGGGATTCCACGGGGGTGTTTGTATGTCGAAGATCAGGGATGATCTGAAAGCCATATACACGGCTGCCATTGCAGCGGTAAACCCGATGACCGCTGTTGAAGCCCATGTCAAGCGCAGGAATGATACTCTCCAGTTGCTCTCCCGGGGGCGTATCTTTAAAGAGTACCATCTCAGCAATTACAATCGAGTTATAGTCGTCGGAGCAGGGAAAGCGACAGCGCCCATGGCGCGCGCGGTGGAGGACCTTCTCGGCGACCGGATTGATGCCGGTTTAATATGCGTTAAATACGGGTATACGGACACGTTGAAAAAAATAGGTATCATTGAAGCCGCCCATCCAGTGCCTGACGCCAGCGGCGTTGCCGGTGCGGAAAAAATCGTGGAGCTGCTCAATAACGCCGCGGAAGATGACCTGGTGATATCATTGATCTCGGGCGGCGGATCAGCGCTCCTGCCGCTTCCGGCTGATACAATAACCCTGGAGGAGAAGCGGGAAACGACCTCTCTTCTTTTAAAATGCGGCGCCGGTATTCATGAAGTTAACACGGTGCGGAAGCATCTTTCCCGGGTGAAAGGCGGCAACATGGCCAAAGCGGCGGGCCGTGCAACGGTAATTAACCTCATGATCTCGGATGTGGTCGGTGACAATATGGACGTCATCGCCTCGGGGCCCTTCGTGCCTGACCGGTCGACGTTTCGTGACGCCATGGATATTCTCGAGAAGTACGGGCTTGCGACCAGCGTACCGGCATCCGTATCTGACCGCATCAGATCAGGTTCCCGCGGAGAAATCGAGGAGAATCCGGGTATGGACAATCCAATTTTCAACAGGGTCATGAACCTGATCGTAGCGTCGAACATAATCGCCCTGCAGGCAGCAAAGGCTGAAGCGGTTGCCAGGGGATATAACGGCATTATTCTTTCCTCCATGATTGAAGGCGACACCAGGGAGGCGGCCTTCTGGCATGCCCGGGTGGCCCGTGAGGTTGCGGCTTCGTCGAACCCGGTGCCTGCGCCGGCGTGCATCGTGAGCGGCGGCGAAACAACGGTCGTGGTAACCGGAGACGGACTGGGCGGGAGAAACATGGAGTTTGCCATGCACGCTGCGCTCTTCATTGAAGGTTTGGAGAATGTCACTATCGCCAGCATCGGAACAGATGGCAGTGACGGCCCGACGGACGCCGCCGGGGCCGTTGTTGATGGATTTACACTGGGAAAGTCGCTGGAACAGGGATTGGATATCCACGGATACATAAAATCAAATGATTCATATCACTTTCATGATAAGATGGGAAACCTGATCATAACCGGACCGACTAACACCAACACTATGGACGTGCGGATACTGCTGGTATCGTGACATAATATGTTTTCATAAAAGATATTTTTGCGGTAAATGATTCAAGTGGCAGGTAAATTAATACGATATATAAAAAAAATGGTTGATAATTTACAATTTATAAATTAACTTACCATTACTATTTGCATGCGCCAACGGTGCCTATTATTAAAAATAGTTGAATAAATATAGTTTTTTACGAGGAGAAATATTATGACGATGAGAAGGTATTGTAAAGTTATGTCGCTTATTATCGTAAGCGTATTTGCTTTTTCTCTTGCATTCGCTCAGGAGAAAGCGGAGAAGAAGGATGACGGCATAAAAAAGATGCCCGATGGCTCATACAGGAGCAAAGATTACGATGAATCAACCAGGCCGGAAGACGACTATCTCGCAAAATTTCACGCCAATGAAATTGTTGAGAAATTGATGAAGAGAAACCTTGAAGACATATATCTTCTGAATGTTCTGGTAAAAAATAATTCCGGTAAAGGATGGGATTCGAAATACCAGGATATCTATAACCAATACAAGGACGGGCTGGAGCAGTACTATAAACGCAACATGATTTATTCCCGGGATAAACTCGAAAAGAACCTGGCCAGCATCCGTGAACTCTACAAGCTGATAATTGAAGAATATCAGAAGCAGGATGAAGACCTCCTGAACGAGTGCGCCGGCAAGGTCCTTCTGCTGCACCTGGATGTCAGCTCCCGCATCGATCCGGACAAGGCGGAACAGCTCCAGAACAATCACCTGAAGCTGAAAGTGGCCTATGGCCAGATTGACGATTCCCAGTATGCGGCCCAGAACAAGTATTATTCCGGTTCTATCTATCACCTGCGCGTTTCGAGGGCCTACGGCATCGCCATCCTGGAAGCTCTTGCGAAGGATGAAAATGAAAAAAAGAGCATCCACGATAAATACAAAGTCGCCAAGGCAGATAACATGAACAGGCTGTTTGCCGAAAAGAAAGAAGAGACCAAAACAAAGTAACCGAAAGTACATCCATGAATGAAAAAAAGGGGAGCAATCCCCTTTTTTATTTATATTGTAAAATTTTAATAGAATAAATAATATGCGGGTATAATAGTTGTAAAATCAATTGTGGATGATGAACTGTAAGTGCACATGCCCGTGTCGAATAAAAAATTAGAAGTAATAAAGTATCATATCATTGAATGCAGCTTTTTTGCAGTCAATCTGCTCCTCAAGCCCTGGATACTTGTCCCGGTCACCGTTGTGTTCCTCCTGATGCTGCCGTCAATGACAACCATATCTGAATTCCCGACATTCCGAGTGGTCATTGATCCGGGCCATGGCGGCGTAGGCAGAAAACTCATGTCTGTTCATGGGGATCGGTATGACACCGTTTACCGGAGATATCTTGATTATTTTAAGGAAGGCGCTTCCCGGGGAAACATCAAGGAACGTGAAATTGTCTATAGTATCGCGAAGAAGACCGAAAAAATTTTAAAGCTCCTCGCACCGGGAGGCAATAGCGAAAAATTTTATCGTATGCTGGAGCGGTATGCCGACGGCACTCCGCAGAAGGTGACTGTTGTTACCTATATGAGCAGGGGGCGGTCCATCTCCGATGATGAAGCCGATGACCGTGAGGATCCGAACGCTTCTTTCAGGATGTTTGATTATCCCGATGCCTTCGGCGAAATGCAGGCGGGGCGGATATCCCGCATCAACGCGGTGAAGCCGCACCTGGTCGTGTCCCTTCACCTGGCAAAAGATGCCCCCCGTGATTTTGAAGGTATGAATCCGGTGATCACGCCGCCCTATTCGTTTCTCCATGAAGGTCTTGAATATCTCAAGGGAAAAAGGGAGGGTAAAAAGTTTTACAGTAAAAGCCGCTACCGGGAATGGTTTATCGAAGAAAATACGCGGTCCGACTTTGACTGGTTTCTGAACGACACATCAATATATTTTACCGGATATCCTCTCCGGAAAAACCTGGAAACGGACAGGTCCGGCTTCAAAGGATACCGGTATAATATGGTCAAGTGGTCCTATGCGGACAACAGGGGATGGGAGCACGCGGCACGGTATCGCATCCCTTCCAGCCGATACGCTCCAACATATGAAAATTTCATTCCCGAAGGGAAATTCTGGGAGCGGGAGCGATCTCCTTATGAGCGTTTCAGGCGCGACGGCGGCGAGGAAGGCTTTGGCGGTGATAACGCTTACGCGTCTTACGAAATCATACGGTACATATGTTATTCCCTGTATCTTCACGGCGATGACAACCGGTCGCAGAAGCCGGGCAAGAGCTATATATCAGTATGGATCATGCCGCTCCATGTCAATGCCATTAACGCGTTCATTGAATTGGGATACCTGAACAGGAGCCGTGACCGGATGCTGTTGACCAAAAAGCAGAAGGAAATCGCTGAAGGGATCGCGGTCGGAATTTTTTCACTTCTGACCGGTCTCGAGCCGCGCGATAGGAAATATAAACATCTTCCCAAGGGAAAAGGAATTGATTTTAATAAATACAGGATGCCGGGTGATACAAGCTATTTTGAAGATGTTACCGGCAATTAGCCTCGTGCTGATTGTGCTGGCTGCCGACCCGGTTTCAGCGGGGCCGGACGAGCTCAATGCGTCATTTATCAATGCGGCGGATTCGGTTAAGAATTCGGTGGTCAGCATTTCCATTTACGAAAAAAAGGAAGGCGGAAAAAACGCCAATTATTCAAAGGTCGCTTATGGCTCGGGGACAATTATCGAAAACGGATACGTGGTCACCAACTATCACGTGGTGATGAAGGGCGATTACTTCCAGGTGCTTTTCAATAACGGCATGACCCTCGAGCTGGAAAAGTTCAGGAACGGCAGGTATTATCTTGCCGATCAGAAAACAGATATCGCCATATTGAAGATCAGGGACACCGGTTCCCTGCCGCTGCGTCCGGTGGTTTTCGATGATTCTAACCGGTTGTCGGAGGGGGAATGGGTCCTGGCCATCGGCAATCCCTATGGCCTGCGGCAGACCATCACCAGCGGGATTGTTTCTTCCAAGGGAAGGGATAATATCGGTTTTACCGATATTGAGGATTTCATCCAGACAGATGTGTCAATCAACCCGGGCAATTCCGGGGGACCCCTGATAAACCTGAACGGAAAACTCGTTGGTATCAATACGGCTATTCGCTCGGAATCGGGAGGGTTCCAGGGAATCAGTTTCGCGATTCCTTCCAACCTTGTTAAACAGGTGTGCCGCGAGCTAGTCCGGCATGGAAGAGTGCGGCGCGGCTGGATCGGGTTCCTGGTGAAAGAGAAGCGTAACGGCATCGGGAAGGAGGAGAGCTACCTGAAAATCATTTCAGTGATTAAGAACTCGCCTGCTGAATCGGCCGGTCTCCAGACCGGCGATATTATACGGAAGATTGACGGGGAAAAAATCTCGACTCTGGGAAGCCTCATCAGGTCCGTGGGAAACAAACCGGTGGGAAGGGCAATTGATATGGCCATTTCGAGGGATGGTAGAATTGAACATGTGAGCCTGGTTCTGAGGGAACGGATGGTGTATAAGAAAATCCGGAGCGGCATGAACAGGCTTTTTATGCTCTATGGAATTGAAATTGATGAGAACTCCCAGACCGGCAGTGTGATCATATCTGATGTTTCACCGAAGAGCATACTGTATAATCTTAAAAAAGGGGACATTATTATTTCGATGGACGGCAAAAAGGTTTCCTCGCTGGATTCATTCATCCGGATTTTTGATCAGAGCGGCTCCCGGATCAGCAACATGACCGTGAACAGGGATTCCCGCGTGTTCGATATTCAATTACCTGAGTAAGGGCGGTATGGCATGGCTGTTAGATTTGCATTGATATGTTCCGCACTGGTGGCGCTTGTTATTTGCCCGACCGGGCTTTTCCCTGATGAGGGACCGGTAAAAAAGAGCGCGGTACCGCTGGACAAGAAATTTTTTACGGAATTCTATCGCACCGCGCCGATCCTGCGCGATGAATTTATTGAAAGCAGGCTCAACACAGTCGTGCTGGCGCGGGGCCTGGTGACTTCGGTGCAGAAGATCACCCAGCTGAAAAAAAAGTACCGTATCATCATGACAGATCCCGAGGCGGAACGGTTGAATATCAAGATCACCTATCATGTGTATATCGACAGCGCAATATCCATATCAATGCTGCAGGAGAACAAAAACCTTGAGTTCTCAGGTCAGCTGGTTGCCTACACGCCGCTGAATACCAGGCGGGATGCCTATATTCTGGACATCCTGTTCGAAAAAGGGGCCGTGGTCATTGAATGACTCGCCGGGTATTGCTATTATTCTTCATGATCTCAATCGGCGTCCGCGCCGCCGCCGCGGACATGGGTGCGCATGAAACGGCAATAAGGAGCTGTTTCAGCCGGGGAGATTACAACGGTCTCGCCGTTGCACTTGAATCGATGATTACCGAACATCCACTGGAACCATTATCTGTCCTTCATTACGGCACCCTGTTCAGGATGAAAGAACTGATCGGTCCCGGCCGGGTAGAGAAAACCGCCCGCGGCATTATTGACAGTATCCGCAACAAAAAGGACGATAACGCTAGATCCTGCCTGCTGCAGCTGGATTGCGAGCTTGAAAAGATGCTCTACCGCATCAATAGCGGGCAGGGAAAAGCGATTACCGGTATATTAAAACCTGTCAGGAAATGGATGCTCTACGGCCCGTATCGACGCTATGGAACCGCTGACATGGATTATCAGTTCCAGCCGGAAGTCCTGTCATCAGGCAGGGAGGTGTCTCCTCAGAAAAGGATAACAATTACCGCTAGCGACGGCTGGCTTGATCCCGGCAAATATATCTTTCCCGACCACGGCATTGTGTACGCTTCCGTTTCCTTTCGGATCCGGATCCCGGTCAAACTGCGCATTTATTCCGGGTCATCCTACAAGGTTTTCATAAATGGGAGGGAGACAGCCAGGAATGTACTGCAGAGCAGGCGTAACAGGCGCGTGTTACGGGTGCGCGCTTGCCGCGGCATCACGGTCATGGTAAAAATGAGCGGATCTCCTTTTGAAAAGCTGCGCATGCTGGTTACCGATGAACACAACACAATTATTGAACCGGAGATCGTTCCGGAAAACTTCATTGCCGACGAATGCGATGTAACCGATGATCCGGATTACCCGCATGACATGCTGACCGCGGGAGTTGCAGTGAATTCTGAAAAAGCCGACGAGCAGCTCGGACTTTACTTCGATGCCCTGGAAAGCAGGGAGGCCATTGATTATTACAGGAAATCAGCCGCAAAAAAAAACAATGAATATATTTCATTTTTTCTGGCCAGCGCTCTGCTGAAAAATTACAGCGGCGATCGCGGATCCGCGGGGTACAATGAAGGTCTCGGAATCATCAATGACCTGAGGGGAAAATACCCGGATTTCGCCCCGGCATGGCAGAAAAAAATAGAGCATCTTGCCGGTATGGGTGATCTCCAGGAGGCATACCGTGAAGGAAGAAACATGTTGTCCAGAATACCGGGGAATCCCTTTTCATTCGAACTATACACGAGGGTTCTGAACGCACTCGGTTATGAAAAGGAAACGGAGGAAACAATCGACCTGGTAAAAAATAGATTTCCCTATTTCATCCCGATCATGGAAGCGGAAGCGCATTATTATAAAAAACGCGATCGGGGCAGATTCATAAAAAAATATCTGGAATTGATACAGCGGGATTTTTCCGTGACGCGGGTTAGATCAATACTGCGGGAATACATTTCCCGGGGAGACTACCAGCCGGCGCAGAACCTTATCAGGGCATACAATTTTAATAATGAATTCAACAAAGAACTAATTGAGATATTTATCAAAAAAGGCGATTACAAGGCGGCGCGGGACCTGATCTTTAACAATCTGATCGTGCAGGAAAGCCCCTATCTCTATTATGCCCTGGGGCTGATTGACATGCTTCAGGCTGAGGATCCTTCAATGTATCTCCAGAAACTTCTGCGGATACAGCCCTCTCTCTTTCCTGTTTCAGATTATGCCCTGTATCTCGAAAACGAAGGCCTTGCCAATCCCTTTGGCAGGTTGCTTGATCGGGTGGAATCAATAGGACCGTTGACATTTAATAAAGAGTACAGCCGCTTCCCATCGGCGGTCCTCTACCGGGGAAGAATTTTCCTGCTGCAGAATGACGGGAGCAGCAGAGTGTACTGCGAAGATATCATATATGTCGGCAATGAGGAGGGGATCAGGCGGTGGGGTGATATCAAGGTCCCCTACCGCGGCCGGATCAATCCGGTTCACCTGAAGGTATATGATGAAAACGGACCCGCGACTGATTCCTATGCCGTGCATAAGGCACGGGACGACAGCTATATAAATATCAATTCTTTAAAAAAGAACTCTATCATTCACCTTTCATACATTGTTGATAATCCCGTCATTGCTCCCGAGGAAAGCAGGATGTTTTCACTGCCCCTGGAATTTTTGCAGCATTATGACGAACCGGTTCAGAAGGCGTCAATAAAGGTAATATCTCCGGAGGGGGTTAAAGTTAATTTTCTGTTCAGGGACAGGGTACCGGTAAAAATAACATCGTCTGAGGGGCTCAGGCTGCATGAAGCGGTCATGGAGAATATCCCGGCGGTCAGGAATGAGCCCTTTTCCGGCGGCAGGCAGAATTGCCTGCACTATTATTCTTTTTCAACCATGGAGGGCATTGCCGATTTCACGGCCTGGTATCAGGGACTGCTTGCTCAGAAAAGCGCCGATCATAGAATGCCGGTGGAACGGTTCAGGAAAGACACCCTTGAAAAAACCATAGCCGGGGTGTATGATTTCGTGGCCAGGGAAATCGAACTCCAGAGAAATGTCCTGTATTACCCCGATTCTGCGGATAACACGCTCTTCCGTAAATCGGGTACCGTTGAGGACAAGGTCCTTCTTGCGCAGGACCTGTTGAGACGCCTGGATATTCGTTCGTATGTAGCCTTTGCGAGGAACAGGTTTCTTCCCGGCGGCAGGACTGATGTATATCCTGAATATTTTACCCACATCCTCCTTTTTGTACCGCTTGATCTGGACAACGCAATATGGCTTGATTTCTCCAGCCGGTATTTCAGGTGCGGTGTAACGGCAGGCGTTATTTCCGGGTCCGATGCCGTGGTGCTGATCCATGATTCTTACCGGCTCGGGCGGGTCCGGAGCCTGGACGCGCGGTCGACTGTGAGCAGGTACGATATTGTTATCGGTAATGACGGAAATGCCGTCTGCAATGCCGAGACGGCCTTTATCGATTCGAAGGGGGATATCCGGTCGTTTTTCAGAAATGCCCTTTACCGGGAAGAATCGGTGCAGCGTTATTTCAGCTCCATGCTCCCGGGATTTTCCCCGGACAGTTACCGGGTTGAGAATTATAAAGAATGCGACAGGCCGTTTGTTATCGCAGCCAGGGGAGCAGGCTTCGGTATTGCGATATCCGATTCACGGAAGATCATCCTGCAGCCGGTTTTGAATAAATGTGAAATATACGATTATGTGGCCATGCCTGAACGGATCCACCCTCTCGTGGTGGAGAACGTTATCGATGAAAAAGAGATATATCGATACACTCTGCCGGCCCTGTATGAGAAACAGGAAATAACAAGGACACGGGTGCTGAAAAACAGGTTCGGCAGCTGCACGATTGTCATTAAGAAAAAAGAAATTCATATAGATGCAATGGTAATTCGGCCCATTGACTACAATGAATTTGTAAATTTTTGTCTGGAATTAAAACGGATCGAGAACGATACAATAATTTTAGAACATGGTGGCCGGCTCAATAAACAGCGATAATTATGCCTTTTTCGACAGTTTTTCCTTCAGATTTTTTTTCTTTCTCTTGATTTGCTTTTTTGCCCTCTGGCGTTTCTCTCTGGCGTTATATTGCTTTCCCACGGAATACCTCCAAATTTTATATCAAATATTTTTTTTATGAAACTTTGTCAACTGAAAAATGCTCAACAAAAATGGGAGTGGCGGACTGTCAAAAAGAACCGGTATCGCCTGCAATCAGCATTTTTTGAATTATAGTTGCAAATTTTATTGCAGTAAGGGATAAGTAGGAATGCCATTCATGTCCCTGTATCCCTGCGGAGGATGCGTATGAAACTCAACAATGAAGCCAAAGTGGGGTTGATGATAACCATCAGTTTTACCCTGTTCATTATACTGGTGGCGCTCCTCGCAAAAATCAATATATCCCGTTCGGGTTATACGCTGCGGGTATATTTCAACTTCCTGAACGACCTCCGCATAAGCGCGCCGGTCAAGATTGCCGGGGGCATAAAAATCGGCTATGTGGATTCAATCAAACAGTCAGGTGAAAAAACGGAGGTCACCCTCTGGATCGAAAAAAAATACGCCCTGTTGAAAAACACCAGGTTTGCCATATTCACTTCCGGGCTGATCGGAGAGAAGTATATTAACGTCTTTGTGCTCCCGTCCAGTGACGTGGAGGAGTTCCTCATGGACGGCGACAAGGTATACGGAATGGATCCGGCCAGTTTTGACCAGATGATGATGACATTCCAGACCTTCATGCAGGATGAAAGCGGGGGGCAGGTCCTTGCTGAAATCTTTCAAAATTCCAAGAAATTCGTCGGGAACCTCAATAATATCGCCGATGAAAACCGGTACGATATTCGGCAGTCAATTGTTTCCGCCAAGGAAACGATCGCCAACCTGAATTTCCAATCGAAGATAATGATGGCCAACATCAATAGGTTTTCAAAGAACATGGCGGACCTGTCGGAAAAAAACAAGGATGATATCAACATCACCCTCAGGAACCTGTCGGAAACCTCCACCAACCTGAACAAGATAGTGTTCCGGATCGAGAAGGGCCGCGGTACCCTGGGTCGGCTCCTGAACGAGGAGGATATTTACATTAACCTGAGGGATGCCTCGATCGCGGCCAAGGACCTGTTCCGTCAGCTTAAGCAGGACCCGTCAAAACTCTTTTTCCGGACACAGAACTGAGAATGGCCCGGAACAAAAAATATTTCATATGCAATGCCTGCGGTTCTGATTTTCCCAAGTGGCAGGGTAAGTGCGCGGTGTGCGGCGAATGGAATTCCATCGTTGAAGCCGAATCCCCCGCTGCAGCAAAGGCCGCGCCGGGAGGAGACGCTGTCCCCCTCTCAAGCATTGATTGCAGCCCGGTTCACCGGATCATGACGGGCATCGGCGAGTTCAACCTCGTATGCGGCGGCGGCGTGGTGCCCGGATCGGTGATCCTGATCGGCGGGGAACCCGGCATCGGGAAATCGACGCTGGCGCTCCAGGTCGCCGGTTATTTTAAAACGCTCTACATATCGGGGGAAGAGTCGCCGGCGCAGATTCGCCTCAGGGCGGAACGTCTCGGCTGTCCCATGGATGCCATCAAGCTTTCGACTTCCACAGGGGCCGAGCAGATAATAAACCTTGCCGAATCGGAAAAGCCCCGGTGCGTCATCGTTGATTCAATCCAGACCCTTTATTCGCCGGATATACCGGGGCTAAAGGGTTCGGTGAGCCAGATAAGGGAATCCGCGTCCCGCCTGGCGGAGGCGGCGAAGCGGCTTAACGCGGTGCTGATTTTGATCGGTCACATCACCAAGGAGGGCGCGATCGCCGGACCGAAGCTCCTGGAACACCTCGTGGATACGGTACTCTATTTCGAGGGGAACTTTTCCAGGGACTACCGAGTTCTCCGTGCCTTTAAAAACCGTTTCGGATCGGTAAACGAGATCGGTCTGTTCCGCATGGAGGAGCGGGGCCTGGTTGAAGTCACCGACAAGAACAAGATATTCCTGAATCCCTACCTCTCCCAGGCTCCCGGCAACGCCGTGTCGGCCGCGGTGGAAGGGAGCAGGATCATTCTTTTCGAGGTACAGTCACTCGTCACTTCTTCGGCTTTCCCCAACCCCCGCCGCATGGCGGACGGCTTTGATTTGAACCGGCTTATACTGATCACGGCGGTCCTGGAAAAGCACGCGGGGCTGAAGCTTGCCGCCTTTGACGTGTTCATCAATGTTTCCGGAGGTTTCCAGATAAACGATACCGCCGCGGACCTGTCGGTCGCGGTGTCAATAGCGTCGAGCTTCAAGAACAGGGCCGTCCCCCACGGGGTCGGGATTCTCGGCGAAATATCCCTTTCCGGCGAGATACGGCCGGTATCGCTCTGCGCGCGGAGGATACAGGAATTCAAACATTCCGGGTTCAACACCCTGGTCCTGCCGGAAGCGGAAATTCATGAGGCGAAGGCTGCCGGATTCGACGGCGTGGTCATCGGTATACGAACGATCCAGGACGCGATCGGCAGGCTCTTTGAATAATACTGTTGACATAGACAATGTTGATATCATAAGTATGGAATGCCACATATGAAAAAGAAACCTCTTGTCATAGCGCACCGGGGGGCGTGCGGATACCTGCCGGAACATTCCCTCGCGGGCAAGGCCCTTGCCTTCGGCATGGGGGCCGATTACGTGGAACTGGACGCCATCCTCACCAGGGACGATGTTCCCATCGTGTTCCACGACCATTTCCTGGACGCCATGACCAATGTGGAAGAAGTGTTCCCCAAGAAAAAACGCAAAGACGGCAGGCATTACGCCGTCGATTTTACCCTCGAGGAAATAAAAAAACTCCGGCTTCATGAACGGCGCAAGCTTGAAAACGGGGAATCGGCCTTCCCGGGCAGGTTCCCTTCCGGGGCGAAGGCTGGTTTTGAAATACCCACGCTGGAAGAAGAAATCGATTTCATCCTGGGCCTGAACAGGAGCATGGGTATGGACATGGGAATATACATCGAACCGAAGGGACCGGCGTACCACGGGAAAGAGGGGAAGAACATTGAGAAGGCGGTGCTTGATGTTTTTCGCCAATTCGGATATACGTCCAGGGATTCTAAATGCTATATACAGAGTTTCGAACCTGAGAGTATCCAGTACATGAGGAATACGCTTAAGAGCGACCTTACAATGGTGCAGTTAATCGGGGATGTCACCTGGGAGGAGACCCCCGGAGTGGATTATATTCGTATGCTGACCCCCCCGGGTCTTGATGAAGTCGCCAGGTACGCAGATCTGATCGGGCCCTGGATGAACCAGATAGTCGTGGATAACGGAAAAGGGAATGAACCGGAATATACCCGGGTCGTTGAATGGGCCCATGAGCGTAACCTGGAGGTTCATCCCTATACGTTCCGCGCCGATGCCCTGCCGTCATACGCGCCAGGCTTTGATGATCTGCTGGATATTTTCTTCTCTAAAATGAAAGTGGACGGGATCTTCACCGATTTTCCGGACAAGGCTGTCCATTTCCTGAAGAAAAAAGGGTTCTGACGGTCAGAGACTGCTTTCAATAACTTCAAGTATCTCCTGAACCTGCATTGTATTATCCGCGCCGCCGCAGGGGATGGTGAAATTTTTTTTCCCCATTTCATATTCAGATACTGAGTAATAAAAGACGGGTCCCCGGTACTCATTCAGGTATCTCGCGTGAATCGTCAACGCTTCCGTGAGAATTTTTTTCACTACATCTTCCCGATGAAATACATTGGTGTGGCGGTCCCGGAGGATATCCAGAATCCACCTGGTCGATTCCGGATCAATAACGGCTATACTGTAATAGTACCAGTCGTCAATCAGCCTTGCGATGATTTTTTTATGCTCTGCTGACAAAATAGAATGGGCGGGGCACAGAAAACCGCTGCAGATTTTCTCGCCAAAGAAGGCATTGTTCCGCAATGTGGAATTTCGGTACTGCGGATGAAGCAGGCACCCGGGACGTTTGTTGAAAACAAGTCCCTGGTGGGGACAGATGTATGATGTCGTGTCCCGGATGTCGCGGCCGTCGCCCTGATCCGTCATGTCGCTGGTTGAAAGGAATGATGATGAACGGGCCGCTCCCTGGCCCAGGAACTGCGACAGGTTTTCCCGGGATATATCGGCAAAGTTGAACAGTCCGCAGCAGGCGGAACAGCTCTTTATCCCGTCGGGCTGGCAGAGTATTATTGTTTCATAATAATTCATAAGGATTATTCTTCACCGGCAGACGGTCTGGCCACTGTATGTGAATCCCATCCAGTGGCGGGCAGACAGATACCCTATTGTATCTTACGCCCCGAATTTTTTCTTCGTATAGTTCAGCAGCCCGCCGTCAAGAAGAATGGCGCGCTGGCGCTGCGACAGGGCCAGCTTAAAAGAGAATATTGATCCCGCGATGGTGACCGGAATGATCTCTGCTTCCATTACTAGCGACCTCAGTTTTCGGATGATGACGCTGTCGCCCGGGTGCAGTTTTTCGTAATCATCGGCGTTCTGGAAAACGAGGGGTATGATGCCGAAATTGATCAGGTTGTCGGAATGGATGCGCTCGAATGATTTCGCCAGGACCAGGCGGACACCCAGGTACATGGGACAGATTGCCGCATGCTCCCGGCTTGATCCCTGACCGTAGCTCATGCCGCCGACGATGGCGGTATAGAGATCGTTCTGCTTGTCCGTCAGGGCCCGTTTTGAAAATTCCGCGTCAACGTTCTCAAACACGAACTGGGAATAGACGGGAATGTTGGACCGGTATTTCAGGCGGGGTCCGGCCGGCATTATATGATCGGTGGTTACTTTATCCCCCACCTTGAGGCCGATGACGCATTGAATTTCATCCGGAAGGGGGGACGTGTAGGGCGGTTCGCCGATGTTGGGCCCGCGGATGATTTTCCCCTGTGAATCTGCGGGGGGCAGAATCATCGAATCATCGATGTAGAATTGCTCGGGCATGGATATAAAAGGATAATCATTTCCGGCAACATCAAGGGGATTTACCAGGGTCCCGGCTATTGCAGACAGCGCGGCCGCCTCCGGGCTTACCAGGTATACCTGGCCCGACGCGGTTCCCGACCGGCCTTCGAAATTCCGGTTGTTCGTCCTGAGGGAAATTCCGTTGGTCGGCGGCGCCTGTCCCGCGCCGATGCAGAACCCGCAGGAGGATTCCATGATGCGCGCGCCGCTTGCGATGATATCGGCAAGGGCACCGTTGCGGGCGATCATCTCGAATACCTGGCGAGAACCGGGCGCGACGATGAGACTTGTCCGGGGATCGACCTTTTTCCCCTTGAGGATTCTGGCCACGGTCATGAGGTCCTTGTACGATGAATTGGTGCAGCTGCCGATGGCCACCTGCTGCACTGGGAGTCCCTTCAGCTCTGAAAGCTTCTTGATGTTGTCGGGGGAATGGGGACAGGCGGCCAGCGGCTCCACCGTTGAGAGATCGATGTCAATAAAGCGGTCATACCGGGCGTCAGGGTCCGGCAGCAGCTGCCGCCATGAATCTTCCCTGGCCTGGGCCTTCAGAAACTGCCGGGTTATCTCGTCGCTGGGGAAGAGGGAGGTGGTCACGCCCAGCTCGGCGCCCATGTTGGTGATGGTGGCACGTTCCGGAACGGTCAGCGTTGCGATGCCCTCGCCGGTGTATTCCAGCGCCGTTCCCACGTTCCCCTTGGTCGTGAGGATGCCGAGGACGGTAAGTATCACGTCCTTTGCCGATACCCAGGGCCGAAGCTTACCGGATAGGCGGACATTCACCACCCGCGGCGCGGCCAGGTAAAAGGGGCCTCCGCCCATGGCAACGGCGACGTCAAGACCTCCGGCGCCGATGGCGATCATGCCGATGCCGCCGCCGGTGGGAGTATGGCTGTCCGAGCCCAGCAGCGTGGCGCCGGGCCTGCCGAAGCGCTCGAGATGGACCTGGTGGCAGATGCCGTTGCCGGCCCGGGAATGATAGATGCCGTAGTTTGCGTTCATGGTCTGGAGATACAGGTGGTCATCGGCGTTTTCGAAGCCCATCTGTATGGTGTTGTGGTCGACATAGGAAACGGACACCTCTGTCTTGACCCTGGGAATACCCAGGGCCTCGAACTGGAGATAGGCCATGGTCCCGGTGGCGTCCTGGGTGAGGGTCTGGTCGATGTGGATGCCGATTTCATTCCCGGGAACAAGGGTCCCCTCAACAATATGTTCGTGGAGAATCTTGTAAAAAACTGAATTTCCCATGGTGGCCGCCTGCCTGGTTACTGGTAGTAAATATGAATGACATCCAGTTGATTTTTACGTTATTTCTTTTCAAGTACTTTTTTGATGCTATCACAGGCCGTGAAACAGCAGGCGCGGTCTCCTGACCGCGCTTGAACAGTGAATGGCGGAAACTCTGGAAGACCCACCTACTGGTTGGCGGTTATTTCCGTATGAAGCGTGGTCCGTAAAAATTCTTCCCGCTGAATTTTTCTCAACAATCCAGTTTTTTCTTGCTATTATTTCTAACCGTTGTTTTATATATTCTTCGGGCGGGGAATTCGTACACTCTTATCGAAATATTTCTCGATTTTGCCGCAACGCGCGAAATTTAAGACGCCTGTCCAGATCTTTTTTGTGTTGAAGTGGTCCCAGGAGACCCATGACAGGTGCAGATAAAACGCATTGTGCCCCATGAAAGAGGACCATGTGAAGAGAAGATTTCTGGATGGTGAATAAAAGAGAGGGTGCTAGAATCTTTATGTAACTCCCGGCGATCCCATCGGCACCTTCTTGCAGGAAACCTGTTTTTATCGGAATTGGTAATAAATTACGGCTGAAATATACAATTGGATAATGAAAATAATATAATGTTCTCAATGCTTTTATCAGAAAAACCTGATTCTTGGGGTTTGAGAGGCGATCCATATCTATGGAATGATCTATGCCAAGTAAGTAAAAATATCAAAATACCGCAGAATAGGAATGAAGTAATCAATACTTTTAAAAATATATTTGAAAAAGTTACGGAACAGGGGTATCCGCTAAAAGAAAATGTTTTTATTGAGAAATATAAACATGGTGGAATGTCTCAAGGTTATATTTCACA
>CAZZHU010000057.1:0-22669 GCA_964654045.1 uncultured Leptospirales bacterium
AATTAATGTATTCGTATTCTGTATAATTACAAATTAATTATCGGTCATACTAGATTATGTCTTTATTTATTGAGAGAAAAGTTTAAATTTTATATAAAAAAAATCAAATTTTTTGAATAAATTTTTTATATACTGTTTTTTCAGGTTTCCCTGTGATAAAATAGCCAAAAAAAGACCGGTTATGTCGCATAACCTTGCATTATATCAGGATTATCAATGATGATGATCAGGAGAGTTTTCGCTTTGAAGTCGCTGTTTTGACTTTAGACTTAGCTACGAGGGTATCCTCGATTATCAAGCCGTCCCTGAATACCACTTTACGGTCAGTATAGGCGGCAACGTCCGATTCATGCGTTACCATGATGATGGTAATGCCCATTTCCTTGTTGAGTCGCGTAAAAAGTTCCATTATCTCCCGGGTATTTTGCGAATCGAGGTTGCCCGTTGGCTCATCGGCAAGAATTATCGCGGGATCATTGATAAGCGCCCGGGCAATGGCCACCCGCTGCTGCTCGCCGCCTGACAGTTTATTGGGGAAATGATCTTCCCTGCCGGAAAGACCGACCTTTCCGAGGAGATTCCTTGCTTTATTGGATAAATCCTTCGGGCTCAATCCGCCCTTGTAAAACAGGGGCAATTCAACATTTTCCAGCGCGCTTGTTCTCGCCAGGAGATTGAAACCCTGAAATACAAACCCAATTTTAGTGTTTCTTATTTCAGCTTTCTCATCGTTATCAAGCCTGCTGCCGTCAATACCGTCCAGTATATATTTCCCCCCCGTTGGAGTATCCAGGAAACCGAGAATATTCATCAGGGTCGACTTTCCGGATCCGGACGCCCCCATGATGGCAATATATTCCCCCCTGTCAATTGTGAATGATATACCTTTAAGCGCCCTCACCTGGACTTCTTCGCTTAAAAAAAAGGTTTTCTCAATATTTATAATTTCAATAACCTTTTCTTTCATCTCATTTGCCGGAGCCTTTTGATCCTCTGATATACTTAATCAGGATCTTATCGCCTTTTTTGAGATTCTTCTTGATCTCTGTAAAGGTGTCGCCGCGCAGGCCGGTTTCAACCCTGACTTTTACAACAGGCAACTTGCCGCTCAAACCTTCCTTCTTCATCCACACGGTGTTTTTTTCTGTTTCAGCCTGGCCCTCAAGTGGATTAATAAGCAGTGCCTGGTTGGGTATCCGTACGACATTTTCACGCCGGCTGATTTCAATTGTCGCGGTCGTGGTCATGCCCGGCTTCAGGAACTGTTCCGTGTTCTCGCAGCTTACCGTTGAATCGTACGTCACCAGGCCTCCCTTCAAGACCGGATTTATCCGCACCTTTTCTATTTTCCCGTTAAATGTCTTTTCAGGGAACGCGCTTACGGTAAAAATCACTTTTTGATCTTTTTTCACAAGGCCGATATCAGATTCGTCGACGCTTATGGTGAGGCTCATTTTTTTCAGGCTGGGAGCGATTATGAAGAGAGGCGTATTTATGGCGACCGGAATGCCCTCGGCTGCCAGTATATTCAGCACCACCCCGTCGACAGGGGAAGCTATCCGGGCATTATCCCTCTGGGACTTTGCGTTTTCATAATCAACAAGAAATTGTTTGTAGCGAAGCTGGACTGTTTTATAATTATACCGTGCCCTTTCCAGGCCCTTTTCCGAGATCAGGTTCTCACTGTACATGCTCTTCTTCGATTCCAGGTCCTCATTGGCGATAGCCATCTCGAGTTTGATGCTTTCGAGCTGCGCGCCAAGCTTTTTCAGAAGCTGGTTGACGTCAGTCGTGTCGATTTCCCCGAGCGTTTGTCCCCTCCTGACTTCCTGGTTGAAATCAACATATACTTTTGTTATTGTGCCGTTTGCCCTGCTTAGAACATTTTTTTTATCAGCAACATCAAGTGTGCCGGTAACGGAAATGGTTTTTTCCACTTTTCCGACAGTGACATCATGGTACTCAAACTTTTCTCCTGAACCCCTGGTGCAGCTCCTGATTACATTAAAAACTATAAGTATCACAACCGCGACAACCGCGGCAGTTATTATTTTCTTTTTGTCTATTTTTTGCATAAAGTATCCTCTCCCTGGCCAACAATGCTGGATATTTTAGCCAACGTCACAAGATAGTCGTATTTTGCCTTCTGGTAACTCATCTCGGCATTTGCAAAGGACATCATGGCGTCATGAAGTTCAAGCTGCGTGGTGGCGCCGCTTTCATATGTTTTTTTTGCCATCAGCCAGTGTTTGTCGGCATTTTCTTTCATTAACTTCGTCATCTCTATCTGCTTCTTCATTTCCTGAAGCGTGGTATACTGGTTTTCGACCAATGCGCGCAATGAAATTATGGCGTCTTTTTCTTTATAGAGCGTCTTGTTATACTCGGCCTTGGCCGAATCAACCCTGCCGGTAACCATTCCGCTAGAGAAGAGAGGCAGGCGGGCAATAAAATTCAATCCGAAATATGATTTCCAGTTATCAGGCGTAAAATTTCGTTTGAATGAAGTAAAATCAATCCTCGCGTTTCGATACCCTCCTCCCAGCTGGAAATCAACTTCAGGATAATGTCCCGCTTTTTCCAGCTCCACCCGTACTCTGTATAATTCAGACTGCATCTTTAGCAATTGAAGGTCGGGATAATTCAACTCCGCCAGTTTATGAAACTGCTCAAGGGAGCAGAAGATATCCGGAAATTCATTGAATTCTTCCAGGGCAAAATCCAGTCCCTGGTCCTCGACCCCTAAATTTCTAAAAAGCTCATTTCGTGCCGCTCTCTCGATGTTGATCGCTTTCTGGAGATCCAGCTGCGAATTCTGATAATCATATTTTGCCTTGCTGATATCAAGAACCGATCTCTGGGCGTTTTTATACAGGATTTCTGTTATCCTCAGGCGATCCTTGTTGCTTTTCACAAGTTTTTCCCTGAGGACAACCATTTCCTTTGCCATAATATAAGAGTAATATGCATTCTTGACATTATATATAACGTCACTTATGGCTTTTTTATTCTGTATTTTGGACACGCCCACATTTGTTTTTGCCAGGGCCTGGTTTCTTGCCTTCTTCTCATTATAAATGCTTATTGTTCCGGAAACGCCGATTGTGACACCAAGATCATAATCCCTGGTAAGAGCGTCTATGATAGGGCTCGGCTTGGGCTGAGCTTCATCAAACACATATTTCATTATGTAATTATTCGGGGTCGGCAGATATGGTATCACCTCATAAGCTTTCTTGTAACTTATCGGGAGATTGGTCTTTGTATAGCCGTCGGTCTTAAAATTCATATCAACAAACAACAGCCTCTGCGCTGTCGCAACGCGGTAATCAGCTAGGGCTTTTAGTTTATCTTCTTCAGACGCTTTTATCGTGGTGTTGTTTTCAATGGCAATGTTAATGCATTCTTTCAGTAAAAACACTTTCGGGGGAACAGTCTCGGCGGCATAAATGGCCGTACCGGATAAAAGCAGTGCCAGTATTAATGTACAAAAATATTTCATCCTTTTTCCTGTTTCTATCATGCAATAATAACTCAGTGCAGCAATTTCAATATATTTCGGATTATTTCTATTCAGTAAACAAAAAGATATTTGATATTGCAGTGTATAAATTTAAGTAGTTAAATAATATCATTTAATTATTTATAATAAATACTGTCAAGAAATTAAATCCTGCGCCATCTATTTGGGCTTCATCCATACTGCAAATTCATCTTATTCATACAAACATCATATTTGTTAATCCGTGTATCATGAATTAGAGTATATATATTCGAAATCAGTTACGATATTTGTCTGGATGTTAAAGCATATAAAATTGTATATTGCATGATAAAATTTAAAAAAATATTTGACAGTTGCCCTCCATAATTCAATAAAGGATTTCCATCTGTGCTGGCGTAGCTCAATCGGTAGAGCAGTTGATTTGTAATCAACTTGTTGGGGGTTCAATTCCTCTCGCCAGCTAGTTTATAACGGTGAGGTTCCCGAGCGGCCAAAGGGAGCAGACTGTAAATCTGCCGGCGTAGCCTTCGATGGTTCGAATCCATCCCTCACCAAAGCAATCAGGACGTGGCGGAATTCCGCCACGTTTTTTACTTGTTATTTTTCAGGTTCCCTGCCTCAAATCTATTCTGGACATAGAGCAATTATACAGCCAATGGTATCAATAATTTTTTAAGGATTTTTATCCATGCTGTCTCCCGATGAACTTCAATTGTATGCGCGCCAGATCGGCATCCCTTCCTGGGGAGCTGCCGCACAGGAAAAGCTAAAGAACTCGCGGGTCTTCGTGGCCGGCACCGGCGGACTGGGCAGCCCGGTGCTCTATTATCTTGCGGCTGCGGGAATCGGCACCCTGGTCCTGTGCGATTATGATAGTGTTGATATAACCAACCTTAACCGGCAGATACTCCATCGATATGACAGGATCGGTGAATTGAAAGTCGAATCGGCCCGCAGGTCATTGACCGAAATGAACCCCTTTATCGCCATTTCCACGGTGAGCAAAAAATTGACAAAGAGAAACGCCGAAGACCTTGTCGGCGATGCGGATTTAATAATTGATTGTCTTGATAATTTTGAAACCCGGCATCTGTTGAACCTGGTTTCCGTGAAAAATATAATTCCAATGGTCCATGCCGGTGTCGCAGAATTCAGGGGCCAGATGACGTTCCTGCATCCTGCTGAAACCCCCTGCCTTGCCTGCTTCATGGACCAGAAGACCCCCGGGAACAAGCCCCAGGTTATTGGGGCTACTCCCGGCGTCATCGGCTCCCTTCAGGCCATGGAGGCGATAAAATATCTTGCCGGCTTCAGCCCATCCTTAAAAAATAAATTATTATTCTGGGACGGTTTGGCCATGAATTTTGAGACCATAACCATACGCCGCAATCCCCGTTGCAAAGTATGTAAAAACGCATAATGGAACATGTATATCCATGGCAGACAGCATGCAAAAGAAGTCTGCCGTTAATTATTTATATCAAGAGGAGAACATCATGGCGGTATCAATAAAAGGAAAAATCATCGGTGCTGTAATTTTAGTTTTACTGATAGTGGGAACTTTCGTTTTTTTCAGGTACTTTTTCACCTATGAGCAGAGGCAGCAGGTAAAGAGAAAGATTGACACGGTGACTGGACAGAATCTGACCGTTACTGTTTTCGGTTATGACGGGAAAATCATAAAGCGCTGGGTCGGGATACAAAAAATCACTTCCGGCTATGCAAGAGGGAGCGCTGGAGAGCAGAACTATACTTTTTTTTACACCCGCGATGGCAAATACGTGCAGATCCCCGACTCGGTATGGTATATCGCCGAAGAGGAATAACGTGCTGAATGACGCTGTTACTTCCCTCCAGGGGATCGGTCCCAAAAAGGCTCAGCTACTCAGGGAGGAAGCCGGGATTGAGACTGTCGAGGACCTCCTTTATTATATACCCCGCAGGTACATAGACCGGTCTTTCTTCAAGCTCCTGAAAGACTGCTTCCTCAATGACGTGGTCACGGTATCCGGCACCATACAAAACGTATCAATGTCCGGAAGGCGCAGGAAATATCTCGAGGTGGACATCGATGACGGCACCGATACCCTGACCGGGGTTTTCTTCGGAGGCGTCAATTATTTCGCGAAATTATTCGCGGTAGGCGATACCGTCATTTTTTCCGGAAAAATCAATTTTTACCGGAAAAAACAGATGGTCCATCCTGATTTTGATTTCATAGATGACGGCTCCGGTACCGGCATACAGGCCATTAACACGGGGAGGATCATCCCTCTTTACCCTTCTTCTGAAAAGCTCAAGTCTTTAGGATTTGATTCGCGCGGATTCCGCCGTGCGATACGAATCGCGCTGGATACGAACCTTGCCGGCGTCCGGGAAACTTTCGATACCGATATTCTCGAACGGCATTCTCTCCTGAGGATCCCGGCCGCTCTCATGGCCATACATTTCCCCGATTCATTCGAACAGGCCGAGCAGGCCCGGCGGAGACTCGCCTTCAACGAAATGTTCTTCCACCAGTATTACCTGTCACTGTCGCGCAGATACCTTCATGAAGCTAAAACAAAAATAAATCCTGATATCGACGGCGCGATGTATCGCCGATTCATAGCGTCACTGCCGTTCAAACTCACCGACGACCAGATTTCCGCTGTCGAAACACTTCGCGGCGATATAACATCCCCCTGCCCCATGAACCGCCTCCTCCAGGGGGACGTGGGTTCCGGCAAAACCGTTGTCGCCATGACGGCGATACTGATGGCCAGGGAACAGGGCCGCCAGGCGGCATTCATGGCGCCGACCGAGATACTGGCCAGCCAGCATTATCAAAATTGCAGGAAATTATTTGACGATTCCGTGACCATTGCGCTCCTTACCGGGAGCACGCCGAAAAAAGAAAAAAAATATGTCTATGAATCCATCCTGTCGGGAACCATCGACCTGGTAATAGGCACACACGCGATTATCCAGGAGGATGTCGTCTTTAATAACCTGGGGCTCATCATAATTGATGAGCAGCATCGATTCGGCGTTGAACAGCGATCCGTCCTGCGCGAGAAAAGCGAATCGGCCGACCTGCTCGTCATGACGGCCACGCCGATACCGCGGTCCCTTTCTCTTACCATGTACGGCGACCTCGGGATAACATCCATCAAAACGATGCCGGCCAGCAGGCTGCCGGTTAAAACAATGTCATTTCCCGAATCCAGGCTCCCGGGCGTATATAATTCCCTGGAGAAGTACATTTCACAGGGCCGCCAGGTATATTTTGTTCTTCCGCTTATCGAAGAATCGGATAAAATTGATCTCAAGTCGGCCCTGCAGGTATTCGAACATCTCAAAAATGCCGTATTCCCCGGGCGTCGCGTCGATCTCCTCCACGGCCGGATGAAGCAGGCGGAGCGGGACGATGTCATGGACCGCTTTAAAAACGGCGCAATCGATATCCTTGTGTGCACCACGGTAATAGAAGTCGGCATAGATGTGCCCAACGCTTCCGTTATAGTGATCGAGCACGCGGAAAGGTTCGGACTCGCCCAGCTCCATCAGCTCAGGGGCCGCGTCGGAAGGGGCGAACACCAATCCTTCTGCGTCCTCATAAGCCCTGACGACATATCAGCCGAAAGCAGGATGAGAATAGAGACCATCGTGTCTACCCGGGACGGCTTTATAATTTCGGAAGAAGACCTGAAGCAAAGGGGTGCCGGCGAACTTATCGGAATGCGGCAGCACGGTCATGGCGGCACCTTCGAATTTGCCGACCTTTCCCTTGATCTGGACCTTATACTGTACGCCAGGGAAGTCGCGGATCGCCTTGTCGCGGGAATAACCGATATAGCTTTTTCATGGGACCAGTTCAGAGAGAAGAAGTACAGCCCGCTCCTGAACGGGATAAGGAATAAAAAGATAGTATCGATACTATCATGACAGGACCCGGCATACACCGGATCACATGAAAATTGTCCCGCCTATAAATCTCCGGTATATTTCAAGATTCATGTGCCCGAACCACTGTATACCCTTGACCTGGAACAGCTTGATCCTGCTTATTGATTTCTCGGCGCCCAGTTTTAAATTCAGCTGTTCAAGCCGGTTGTTGAAGATCCTCAGGTCATTATAGTATTTTCTCGTGGCTATTTTTTTCATTTCTTCGTATTTCTGTATGCTGTCAAAAGGCAGGTTCAGCGTGTTAATGTTCTCCTCGAACCATTTGAGAACAGTCGTTTTAATAAAATCATCCGGGAAAAACCTTGCGGCCTTGTTTCCGGGGAGATATTTGTAGCAGTATCCGTATTTATTCTGGTTGAAATCGTCTTTCAGGTATTTATATACAGTCAGGGGACCTATGTGATATATAAATAATCTCTCCGCGTCCTGGTCAAGCTTGAAATTTTCAGCCAGCCCGCTGTCCATCTGTATCACTTTCTTGCATATAAAATCCGTATAACGGTCGGTGATATGGCCCTTGGGTTTGCGGAGAAATGCGACAATCTCCTCCTTGATTTTCTGTTTTATGTCGTCCTGGACGGTTGGTTCTTCCACAAAATAGAACGCCTTCTGGAGGCTTTCAACGTCATTCCTGTACCCTTCCGGATCTATCGGGATCATGTACGGTTCGCGCCTGTTCCAGTTTTTTGTACCCCGAAGGGTGAATATGCCCTCGATGGCCACAGCCGCGAGCCTGTTTTCTTCGGAAAAATCCTGTTCCGGCACCGCGGCAGGCGTTTCAACGTGACCGGACGCTCTGGCGTCATCGTTATGTTCTTCGTGCTCGCCAGCCTGCGCGCTTTCATTTTTTTCGCTTTTCGCGTCAAGCGATTCTATTAACTCTGCAATTTCCTCATTCCTTTTTGCTTCGGCGCCGGGTTTGGGGAATAAATTGTCGTCATCCTTGTCGATATTCAAGAGAATTTCATCGATTTCATTCATGCGTTCACCCGCAATTAGTTATCGCTTGATTCTACCATTTCATTACTCTCTTTTTCCGATGCCGAAGGTTTTACTTTTTCGTCATGATTCTGAACCGGTGGAAGCTTATGCCCCGCCATGATGATATTTATCTCATCCCCGGTAAGAGTCTCTCTCTCGATAAGACTCTGGGCAATCCTGTCAAGCTTGCTCATGTTTTTTTTCAGAAGCCGCTGCGCGTTATTTTTGCAAGAATCGATGATACTGTTGACTTCTTCATCAATGATATGCGCCGTTGTTTCGCTGTAATCCCGGTGCTGTGATATTTCCCTGCCCAGGAATATCTGCTCGTTTCTTTTTCCGAATGTGATCGGTCCCAATTTTTCACTCATACCCCATTCGCACACCATTTTACGCGCTATGTCCGATGACCTCTCGAGGTCGTTGCTGGAACCGGTAGTCACTTCCTTGAATTTCATTTGCTCCGCCAGATGCCCTCCGAAAAGCACGGTAATCTGGTCCAGCCAGTGCTTCCTGGAATAAAGCCGCCGGTCTTCCTTGGGAAGCTGCATGGTAATTCCAAGGGCCCTTCCCCGCGGGATGATAGTTACCTTGTGTACCGGGTCGGAACCGGTCAGCACGCCCAGGATGGTGTGTCCTGCTTCATGATACGCGGTTATTTCCTTTTCTTTATCAGATATCAGGATCGAACGCCGCTCCGGACCCATCAGTACCTTGTCCTTGGCGTCTTCCATGTCTTCCATGGTAACGCGCTTCCTACCCCTCCTCGCGGTAAGAAGGGCCGATTCGTTTATCAGGTTAGCCAGGTCGGCACCCGTAAATCCGGGCGTTCCGCGGGCAATGATCTTCAGGTCAACTTCCCTTGACAAAGGTATCTTTTTCGAATGTACAGCCAGTATTTTTTCCCTGCCCTTGACGTCGGGAATATCCACCACGACCTCCCGGTCGAAACGCCCCGGCCTCAGGAGCGCCGGGTCAAGGACATCCGGCCTGTTCGTGGCTGCAATAATGATCACTCCCCCCTCGTTGGTCTCAAATCCGTCCATTTCCACCAGGAGCTGATTGAGCGTTTGTTCCCGCTCATCATGCCCACCGCCGAGTCCGGCCCCGCGGAGACGACCCACGGCGTCAATCTCATCGATGAATATGATACAGGGGGCGCTTTTCTTACCCTGGTCAAAGAGGTCACGCACCCGTGAAGCTCCGACCCCGACGAACATCTCCACGAAATCGGAGCCGCTGATCGAAAAGAACGGAACGCCGGCTTCACCGGCGATAGCCCGTGCAAGAAGAGTTTTACCGGTCCCCGGAGGGCCCATGAGGAGCACGCCGGTGGGGATTTTCGCGCCTATATTGATGAATTTTTTCGGTTCCTTGAGAAACTCGACTATCTCCTTCAGTTCTTCTTTTGCCTCGTCAACGCCGGCCACGTCGGCGAAGGTTACCTTGCGCTTTGTCTCCGGGTTGAGCTTCGCCCTGCTTTTTCCGAATGACAGCGCCTTGTTTCCCGTGGACTGTATCTGCCGGATCATTATGAACCATATAAATCCGAAAAAGAGGAGCCATGGCAGGAAGTTCAGCACGCCTTTCAGAAAAATGTTATCATCATCTTCCTTGCCTTCGACTTTTACTTCGCTGGCTATGAGCGTTTTAATCAGTTCCGGATCTTCATACGGGATCACCGTTTCAAAATCAGGATTCTCTTTTTTCACGAAGCCCTTTTGCTCCGGCTTTTTTTTCTCGTCGATTTTGGCGACACGATAATACCCGATGATTTTCTTATTATTTTCTATCGTGACCCGCGCTATATCCTTATTTGAGACTTTGAGCATGAAATCGCTGTAACTGAGTATTTTCTTATCCTTGTCAGTCTGGTTCAGCTGGAATACGGCTATCAGAATGAGCCCTATGAGAAGCAGAAGGGCTATTTGTTTCGCAGTTTTGTTCATTTACATCTCCTGGAAAAATCGGTCATTTTCTTACTTTAATTTCTGAAGACAGCTACAACTTTTTTTGAATTTTTGTCTACCAGAAAATCCGCGGCAACTCTATTGGGAATGTCTGACAACAAACCGGTCATACAGGCGGCAACGGTATTACCGGTAACAAGAAGCGGGACGCGTTCTTTGCTGACAGGATCAAGCTTCTTTTCGATGAACAATTCCTTAATTTTTTTTGTTCCTGTCTCGGTATGGATGACGTCTCCCTTTCTCCTGTTTCTAATATATATGGATTCTCCTTTATTTTCCAGTGTTACAAAAATATAACTGTTATTTTTATGTAATTTTTCAAAAAAATCATGGTCGCTGATTTTCACGGTTACGGATATTCCTATTTCAGATAGTTCAATAATCTGTTCCTGCGCGTCTCCCAGGTCGACACGGTATTCCCATAGGGACATTGTCCGGTTATTGCTTTCGGCCGGGCCTATTTTCAGCCGGCTCTTGCCGTCCAGGTAAATCTTGTCGGCCGTAATCCGCCTGTCACGGAAGAGGCTTATGTTGGCTTTTTCAATGAGGTATTTCGAATATATTTCCTCAAGCATTGACCTGTTCACGTAATGGTTAAAGTGTCTCCGGATAAGCGAAGACGTCACATGAAAGAAAGCCGGGTATTCGTTTTTCAATTCATCCGCGTCTATGTACAATATCCCCTCCCTGTATTCAACAAGGGGCCCGTACTTTTCCGTGACCATGGCATCAATCATGGCTGTGGTCTCGCCGGCGATTTGGCTCAGCGACAGCAGCGCATCGCCGGCCATCGGGAATTTTATTCTCACCCGGGGCATCAGTTCATGGCGTATATAATTCCTCGAGTATGACACGTCTGCGTTGGTTGAGTCTTCCCGCCATTCAATACCGTGTGTTTTCAGGTAGGCATATATTTCCTCCGATGAAACCGGGAGCAGGGGCCTGACTATATTCCCCCGCCTGGGGGGTATTCCCTGCAGTCCGTAAATCCCGGTCCCGGTGAATATCCGCATTAATACTGTTTCTATCTGATCATCCCTGGTATGCGCCGTTGCGATGAGGGAATAGCCGCATGATCCGGCGATCTCGTTCAGCATCCGGTACCGCACATTGCGTGCTTCTTCCTCGAAAGAATGTCCGCGTGCTCTTTCAGAAAAAAAATCATGCCTCGTGATGTGGGTTTCCATCGCGTGGATCCGTCCCAGGTCACGCAGGAAAGCTTCGTCGCGATCTGATTCATCTCCCCGCATCATGTGATTCAGGTGAAAGATCCCGGCCTGAATGCCGATTTCTTCGCGCAGCAGATCGATCGCCTGTAAAAGAAACATCGAATCCTTTCCCGCCGAAAGGGAAAGGAGCAAGCGTTGACCTTTACCGATCAGTCCATGTCGGTCTATGAAGTCCCTGATCCTGACAATTACAGGTTCCATGATTTCATAGTATGCCATGACCGGTATAGTGTCTATTAATTTTCTTGACTCAATCCGCGAGTCACATTAAAACATATTAATCGTACAAATAATTTCCAGGAAAGGGATATGAATGCCATCATACAAAAACGCATAGATGAATGGACGCAGCCCCCCTTCGACAGCGACACCAGGGGAGAATTGCTGGACCTTGTTACCCGCAACGATCGTAAAGAGCTTGAAGACCGTTTTTACCGCACCCTTGAATTCGGCACCGGGGGTCTTCGCGGCGTCATAGGGGCCGGGACCAACCGGATGAACATTTATACCGTTGGAATGGCCACGCAGGGACTTGCGAATTACATCGGAAAAACCCGATCCCCCGGCAACGGCGTCGTTATCGCCAGGGACTCGAGGCGCTATTCGGATACGTTCGCGCACGAAACGGCTTCAATTCTTGCCGCCAATGGCATCCCGGTATACCTGTTTGACGATATCACGCCGACGCCCCTCGCCTCCTTTGCCATCCGTCATCTGAAGGCCGTCGCCGGTGTCGTCATTACCGCCAGCCACAACCCACCTGAATACAACGGCTACAAGGTGTACTGGGACGATGGCGGCCAGATCGTGCCGCCCCATGACGGGCTTATAATCGCCGAAGTGAACCGCGTCGATTCCATATCGAAGATACAGAGGATCGATTTCAAGGAGGGTATTTCGTCGGGGAGGATAAAAATAATTGCCGATGAAATAACCGCCGCCTATATAGCTGAACTGGAAAAAGCCGCGCTCAGGACCAGGGGAAAATCGTCGGTCAAAATCGCGTACACGCCCATACATGGCACCGGCTATAAAATCATACCCCGTATTCTCAGGCATTTCGGTTTCGGCGATGTCGTCATCCAGAAAGAACAGGCGCGTCCGGACGGAAACTTCCCGACGGTCGAATATCCGAATCCCGAAGAAAAAGAGGCCATGAAACTTGTCACCGAGCTGGCCCGCGCGGAAAACGCCGACATCATCCTGGCCACCGACCCCGACGCTGACCGGATGGGTGTCGGCATCAAAGGACCTGACGGCGATTACCTTCTCATCAACGGGAACCAGATAGGGACCATGCTTGAGTATTACATCCTTTCCCGTTCGAAGGAGAATGGAACACTGCCGGCCAATGCGGCGGTGATCAAAACGATCGTAACTACCGAACTGCAGCGTAAGATCGCCGGTGACTTCAATTGCGCGATCCACGATGTCCTGACCGGCTTTAAATATATCGCTTCGAAGATGAAGGATTTCGATGATACCGGATCGGCGACGTTCATGTTCGGCGGCGAAGAGAGCTACGGTTACCTTCCGGTACGGTTTGTCCGCGACAAGGACGCGGTCAGCTCCTGTTATTTCTTCGCCGAGATGGCGGACTGGCTGAAAAGCAGGAACATGACCCTGTACGGTTTCCTTGACGGGATATACGGCACTTACGGCCTATATCTCGAGGACCTCGCCTCACTCACGCTCAAGGGGATCGAGGGTACCGAAAAGATCAAGAATCTCATGGAACAATTCCGCAAAACGCCGCCAGTGGCATTCTCATCCATCCCGGTTGTAACGATGTCCGACCTGGAGAATCTTGTGATCAAAAACCTTGAAAACGGCTCTGATGAAAAAATCATCGGTTTACCCGCTTCCAACGTGCTCCAGTTTTTTCTCGCTGACGGGTCTAAAATAACCATGCGGCCCTCGGGAACCGAGCCGAAGATAAAATTCTATTTCAGCGTCCGCGAGGACACGGACAAGCAGAATCTTGCCGAAGGTAAACGCAGGGTCAGGGAAAAGCTGGATGCCTTCAAAAAAGACCTCATGGTGCTGATAGACAGGCAGTGAGCTACAGGGTAATGGCCCTGCACAGCTCTTCTTCTTTTCTCAGCATTATCTCCTCGTCTTCGTCAGACCGCTCATGGTCATACCCGACGAGATGAAGTATTCCATGTACGATAAGGCGTTTCATCTCGTCCTGGATCGGCACCCGGTATTCCACGGACTGCCGGTCCGCCCGCTCAATGGAAATGTAGATATCGCCAATTTCCTCGCAGGTGTCATCCACCCCGGGAAAGGGATTGTCCCTGTTCGAGAACGAGATGATATCGGTCGGCTCGTCATGTCCGCGGAATTCACGGTTGATTTTCCTGATATATTGATCGCTGGAAATAATGATGGTAATTGAAGCGTCTTTCAGATCAAGCAATTCCGCTGCCGCTGCGGCGGCATTCCTGATTTTATTCTTGCCGATATTTTTATGCGGCAACGAGGCATCTTCGCAGAATACATCAATCCGTATCATGGGTCTGTATTATTCTCTTTTCGAGTTTTTTCAAGTCATAATCCTCGGGATATTCGATCCTTGAATGAAAAATGCCCTTTAACAGCGACAGGAAAGTTTCCTGGATTACGCGCAATTCGGTCATTGAAAGATCAGAAGATTCCAGCTCGCCTTCATTGATCTTGTTGAAGATAATTTTACGCACAAGACCGTCAAGCTTTTCATATGAGGGGTTCTGCAGGGACCGCGCCGCGGCTTCAATCGAATCAGCCAGCATGACAATGGCCGTCTCCTTGCTGTGCGGCCTGGGTCCCAGGTACTGAAAATCGTTCTTGTGGATCAGTTCATGCTCCCTGGTTTCCGCTGCTTCCAGCGCCTGATGGTAAAAGAATGTCATGGTCGTCTGTCCGTGATGTTCCCGTATGAAATCAATGACGGATTCCGGAAGCAGGTTTTTCTCGGCCATGGCGATTCCCTTTTCGACATGGGAAATGATCAGCTGCGCGTATTCAAGCGGCGACATGTTCCTGGCGCGCGGATCGGTGACCCTGTTCTCAATGTACATGCCGGCATCGGCTATTTTACCGATATCATGGTAATACGCACCCACGCGGGCAAGAAGGTGATTCGCGCCGATTTCCTTGGAGGCGGCCTCGGAAATCGTGGAAACGAGCATGGAATGGTTATACGTGCCCGGTGCCTTCATGAGCATTTCCTTGAATATTTCAGCATTGAGGTCGGAAAGCTCCAGGAGTTTGAATTTTGTCGTTATGCCGAAGAGATTTTCATACAGCGGCAGTATACCCAGCACCAGGATCGAGTTTATTACCCCGCTCGCGAAGGCTATCCCCGTTATTTTCAGGAAATTGGTGTTTCTGACCGGTATCTCCTGTATCAGCGCGACTGAAATGATAATAAAGGTGTTTATTATTCCGACGATCAGGCCGCCGCGAAGAAAATCCGTTCTGCGTTCGACCTTTTCATTTACAAACACCCCCATCAATGCGGTGCTGAATGAAATAATGGCTGTTGAAATATTGCTTCCGCTTATCAGCGTCGTGAAAAAAACGATATAGAGTCCCGCAATTATTGAGAGATACCGATTATACAGTATGGACAGTATCATCGTCGCAAAGGATATCGGCAGGAGAAGAGCGAATGTGAGTCTGGAATTGATGGGCGATTCCATCCTTGAGATAAAAAACGTGTAAACCATGAATATCAGGACAAGCGAGGAAATTATTATGGTCGACCGTTTATCCGGCAGGAATACCTTGTTGAACTCCATAAGGAAAAAACCGAATATGAAGAAGAAAATGATCTGTATCATCAGTATCCCGAAGATAAAGCTGATATTAAGGGTGGCCGTCTGCTTGTTGTATATATCGATCTTCTTCAGGACATCCTGTGTTATGGTGTCCCCTTCCCTTACTATTGTCTGGCCTTTCTTCAGTTTGCTGGTAACCGGGTTTACTTTTTTGATAACATCGGTTATTCTGCGTTTTGATTCTTCCAGGTTGAATGTCATGTTCGGCTCGAGAATGCCGGTTATAATTGTGCTGATGGCTGTTATCGTCGGTTTTTGCAGAAACGGTGCGATGGAGTTGCATATTCCGTACATGTTCTTCTTGATGTCATCCATCGTCTTGAGGGTTTCAAGGGTGCGGGAAACTTCGTCTACCGTCTCCGGCGAATTTATGGTGCGGACCGTAAGATTGTTATTATAAATCTTCAGCGGGTTATCATAGGGCTTGTCAAGCATGCCCATCTGGGAGTCGTCATATATGTAGATAAGTATTCGCGATATGATTTTCTTGAGCTTTGCGTGATCACGGAACCTGAGGACTTCCGCCAGCACGGCATCATTGAACTGCATATACCTGGGCATCCGGGACTTCATCGCGTAGACCTGGAAGGTATAATCGTTGCCCGCGGGGGGAAACTGTTTGAGGGTCTCGACCGCGTGATTGATGAGGACACTGGTGATGTTGAGCTTTCTCTGGAGCACCGATGCGTCCTTGTCGAATACGATGGGAACGGCTTCCGCTTCCCGCTTGCGCTCTATCGCCGTTTCCGGCTCGTTCACATATTCGATGTCCCGGGGGACCCGGATATCCTCGTCGGCAATATCGCCGATTTCATATTCATACGATGTGCCGAAAAAATTCAAAGAAAGCATTATCGTCGACATGGTGACGATCAGAAGCAATGATATTAATGAAAACTTAATATTCTGGCTTCCGAGGAAGTGGCGGATGGATCTGGACGCTATTTCTAATAACGATTTCATATCTAGTAAATTGAATTAATCACTATATCCGCTCTTTTCATAGGCTGCAACTATTTTTTCTACTATGGGATGCCGTGAGATGTCTTCCTTCGAAAAACGTATGAAGCTTATGTCGCTGATATCTTTTAGTATGCGCATCGCCTGCAGGAGGCCCGACTTTTTCGGTTTTTCTATGTCTATCTGCGTATCGTCCCCGGAAATGACGATCCTGGAATTACTGCCGAGCCTTGTCAGAAACATTTTCATCTGCGCCACGGTGGTGTTCTGCGCTTCATCGAGGATTATAAACGCACTGTTCAGTGTCCTCCCGCGCATGTAGGCAAGGGGGGCCACCTCTATTATATTTTTCTCCATCATCTTCGAAATCTTTTCAAATGGCTGGAGATCGAACAGCGCGTCATACAAAGGCCGCAGGTACGGATTGATTTTCTGAATCAGGTCGCCCGGCAGGTACCCCAGGTTTTCTCCTGCTTCCACTGCCGGCCTGGTGAGTATTATCCGGTCCGCCTTCCCGGTGAGGAGATATTTCAGCGCCATTACCACCGCGAGGTATGTTTTACCGGTTCCGGCCGGGCCGGTGGCTATCGTTATAGGATGGCTGTGCATGGCGGTTATGTAGCGGGCCTGGTTCAGCGTCTTGGGCATGATCGTCTTCCCGGAATCCGGGAATGATATCTTCATCCTGCCGATGTCATCGGGCCGGAAATCCTTTCCGGATATCACCGTCGTAACAAGGTATTTCAGGTCGAAATCGTCGAACTCGTAATCCTTCCCGCTGGCATAGATGAAATCACTCATGACATGGAGCAGCCTCATTACCAGATCGTTCTTTTCCTTGACGGCCTTCACTATTAAAGTGTTGCCGCGCGGGATGATATCTACTCCGGTGATTTCCTCTATTTTTTTAAGATTGGCGTCCTTGGACCCGCAGATTCGCTTGAATATCGATGTGTCATCGATCTCGAATCGGTTCTCAATCATGTTATTTGCCGACAACCTTCAAGTTGAGTTCCTGCAGCTGCTCCGGCGATACGGGTGAAGGCGCATTGCTCATGAGGCACTGTCCCCTCGTCGTCTTGGGAAAGGCTATGACGTCCCTGATGGATTTTTTCCCGAGGAGAAGCATCATGACGCGGTCGAGGCCCAGTGCTATGCCCCCGTGGGGGGGCGCTCCGTATTTTAGAGCATCAACAAGAAACGAGAATTTTTCATCGGCCTCTTCACTGGAAATACCCAGAAGCGAAAATATCTTATTCTGTACCTCCGGGTTGTTGATCCGTATTGAACCGCCGCCGATTTCCACGCCGTTCAGGACAACATCGTACGCCTGGGCGAGGACCGATTCAGCCTGCTCCGGCTTCAGGGAATCGAGAAGCGGTATAAACTCCGCCTTGGGAGAGGTAAAGGGATGGTGTTTCGAATAAAACCTCCGGTCCTGCCCGCTGTATTCGAACAGTGGAAAATCAGTTACCCAGAGGAAATTAAGCTTCTTATCATCGATAAGATCAAGATCCCTGGCTATTTTCACGCGCACGCTTGCCAGCGCGCTTGATGCCGTGGCACAGGTATCGGCAACGAAAAAAAGCGTCGCCTGGCCTGAAAGGCCGAAACGCAACTTCAGCTCATCAAGTTCTCCAGGCTTGAGATATTTGGCGATCCCGCTTTCTGCCGCATTATTATTATACTTGAACATTGGAAGGCCCTTGGCGCCGAACACCTTCGCGACTTCCCCGTACTGATCGGTCATCTTGCGCGACAGGCTTCCGGCGTCAGGGACGGCTATGCCCTTCACCACCCCGCCCGAAGACAGGGACTGTACGAAAATGCTGAATTCCGAATTTTTGAATATATCGCTGCAGTCCCTGATCTCGAGTCCGAACCTCGTGTCAGGAGCGTCCGTGCCGTAACGGTCCATTGCCTCCTTGTACGTCAGGCGCGGGAATGGCAGGGAAATTTCAGGACCCAGGATGTCCCGGACAACCTCTTTCAGGAGGCCTTCAATAACACCCATGATGGTTTCCGCGTCGATGAAGGAAAGCTCGAGGTCCACCTGGGTGAATTCAGGCTGCCGGTCGCCCCTCAGGTCCTCGTCGCGGAAGCATTTTACGATCTGGAAATAACGGTCAAAACCGGATATCATCAATATTTGCTTGAAAAGCTGCGGCGACTGCGGGAGCGCGTAGAATTCGCCCTTGCTGATGCGACTGGGGACCAGGAAGTCGCGAGCCCCTTCTGGGGTCGACTTGTTCAAGATTGGTGTTTCTATCTCAAAAAACCTGTTATCACACAGGTACCTGCGCATGGTCTGCGTGGCCCTGTGGCGCTTGATTATGGCGTCACGCATTTCTTCGCGCCTGAGGTCGAGATAGCGGTATTTTAATCTCGTGTCCTCGTTCAGTATGTCTTTTGCGTCAATTGGAATCGGAGGGACCATTGAAGCGTTCAATATCTTCATCGATTCGCATAGAACTTCGATATAACCTGTCGGGAGGTTCGCTTTGATATTCTTCTCGTCTCGCTTCCGTACCGAGCCGGTAACGAATATGACAAATTCGCTCCTGGCCTGGTCCGCTGTTTTCAGCAGTTCCGAAGAGGCCGATGAATCCACGACAACCTGGATAGTCCCTGAAACGTCCCTGAGTTTTATGAACATAATGCCGCCGAGATTCCTGTTGCTCTCGACCCACCCGGCAAGCTCAACACGCCTGCCGACATCCTCTACTGATAATTCCCCGCAATATGACCTGTTTTTGAACATTTTTATGCTTCTTTTTAATATTATATTAATACTATTATTAAATCAGACAAGTAAATTCTTGTCATCATGGGTATTTGTCAAGCTGAAATTATGGGGGGTAAGCCCGGGGATTAATGCCCGGGTTTCAGCAGCTTCTCAAAATGATTATAGATAGCTTCCGCCTGACCTGCGTCCTTTCCCTCGGAAATTATCCTGAAAATAGGCTCGGTATTGGACGGGCGCAGGTGCACCCATCCGCCGGCGAATTCGTGTGCGCCAATAAATTCGATGCGGAGGCCGTCAATACTCGATGTTTTCTGGGCCGAACACTCCTTCTCAATATTTTTCAGGATCGATGGATCGATACCGGCCCCGGCAAGCTTGATGCTTCCCTTTTTCATCACATAGTGCGGCAGACCGGCTACAAGCTCTGATATCTTTTTCGAGCGTTCTGCCATCATCTCCAGTACATAGCCGATCCCGACAAGGCTGTCCCTGCCCAGGTGGACTTCCGGGGATATGACGCCTCCATTTCCCTCGCCGCCGATACGCGCGCCGCCCTTCATCATTTCCTCAACGACATTAATCTCGCCAACCCTGGCGCGCGTGAGCCGGGAGTCATGGGCAGCCGCAATATCATCGACAGCCTTCGTCGTAGAGAGGTTTATGACGACCCTGCCCGGCTTCTTCGCAAGGAGATGCTCGACCACCAGGGCAATTGTGTTTTCCTCGCCGATGGGCCTTCCCGTCTCGTCAACAATGGCAAGCCTGTCGGCATCCGGGTCCTGTGCAAAACCGATATCGGCTCTTTCCCCAATCACCTTTTCCGATAGTATCGTGAGGTTATCCGGCACCGGCTCAGCCCCGCGCGGGAAGATCCCGGACATGTCGCAATGAATCGGCGCCACCTTACAGCCCAGTTTTTCAAGCATTCGGGGCGTTATGCGCGATCCTGCGCCGTTTACCGAGTCAAGTACGACCTTGAACTTTTTTCTGGCAATAATATCCTGTTGTACGACTCCGAGCACTTTCCCAATATGCACTTCATCAGCGGTGGTGTCCTGCGACACGCTGCCCACGCCGTCCCACCGCTTATAGGTGAAGGGCGATTCCATCATTTTGAAAAACGCATCTATCTCCGAGGCCGTGAGAAATGACCCGTTTTTTCCGATAAGCTTGAAGGCATTCCATTCTATGGGATTATGCGAGGCCGATATCACGATGCCGCCGTCCGCGCAAAGGTGCTCCACCATGACCTGGACCGTCGGCGTCGGCACGATCCCGACGTTAACAACGCTGCAGCCGGAAAGCATCAGGGCTGATTCCAGTCCCTTTTCTATGGCAGTCCCGGTGGGCCTGGAGTCCCTGCCAATTACGACGGTGCCGTATCCGCAATAACGCGCGAATGCCGACCCGACTTTATTGATGAGATCGGGGGTAACGGATTCACCCACGATTCCCCTTATCCCCGATACGCTTTTCATTAATGTCGATGACACGTCCGTTATCTCCTGCTCCTGCGGCTTTTTTTACGTTTCACGCCGCCCGTTGTTTCTGGGTGCGGCTCTTTTTTCTGCTCTGCCGGCTTCCGCGCCGGGGCCTGGGCCGCTTGTGACGCGAGGGGTATTCCGCCGTTTCCGAACTGCTCCACCTCTGCATGGTATTCGCTGCCGATGATTTCCGCTGAGGGCTGGGGCGGCTCCTCCTCAACGATACGCTCCACCTGCACCCTCATGAGATATTCAAGGATATCCTCCTTCAGCGTAGCGAGCATGTCCCTGAAGAGGTTAAAACCCTGAATCTTGTATTCTACCAGGGGGTTTCTCTCCCCGTAGCTCAGGGTCCAGATTCCATCGCGCATCTCGTCCATGTTGTACAGGTGGTCCCGCCACTTGGTGTCAATAATCTGCAGGGTTATCATCCTTTCCAGGGCCCGCATGTCTTTCTCACCGAGCGTTTCTTCCTTGGTTTTATAGGCTTCCTTGAGCTTTTGAATGATGGCTTCTTCGAATTCCGAGAACCGTAATTCCATGGGGTTGATTATTTCATAGTCTATGTCGACACCGAACTTGAAGCGCAGCCAGTTTTTGAGACCTTCAAGGTCCCATTCTTCAGGATGGCTTTTCCCACCGGTGAATATTTCGATCTTCTCCCTGCACACGTCTTCAATATATGACTTGAACTTGTAGGATATGTCCTCGCCCAGAAGAATTTCATCGCGTTCCTTGTAGATGAATTCACGCTGTGAATTCATGACGTCGTCGTACTCGAGGAGGTGCTTCCGTATGTCGAAGTTGCGGCCTTCAACCCGCTTCTGGGCGCTGGCGATGGCCTTCGTGACCATGGGGCTCTCGATTTCCTGCCCCTCCTCCATTCCGAACCGCTGCATGATGTTACCGATGCGCTCCGAGCCGAACAGACGCATGAGCTCGTCCTCGAGGGCAAGGTAAAACCTTGAAGACCCGGGGTCGCCCTGGCGTCCCGAACGGCCGCGGAGCTGGTTGTCTATACGGCGCGCCTCATGGCGCTCGGTGCCCAGGATATGGAGGCCTCCGGCCTCGACGACCTTGATATGATTTGTAGTCCATTCCCGCCCTTCGCGAAGGAGGGTTTTCGCCTTGTGCTTGTCCTGTCCCGTCATCTGTTCTGACAGCTGTTCAGCTTTGTCGAAATCAGAAGTCAGCACGGAAAGCTTGAAGTCGTTCCAGATACCGGCGTCATGGACCGGGACATGCGATTCGAGCTCGTCTATATATAGCCTCCGGCCCCCCAGCACGATGTCGGTACCGCGGCCCGCCATGTTCGTGGCGATGGTAACCGCCCCGGGACTGCCCGCCTCGGCGATGATCCGGGCCTCGTGCTCGTGGAACTTGGCATTCAGCACGTTATGCATGATGCTCTTTGACTGCAGGAGGCGCGACAGCTTTTCCGATCTATCGATGGAAATGGTGCCGACCAGTATCGGCTGGCCTTTACTGTTAAGCTCGCGGATCTCATTGATTATCGCGTCATATTTCTCGCGCTCGGTCCGGTACACCTTGTCGGGGTAATCCCGCCGTATCATCGGCATGTTCGTCGGGATGACGACCACGTCGAGCTTGTATATCTTCTGGAATTCCACCGCTTCGGTGTCCGCGGTGCCGGTCATGCCGCCGAGTTTCTTGTACATCCTGAAAAAGTTCTGGAAGGTGATGGTAGCCAGGGTCTGGCTTTCCCGCGCTATGGTGACATTCTCCTTTGCCTCCAGTGCCTGGTGGAGGCCGTCAGAATAGCGGCGGCCCGGCATGAGGCGGCCGGTGAACTCGTCGACGATGATGACCTGGCCGTCCTTGACGATGTAATCCTCATCAATGTGGAACAGGGTATGCGCCTTCAGGGCCTGGTTAACATGGTGTACGGTATCAATATGCTTGTTATCGTACAGGTTATCTATCTTGAGGAGCCGCTGCACGTGGTTGACGCCTTCCTCGGTAAGGGTTACATGGCGATCCTTTTCATTGACCTCGTAATCT
>CAZZHU010000058.1:0-6439 GCA_964654045.1 uncultured Leptospirales bacterium
ACGGGAGAGTTCTATGACATGACCATGCCGTTATCCGGGCCTGAACCGTCCGGCGTTGAAGAGCCCGTTGTCGTGGTGGAGCTTCTGAGCGCGGAGGATGCCGGCGCCGATGGCGATGCCGGGATCCGGGAAACGCCTTTTCATCAAAAACGGGAGATCAAGGACGCGATATCGGTGGAGGACAAGGAGTAGCGACGTGGTTATCAAACATTCAGAGATACTTGACAACCGCGTGGCGGTTGTGGAAATAGACGGTCCCCTTGACAGCCTTACCAGTCCCGGTTTCGAGGACTACATCAATAAGCTCCTGGATAAGAACATCCTGTTCATACTGTTTGATTCGGGGAAGATGAGCTATGTCAGCTCCGAGGGAATCGGCCTGCTTCTTTTTTTACAGAGAAAGATATCCGAGGCAAACGGTTTTTTCGTGATCTTCAGTCTGCCGCACGAAATACTGACCCTCTACGCGCTTCTCGGCTTTGATAATGTTTTCCGCATCGCCAAAGACCGCGCGGAAGCTATCCAGGTCATGGACCGCCAGATGGAGCTCAGGAAGAAGGGGCTCAAAGAAGAGCCGCCAATGTTACCCGCAGAGGATGTGACGATTGGAGCCGCCGGTGCGATGGAGCCCTTCGAGGAAATGTCTCCGCCGCCGGCGAAGCCGGAGGAGATGCGGAAAAAGCCGTCCGCGCCCGCCGCGGAAGAGGAAATGCCGGCGGGGCTCCAGCCGCGGTCCCGCATAGTGGAATGCTCGCACTGCAAGTCCCTCATGCGCGTCAGCCGCGACGGGGACTATCTCTGCCCGCACTGCAACACTGAATTCACCGTTAAGAGCCGGGACACGGAGAAACAGCCCGCGGAAGCGGCGGCGCCCGCCCCGGGCTTCGGCTCGATAATCGTTGAATGCAAAAAGTGCAAGTCCCTGGTCCGGATAAAAAAGCCAGGCACATTCCAGTGCCCGGACTGCGGGACGAAGTTTTCAGTCGGCCAGGACCGAACGGTGAAGTTCTGATCCTACGCCAGCTCTCTGCGCACACTTTAAAATCCTCACCCCCGGCCCCTCTCCATGAAATGGAGAGGGGAGGAAAAGAAACATACTTATAACGGAAACCCTCTCATTATCAAGGAGAGGGTGCCCCGGAGGGGCGGGTGAGGGTACAATTACGCCAGTGCACCGCCATCCACGACAATGGTAGCGCCTGTTGTGAAGGACGACGCGTCCGACACGAGGTAGAGGACGGCGCCCGCCATCTCCTCCGGCTCCCCGGCCCGGCGCATCGGAATCATCGGGAGCAATACCTTGTCCATCAGCTCATCGTTCCCGGTCATGACAGAGGAAAATTTCGTCCTGGTGAGTCCCGGCAGAAGGGCGTTCACCCGCACATTGAAGGGGGCCAGCTCCTTGGCGAAGGACTTGGTCATGGCGATGACCCCGGCCTTGGTGATGGAGTAGACGCCCTGCATGGGGGCCGGACGAATCCCATTAATGGAGCCCACGTTCACTATTGAACCGCCGCCCGATTTCACCATCAGCTTCGCCGCGTACTGGCTCATGAAGAAGTATCCCTTCAGGTTCACTTCCATGGTCTTGTCCCAGGCCGCCTCGTTGGCGTTCAGGACGTCGCCGAAATAAAAGTTCGTGGCCGCATTGTTCACCAGGATGTCCAGCTTCCCGTAGCGGCTCTCGATCTCCTTGAAGAGGTTCGCGATCTCGTCCATCTTCCCGTTGTGGCAGGCGATGGACACGGCCCTGCCCCCGGCGGCTGAGATCCCCTTCTCCACCGCGGTAAGGCCTTCTATTTTTCTGCTTGTCAGTATCACCTCGGCGCCGTGGGCCGCCAGGGTCTTCGCTATTGACTCGCCGATGCCGCGGCTCGCGCCGGACACCAGTGCTATTTTACCGGTCAGGTTGAAATCAATTTTCATGATGGTATCCTCGTTATAGAAATAGAATTATTTGGCGCCCGTGAGAAAGTCGGGCTTGCTGAAGGCCGGGTTCGGGTAGTCGTAAAATCCCTTCTTGACCTTCTGGCCCAGGCGTCCCTCGTCGACATATTTTTTCATGAACTCCGCGTTCCTGAGAGACTGCTTGTCCTTCGTGCGCTGGGCCCAGTAGTTGGTGATGTGCCAGACCGTGTCGGTGCCGATGCTGTCCATGATGGCGAAGGGCCCCATCAGCATGTGGGTGACCCCCATCCAGGCCCGGTCGATGTCCTCCACCGACGCCACCTCTTTCGACGCCAGGGTCTGGGCCGCGAAGAAGAGGGCCGATATCATGGCGTTGAACACGTAGCCGTGGCTCTCCTTGGTGAGCATGATGGGAAGCTGGCCGGTTTTCTCGGCAAAGGCCCTGACCAGGGCCACGGTCTCCGGCGCCGTGCCCGGGTGGGGCATGATGTCCACGACGTTGGTCATGCGGATGTCATGGAAGTGATAGGCCAGGAACTTCTCCGGCCTGCCGGTGTCGGCCGCTATCATGGAGGGGAGCAGGGTCGAGGTATTGGTGGTGAAGATCGTCCGCTCCGGGCAGAGCTTGTTGAACTGGGCGAATATCTTTTTCTTGAGTTCCGGGTCCTCGGGCACGGATTCGCTCACGATATCGGCTTCCCGGGCCGCTTCCTCCGGGTTGGTGGTGGTGCTGATGCGGGCTATGGCCGCATCGGCCTCCTCCCGGGTTATCTTTTTGAAGGCGACGAAGCCGTTCAGAAATTTCGGGATCACCGCCAGGGCTTTCTGCAGCACATCCTCCTTGATGTCGTATATCACGACGTCATACCCGCCCAGGGCGCAGGGGATGCTGATCTGCCTGCCCATGGTGCCGCCGCCGATGATGAGTACCTTCTTGATGTCTTTGATGTCCATTGATACGCTCCTGTGGAATGGTTTATATGCTGCCCTTTCTATTGATCAGGCCCTATTTGACGGCCTCGTATTTCCTGAGATAGCGCTTCGCGAAAGACGACTTGTGCACCTCGTCGGCGCCGTCGTAAATGCGCGCCGCGCGCTCGTGGCGGAAGAAGTAGGCCAGGATCGTATCGTCGGTCATGCCGAGGCCGCCGTGGACCTGGAGCGCCCGGTCGATGACATGCTGCATGGTATTGGCCACCACGAACTTGATCAGGGCGATGTCGTCGCGCGCCTCCTTGGCGCCGAGGTTGTCGATCCGCCACGCCGCGTTCAGCGTCATGAGGCGCGCGGCCTGTATCTCGGCCGCCGACTCGGACACCCAGGACTGTATGATCTGCCGCGAGGCCAGGGTCTTGCCGTCGGGCGCGATCTTCCGTTCCGCGGCCCGCCTGCACATGAGGTCGAAGGAGCGGTTGCATATGCCGATCCAGCGCATGCAGTGGTGGATGCGTCCCGGACCGAGGCGGTCCTGGGCTATGACGAAGCCCATCCCCTCCCTTCCGAGGAGGTTTTTCTGCGGCACCCGGCAGTTCTGGTAGAGGATCTCGCCGTGGCTGGCATAGTCGCTGCCGGAATGGCCCATGACCGGGATGTTCCGCACCAGGTTGTAGCCGGGGGCGTCGGTCGGCACGATGATCATGCTCGCCTGCTGGTACGTGGGCGCGTCGGGATTCGTGACGGCCATGACGATGGCGAACTTCGATCCGTCGGCGCTGGAGGTGTACCACTTGTGGCCATTTATGACATAGTCGCCGCCGTCCTTCACCGCCGTGGTTTCCATCATGACCGGGTTCGATCCGGGCATGTCAACCTCGGTCATGGAAAAGCAGCTCCGTATATCGCCGGCCGCCAGGGGCTTCAGGTACTGCTCCTTCTGCTCTTTCGTGCCGTGGAGGTGGAGGATCTCGATGTTGCCCGCATCGGGGGCCTGGCATCCGAACACGTAATGGCCGAGGGGAGACCGGCCGAGCGATTCCGATACGAGGCCGTGCTCGACCAGGGTGAGGCCCATGCCGCCGAGGTCTTTGGGGATGTTCGGGCCCCAGAGTTCCATCTGCTTCACCATCCTGCGCTTTTCCGCGAGGGCCGGTACCATGTCGCGGAACTCGGCGGTGAGATACTCATGCTCCAGGGGGATAAGCTCCCTGTCGACGAATTCGTCGATCATTTTGAGAATGGTCTTCATTTTATCTGATATTCCGAAATCCATAGTACCCTCCGGTGTGTTTCCTGATTTTACCTCCCCCTTGATGGGGGAGGCCGGGTGGGGGTGAATTGCTGCTGATTGTATAAGGTGATTGAATCACCCTCCCCTGTCCCGCGTTCCCAGGATGGGGTTGATGCCAAGGCATGCGCAGAAGGTGCCGAATGCGTTGGCCTCCCATCGAGGGAGGGGGATGTAGAATAACCTAATGAACTATTCTATAAAACTAATATAATGGACCCGGTATTTTTCGTCAAGAAAAAAAGAGCGAACGTTCGTTATTTTTTATTGCCCGCCGAACTATATCATAGGGGACATATTTTTTCCTTGATTTTCATCGGCGGAACCGGTATCTGTTCAAAGGAATAATCACGAACGCCCGGATCCCGGGCGCAGGATGGCGGTCATGGCTGTAGCCGAAGGAAAAACGTTCGAGTTCGAGAATGAAGACAAAATCCGGGGCGGTTTCCTGGAGACCATCGATTATGACGGGAACCCCCAGGAAATCACCTACGAATCCGATGAGTTCAGCGCCGTCTGTCCCTTCTCCGGTCTCCCCGATATCGGCACGGTCGTCGTTGTCTACATACCGGAAAAAAAGCTCGTGGAGCTTAAGTCGCTCAAATATTATTTCGTGTCCTTCAGAAACGTCGGCATCTACCAGGAAGCGGCGACCAACAGGATCTACAACGACCTGTACCGCTGCCTCAAGCCAAAGCATCTCATGGTCAGGACCGTGTACAAGGTCAGGGGCGGGATCGTCTCCACCTGCGTGATGGATTCGGACAGGATGAAGCGGTAACGGCCATGCGGATGCGACTGCAGGGGGAATCATGATGCTTGATAAAAATACAATACTCCTCGCGCCGGCCAGGTTTGTCGATTCAATCCTGGACCGGATCTGCGCCGTCCTGGGCGCCCTGGCCTTCGCCCAGTTTCCCCAGTATTGCGCGCAGTACATACAGCGCCTCGGCGGCCATGTCGACGAGGCGGCGCGGAACATGGACAGGTACCGCGAGATCGCGAAGGAGGTGGGTAAGAGCCTGTACCAGTACAGCCAGCACCTCCTGAACTCGAAGGACCCGGCCGTGTTCAAGACCGGCCAGAAGATAGCCGGGGACCTCGAGCGCTATGACCAGCTTGCGGCAGCCCTCAAGGAGCTGCAGACCGCGCCGGCCTACAAGAAATTTTTTGTGTTCATCAAGAATATCGATCTGGAGATCGCCCGGGGCGCCTGGGAAAACTTCACACCCGGCCTGCCGGTCACCCTTGAGGGCGCGGCCTATGCCGCGATCGGCATCGTCATCGGCATGATCGTGTATTTCTGCGTGAGCAGGCTCATCATCCTCATCGTAAAAAAGATCGCGACGCGGAGGAGGCAGCCGGTCATGGGACCGGGGGCGCATCCGCCGTATCCGCAGGGGTGAGCCTGCTCCCCATCCCCCCGACCGTCGCCCGAGGGGGCACGGGTGAAGGAGTGACATTATTATCTAATTATCTAGTACAATGCGCTTTATCCAGTACCAGCCCAGGCGACAGATTGCCTTTTATCTGAAATGATTATAACACTACTGAAGCCTCGTGACAAGCAAAAAGTTCTGCATAGGTGTCTTGAAATTTTCTCAAACAGCCAGCACTATGCATCAATCATTTTTTTGCAACGATTATTCAGGGCGGGGGGCGCGATACACCTGCCGGATTTATGGACGGTTACCCGGCATTCAGGTATTGCTGCACTGCTATCCGGAGCTGCCCGGTCCGGATGATGGGGTGCTTACCTCAATAATAAAAGTCACCTCCCCCGCCCTTTTCCAAACCCGATAAACCATTTAGCCATGATGGTGGCGGGATGCAGGCGCAGCCAGAGCGGGTCCGGGATATAGTTATCGGCATCGCAGTAGGAACAGGTGAGGATGCGCGCGCTTCCGTCAACCTTGAGGGCGGCCCCGCATTGAAGACAGGAGAACGTGACCGGCTTTATCCCGGCAGCAGAATCATGAGGGGCGCCTTGCGCGGTCGCGTTATACAGCACGGCAACGTTCCGGACTCCCTCTCTGAGCCAGTCCGGCGCGGGCATCATCGTGGCGGGCCTGCCGCAGGAGCCGCATTCAAACGAGGCCTCGCCCTGTGCTTCTTTTTCCGGGTACTTCGTTTTGCAACGGGGACAGCGCGGATGCGATTTGCAGAAGAGGACATTGGTGCCGTATTCATCGAACACGGTCATCCGCTCCGGCTTGCTCTTCATTTCATGGAGGTCGCTCACCAGCTCATTCAGTATATCGATCCAGAAGCTTCCGGGAAGCTTGCTGTCGGCCTGGCAATTATCGC